>VBGG01000402.1 GCA_005883405.1 Chloroflexota bacterium | reverse complement strand
GACGCGGCGGAATTAGCTCGCGAATCTCTCAATGGAGGCACACGCTCAATGAAGAACAATGCCCAACTGCAGCGAGACGTACTCGACGAGTTGCTGTGGGACCCAAGCATCAACCCGGCGAATATCGAAGTAGTGTCGGCGGATGATGGTGCGGTCAAGCTCAGCGGCACCATCGGCAGCTACACCGAGAAGTACACAGCCGAGCGGGATGCCCGGCGGGTACGCGGCGTCGTCTCCGTCTTTGACAACCTGGAGGTTCGGCTGCCGCCAGCGTATGAGCGAACGGATGCGGACGTTGCCGGGGCAGCGAAAGATGCCCTCCGTTGGAACGTATCGGTACCCGCCGAGCGCCTCTCGGTCTCGGCCGACCATGGCTTGCTCACGCTTACCGGCGAGGTTGCCTACCAGTTCCAGCGTGAGGCCGCCTACCAGGCGGTGCGTTTTCTGGTCGGCGTCAAGGGTATAAACAATCAAATCAGGATCGTCCCGTCTGTCGGGGCCGGTGAGCTCAAAGAACAGATCGAAAAGTCGCTCATTCGCAGTGCCGAGACGGATGCCAAGGGCATTCACGTGGAGACCGACGACGGCAAGGTGAGGCTTCGGGGAACCGTCCATTCATGGGCGGAGTACCGCGAGGCTGGCCGAGCGGCCTGGGCGGCGCCGGGCGTGCATGAAGTGGAAAACGAGATCAGTGTTGGAGATATCCCATGGAACGACGGATTATGTTAGTTGCTATTGCGGTTCTGACCGTGGCGTGCACCGCACCAGCGGGGACCCCCACACCGGTTCCACCGACGACAGCCCCGGCAGTTGCCGCGCCGACACCCACCACCGCGCCTGCGGCGGCGCCAAACGCGGCTCCTACTGCGGCGCCAAAGCCCACCGCTGCGCAAGCGACTGCTGCGCCGGTGACTCGGACAAGCCCGTCAACGGCGAGCGTCGATTGGCCACAAGCCAACTTCGACTACGCGAATACACGGGCGGCGACCAATAGCAGCATTTCTGCAGGCAACGTCGGTCAGCTTGGCGTCGCGTGGACGTTTGGCGTTGCCGGCGGGGGGACCTACGGCACGCTCTCCACGTCGCCGGTGGTGGTCAACGGGACGGTCTACCTGCAGGATCTGAAGAGCAACGTGTATGCCATCGACCTGGAGACGGGCACCCTGAAGTGGCAGAAGTTGTACAACGCTGACGATCTTGGCCCGAACGGTCCGGCGGTCGACGGGGGTAAGGTGTTCGTCGAAAGCAACGTGCAAACGGTGGCCGCGTTGGACGCCAACTCTGGCGCCGAAGTCTGGTCCACGCAGCTTGCGACAGTGGATACGCAGGGCATTGACCAGCAGATCGCCGCTTACGGCGGCACCGTGTACGTGAGTACCGTGCCCGGGACGGGCAGGACAAACTTCTACCCTGGCGGCGGCATGGGCATTATCTACGCTCTCGACGAACAGACCGGCAGCGTCAAATGGTCATTCAACACGGTCAAGGATGGTGACCTGTGGGGTCATCCCGACGTAACCAGCGGCGGCGGAGCGTGGTATCCGCCAGCCATCGACACCTCCACAGGCATGACGTACTGGGGGATCGGCAATCCTGCGCCGTTTCCTGGCACTGCCGAGTATCCGAACGGAACCAGCCGGCCTGGTCCGAATCTGTACACCAATTCAGCAATTGCGCTTGATGCTTCCGGTCAGTTGCAGTGGTACCAACAGCCGAAGTCCCACGATCTGACTGATGCCGATTTTGAGGCGTCGCCGATCCTTGCGACCGTGCAGCCCAATGGTGCATCCAGAAACATCGTCGTGGGTTCCGGTAAGGCGGGCTACGTCGCCGGCTTCGACAAACGAACGGGTGAGCTACTGTGGAGGACGGCAGTTGGTATCCACCAGAACGATGACCTTGAGAGCTTCCCAACCGACTCCACCGTCACCGTGCTGCCTGGTTCTAATGGCGGCGTCGAGACACCCATGGCGTTCGCGGACGGAACTGTCTACGTTCCAGTTGTGAATGCCGCCTCCACCTTTACTGCCACGAAATTCACCACCGCAGATGTCACGAACGGGACAGGCGAGCTGGATGCGATCGATGCCGCCACGGGCCAGATCCAGTGGAAGGCGGACCTCGACGCGCCTACATTTGGCGCGGCAACTGTCGCTGGCGATCTCGTCTTCACGTCGACCTTCAAGGGCAAGGTGCTGGCTTTCGATCGAACGTCGGGCAAGCAGGTATGGATGTGGCAGGCGCCCGGCGGAATTAACGGGTTCCTGTCGGTTGCCGGCGACACGCTGTTGGTGCCAGTGGGGCTCGCGAGCCCGCCGCAGGTGGTTGCACTGAAAATCGGCGCATCCGCACACGCCACACCGCAACCGAGTGCGGCTTCCAACCCACCTGCTGGTGTTGCACCCGCGTCGAGCGCCGGCCAGTTGACAGTGGGCACCCCGGCCAGCGATCCGTTGAGCTTCGACACGACGACGCTGAACGCCGCAGCCGGCACACAAGTAACGCTCCAGTACACAAACAACTCGTCAATTCCGCACAACTGGCATCTGTTCGAGGGCCCCGACGCGAATTCACCCACCATCGCACAAACCTCAATCAAGAGTGGCCCCGGCGATCTGGAAACGGTGCAGTTCACTACACCAACGCAGGCCGGCAGCTACTTCTACCAGTGTGATGTCCACCCGACCATGATGACGGGCCATCTGGTCGTGCACTGAGACACCGCGATTAAAAGAGTTAGAGGCGCGGCCCTGCCGCGCCTCGCCTCGAGGAGAGCCATAACGATGAAAACTCTGTATACCGCCGAGGCGGTGGTCGAAGGCGGACGTCAAGGGCATGGCCGGACCTCGGATGGCCGGCTCGACGTTGATCTGTCCGTCCCAGTAGAGATGAGTGGCGCGGGCGGTCCGGGTACCAACCCCGAGCAGCTGTTCGCTGTTGGCTACGCCGCCTGCTTTCAATCGACGCTCATGGGAGTAGCAAGGGGGCGAAAGCTTGACGCATCGGACTCGCGCATCACC
>VBGG01000403.1 GCA_005883405.1 Chloroflexota bacterium | reverse complement strand
CGGACTTGGTCCGGGCCACACTATGCCGTTCACGATAGCGCGCCACAGATAGTGGATTGATCGCGCACACCTGTCGTCCAGTGCGACGCAGACAGGCGACCACCAGACCGCGCGGTGTGTCAATAGCGACGGGAATCGGCTCGACCTGGTCGTCGCCGTGCTCGGCCAGGAGCGCGAGTAATAGCTGATAGCCAATGGCGTTGTCATCGATCCGCCGCTCCGTCAGCACAACGCCGGCTTGGTCGACGAGTGCAACGTCGTAGTTATCTTCAGCCCAGTCGATCCCACAGAACACGTGCACAAGCAGCATCCTCCCTCATTACGGGTAGTTGACGAGTCGGCGGTTCACGCTGACGCTCTAATGGCAGGGCTCGTGGGCCCGACATCCCATGGGCCGTCGTGATTCCGCAACTGGTAAGGCCTCGGTCTTGGCCGGAGCTCGAATGTGCTCCCATGAATGCGAGAGGTCCTCCTACCAGTGACTCACTCCTTCTTTACAGCAATCAAACTTGGAGATTGGACAAAGCAGTGGCCCAGGAGCATCGGGGGCTTCCGGTTTGGGAGCGAAGGTGCCACGCTTGGGGTTATGACAGATCCCAAGCTGTTGGCAAGACTTCGCTCCTTCCGTCAGGAGCTGTACGACGACCTGGGCCTCCGCCAGGATAGCTTGTTCGAACTCGTTGATGCGGTGCTGACTGCCCCGGAGCGGCGGACGCTGGTACGGCTGAGCTTGTGCCCGTGTTTCCGCCGCCGCTGGCCCAGCACCTGTGACGCGCTGGCCGACGGCACCCTCGACGTGGGCGGGCTGCGCGCGCTGTTCCAGGCGCATGTGCCGCTGCCAGGGCCAGGCGAGCGTCCGCTGTGGGCGCTGGATGGCACCCACTGGCCACGACCGGCGGCCGCGACCAGCCCGGCCCGCACCTGGGAGCACCGCCCGTTGCCGGGCAAGCCGCAGCAGGGAGTGGTGCCAGCCTGGGCCTACCACTGGCTGGTGCAGGTGCCGGAGGTGGCGGGGAGTTGGGTCCTGCCGCTGGACGTGCAGCGGCGCGGACCGACCGCCGGGACCCCGACGCAGATGGCCATCCGCCAGATCGCTCAGGCACGCGCCGGACAGGCACCCCAGGCGCTTCGGCCAGTGGTGGCGCTGGACAGTGCCCATGACGTGGCCCAGCTCGCCCAGGCCCACCTGGACGCCGACCTGGTGGTGCGCCTGGCCAAGAACCGTGTCTTCCGCCGCGCCCCCGGCCCGTACTCCGGCCGTGGTCGGCCCCACAAGCATGGTTCGGTCTTCAAGCTCAAGGACGCGCGCACTCACGGCCGACCCGATCGGTCGGCCAGCCTGGAGCACCCGGCCTACGGCATGGTGACCGTCGACGCCTGGACCGAGCTGCATGTCCAGGACGCCGCCAACGCGCCCTTCACCGTCGTGCGCGTGCAGGTCGAGCACCTGCCCCGCCATGGCCGACCCAGCCCGCTGTGGCTGGCCTGGATCGGCGGGGAGCTGCCGAATGACCTGCACCAGGTCTGGCGCTGGTACTTGCGGCGCTTCACCGTGGAACACGCCTTCCGATTCGCCAAACAGAGCCTGGGCTGGACGACGGTGCGCCCCCGCCACCCAGCGGCGGCCGACCGCTGGACCTGGCTGCTGGCTGCGGTGTTCTGGCAGCTCTGGCTGGCCAGGCCAGTCGTGGCGGATCAACGCCTGCCCTGGGAGCGGCCGCGGCCCCCGGAACGCCTCACGCCGGGTCGCGTCCAGCGTGCCTTCGGTGGACTTTTGGTCACTTTGGGCACTCCGGCTCAGGCACCCCAACCCCGCGGAAAAGCCCCCGGCCGCCGTCCGGGCCAACGTCCTGGACCCGCCCCGCGCTTTGTGGTCGTCCGTCGTCCCCGCCCCAACGCAGCCTGAGGTCACAATCGGTTATCCAATCTCAAGAGGTCGTAGTGGTCGTGACTGACGAATCGCTCAGTGCTCACCAGACCGGAATGGAACGGGTCTCGGAAGCGGCATGGGAGAAAGAAGTGCGCGTGGGCGAAGGCGAGCTCCTGGGCTTCGGTGTAGAGCGGATCGAGGGAATAGAAGGTGCGCCCCGATGGAATCCACCAGTGAGTGTCACCTTCGCTGTGGACGTACCCGGCGTCGTCAGAGAGCATCGCGTCGGTCACGCGCCCGCCGTAGACCTCGGCGACGAGTCCGGAGGTGAACGCGAGTTTGTAGGTCTCGAACGGCAGCGCGCGTGGCTGCACTTCACCGAGCGGTAGCGGACCGGCGAAGTTATCGCGTCGATAGAGCGTCCGAACGTGTTCGATTGTGCGCTTCTGAAGAGCTACGGAATTGGGCGTTTGCTCGTAGTCGATTGGCGCTGCGTCCGTCCCACCGGTGGCCACCTGCGCGAACGCGTAGCGCCTCTGGCCAGCGGGCAGCTTGAGGCCAGTCAACTCGAACGAACGAAGTGCGCAGGCCAGTGGCGCTCGGTAGTCGGTTGCTAAGTCGACGAAGTTCGTAACATCGCGCTCGGAGTAGATGATGCTTGGTTCGCGCTGAGTGGCCTGGTCTTGCGGCTCCAGCGTCGGGTCGAGCACGCGGCGACCGTAGGTGACTTCGACGTGTGAGCGCGTGGTCACACGGGGATCGTCGGGAACGCGTTCGTAGTGGTAGGCCAGCGATTCGCGCGCGTGTGTCAGAAACACGGCGTGCCGGTTATCGGCCTTGACCTGCAGGCGCTGAATGGTGAAGTTCTGCTCGGCCACCGTGTAGGGGTGGGGCTCATAGGAGTGGGCAGGAACGGGTAGGGCAAGAGGGCACGAGAAGCGGGAAACTGAGGATGTCGAACTCCAGTACCCGGAGGATTCGCGTGCCCTCTGCACCGGAACTGTACCCGTTTATCGAAACCTGGATACAGGCGTTGCCGGCATCCACCGCGCTCCATGCGACCGCGCTGCACGCGTTGGCGCATCTGGTCACCGCACTGCTGGTCGGACAAAGTCTGCGGCCCACCGCCTTGATGCGCGCGTTCTCGAGCCCCTTGCCCGTCCCCGCCCGCCAGCGCTACAAGCGCGTGGCGCGCGCCTGGACGCGGCCCTGGCGCTCGCCCGCCTGGCTGGTGCCACGGCTGGTGCCGGCCGCGCTGGCCCTGGTGCCCGCGGAGCGCGACGGCGTCACGCATCTGGCGCTGGACAGCGTGCGGTGTGGGGACTGGGAGGTCTTCACCCTGGGCGTGGTGTGGCATGGGAGGGTGCTGCCAGTCGGCTGGGCGGTCCTGCCCTACCCGTGGCCCAAGGGACGCTTCACGCCGACGGTGTGCGCGCTGATCCGGCAGGTGGCCGCGGTCTGGCCTGCCGAGGCTGCCGGCGCGTGCCGGCTGGCTGCCGGGCCCCTCCAGGCGCACCACGCACCGGTTCGCTCCACCTCAATCTGCGTCATACCCAAGGTGGCGGCTTGATCTCACCTGAAAGGTGCCCACTCCTATGGACACAACCCCTGGAACCGGTTCAAGCCGGACCGACGCAGCCCTACCCCGGCACGCTCCACAACATCCGGGAGCGGATAGGCCCGTTTCACCTCCGCGATGTCCGGTGGTCGTCTGATCGTTGCCGGCGTCGCACGCACGATCGGGCGTTTCTCCGCCACCACCAGTGATGTGCTCACCCGATCCCTCCCTCGGCCGCCGCGGCCGCGGCCAGCGCTTGGCGTTCACGCAGGGCAGTCATTGCGACCGAGACCAGCACCGCATCGTTGTGGAAGTAGCGGTGGTAGAGTTGATTCCGCGCGTCCCAGATGATGATCCCGTTGCCCCCGAATGGGTCGCGGGTAAGCGCCGCCACCACACCGGGGTAGAAGGCCAGGAAGGTCTGGCCACGACCGTTGTTGGGCGCACCGACGATGACCAGGTCAATGCCGCGGTGGAGTGGGATCGACGGGTTGAATGCCGCCGCGGCGTATGGTTGCTCGAAGCCGAAGGCAATCCGCCATGGGTGGCCGCCGACCTGGCCTGGCACCGTCCCACCAACACCGGCGCCCGCGCGCAGAGCGAAGCCGAGCACGCTGGACACGTACGCGTCGTTTGGGTCGTACGGGACGCTCAGTGCGTGGTTGTAGTAGAAGAGCGCGCGCTTGAGGGCGTCCGGCGGCGCCAGACTGACGCCATAGGAGGCCACCATCGCGCACAGGTAGCGCGCACACGCGCCGGGAGAGCATCGCGGGTGATGGCAGCCGCTGGCACGGAGATCGAGACCGGTCCACCGGTGGAGTGCACCGAATCGAATACATGGCGCCGAAACGCGGCGTCCGTCACATCGCCCTGGAAAGCACTCGGTGCGGTCCACCATCGCAATGGTTGTGGCGGCGCGCTGCGCCAGATCAAGCGCAACCGCGCGGCCAATGCCGCTGGCAGCGCCCGTGACCACGGCCACTCTGCCCTGGATATCCATCTGACTTCGACCTCCGACGGTAACTGCAGTTTGCATCTAGCTGCAGCTTGCGTTAACTACCCCGGAGAGTAGTGCGGGTAGTTCTCTAGATCCCACACCCGGGGGTGGGGTAATGGCATCGCCCGCATGAGACACTGGCGGCAGAAGCGCTGAGGGAGGACTGAAAAGCATGAGCACGTTGATAGGACGTTCCGGGCTGGTTACCGGCGCGTCGCGAGGCATCGGACATGCAATCGCGATGGAGCTCGGGCGGGCCGGCGCGACCGTCGCTGTAGGTTATTCACA
>VBGG01000401.1 GCA_005883405.1 Chloroflexota bacterium | reverse complement strand
CCGCCTGGCCGCCTGGTTAGCGGGCGTCGAGGTCGCGCTGATGCTCTTCCTGGCGCTGGTCGGGCGACGGCGCGCGGCGACGCACATGCTCGGCACCGTCGCGCTGGTGTACCTGGTGTGCGACGCGCTCGGCGCCATCTGGCCTCGCCAGCGCCCGTTCGCCCGCCTGTCCGACGTCGAAGCGCTCACCCCGCACACGCCCGAGCGTTCGTTTCCATCGCGCCACGTCGCCTCCGGGCTGGCGATGGCCGCCCTGGGTGGCCGGGCGCATCCACGTCTCGGGGCGACGATGGCCGGCGTGGCGTGGCTGCTTGGCGCATGTCGCGTCGCGGCCGGCCTGCACTACCCGACGGACATCCTGGGCGGTGCTCTCCTCGGCCGTGCGGTTGGCGGCCTGGCTCAGTCGGCGAGTCGCACGCGCTCGGCGGAATCGATACGGACCAGGCCGTCAGCGGCCAGCTCATGGACCAGATCGCGCCTACCGCCAGCGTGGCGGACCAGGTCTGCCAGCGCGACCGCCTCGCCCAGCGGCACATCCCTCAAGAGCTGGACGATGCGCCCGCGGTAGAAGCGGCGGGACCCCTGGAACTGCTCAGCGGCCGTCTTTTCTGAGTTCGCGGGAAGCGCGCGCGGCCGCGGCCCGCCGCAGTCGTCCACCAGCGGGCACACCAGGCACAGCGGGCGTCTCGGTCGGCAGAGCATCGCGCCCAGGTCCATCAGCGCCTGGCTCCAGGCGTACGCACTGGGCACCGGCACCACGCTCTTCGCCAACACGCGGCTCAGCACGCGGCGCACATTGGTGTCAACCATCGCCACCGGCTGCTCGTACGCGAAGCAGGCCACCGCGCCGGCCGTGTAGCGGCCGATGCCTTTCAGCTGAAGCAGGCCTTCGACGTCCCGCGGCAGGCGGCCGCCGTAGTCAGTCAGTGCCTGCTGGGCGATCGTGTGCAGACGTACAGCGCGCAGGTTGTAGCCCAGACCCTGCCAGGCACGGATCGCGTCCGCCCTGGTCGCGCGAGCCAGGTCGGCAAGGGTTGGGAAGCGCGCCAGCCAGGCGTGCCACTTCGGGATCACTCGATCGACCTGTGTCTGCTGCAGCATGACCTCGGCGACGAGGATCGCGTATGGATCGCGCGTTCGCCGCCAGGGCAGATCCCGGGCATTGCTCGTGTACCACTCGAGCAGACGGGCGTGTACTCGCTCGAGATCGGCCATCCGTGGCGGCAGCATAGCGGGCGCGGCAAAAACCGTATGCTCCGAACAAGAAGGTAGGCATGCCGGCCGAGATCCTCGACACGATCCTGGACGCCGTAGGCAACACGCCACTCGTGCGCATGTCGCACCTCGCCGCCGACACGCGCACCCAGGTGGTGGCCAAGGTCGAGCTGCTCAATCCGGGTGGCTCGGTCAAAGACCGCATCGGACTGGCGATGCTCGAGGCGGCCGAGGCGGCCGGCCTGGTGCGACCCGGCGCGACGATCGTCGAGCCAACCTCGGGCAACACGGGCACTGGCCTGGCCATCGCCGCGGCGCTGAAGGGCTATCGCCTGGTGTGCGTGATGCCCGACAAGATGTCCACCGAGAAGATCGCGTTGCTGCGCGCGTACGGCGCCGAGGTGGTGGTCTGCCCGACGGCCGTGGCGCGTGAGAGCCCACAGAGCTACTACAGCGTCGCCGATCGCCTGGCGCGCGAGATCCCGGGCGCATTCCAGCCCAATCAGTACTTCAATCCGGCCAACCCGGCCGCCCACGCGGCCACCACCGGACCCGAGATCTGGCAACAGACCGGCGGCCGCATCACCCACTTCGTCGCCGGGCTGGGCACCGGCGGCACCGTCACCGGCGTCGGGCGCGTGCTGAAGGCCAAGAATCCGGCTATCCAGGTGGTTGGCGCCGACCCGGTGGGCTCGATCTACTCGGCCGGCGACCACTTCACGCCGAAGATCTACAAGGTCGAGGGTATCGGCGAGGACTTCTTCCCCAGCACCATCGATCTATCGCTCGTCGATCGGATCGAAGTCGTCGACGACAAGGAGAGCTTCCTGATGGCGCGTCGCATCACGCGCGAGGAAGGCATCCTTGTGGGCGGCTCGAGCGGCTCGGCCATGGTGGCGGCGATGCGCGTCGCACACGAGCTGGACGATCCGCGGGCGCTGATGGTGGTGCTGCTGCCTGACACCGGTCGCAACTATCTCAGCAAGATCTACAACGAGGAGTGGATGCGCTCCAACGGCTTCCTCGAGCAGTTTCCGATGCACTCTGTGGGTGAGGTGGTCAGCCAACGCGCGACCCAGAGCCGGCTGCCGCCCTTCGTCGGCGTGCAGGCGCGCGATACGGTTCGTGCGGCGATCGACGCGATGCAGCACTACGGCATCAGCCAGCTGCCGGTGCTCGAGGGTGCTGGCGACGGCGCCGACACGCGCATGGTCGGTTCGATCCAGGAGCGAACGTTGCTCGACCGCATCTACCGAGATCCAACACTGGTCGATTCGGCTGTCGGGGCGGCGATGGATCCGCCCTTTCCGACGATCCAGCGCAACGCGGATATGGACGACGCGTTCGACGCGCTGCTCGGCGGCGCACCCGCCATCGTCGTCGTCGATCGCGACCACCCGGTGGGCATGATCACCAAGCTCGATCTGTTGGAGTTCGTCGCCCAGGAGAGCCGCCACCGGCACAGCCACCGATGACCAGCGATCAGCACGGATTCGCCACGCGCGCGATCCACGTCGGCCAGGACGCCGACCCGGCGACTGGCGCGGTCATCGTGCCGATCTATCAGACGAGCACATACGCCCAGTCCGAAGTCGGCGTGCACAAGGGCTATGACTATTCGCGGACGGCCAATCCCACCCGCGCTGCGCTCGAGACGTGCCTGGCTTCGCTCGATGGCGGTCGCTTCGGGCTGGCGTTCGCCAGCGGTATGGCCGCCGAAGACACCGTCCTGCACCTGTTCGAGACGGGTGACCACGTCGTCGCTTCGGATGACGTGTACGGCGGGACGTTCCGACTGTTCCACCGCGTGCTGGAACGCGCCGGCCTACGTTTCACGTTTGTC
>VBGG01000063.1 GCA_005883405.1 Chloroflexota bacterium | reverse complement strand
TCTCGAGACGGTGACCGCCTCGGATATCGAGACCGTGGGAGGCAAGGCCGCCAATCTCGGCGAGCTGGTGCGCGCCAGCTTCCCGGTGCCCGACGGTTTCGTGCTCACGATCGACGCCTATCGGCAGGCCGCGCAGGCGGCTGGTGTCGATCCAAACGACCCGGGCGACGCGTCGCCGCGTCTGCGCGCAGCAGCCATCCCCGAGTCGGTCGCCGCCGCGGCGACGCAGGCGTACCGGGCGCTGGGGGGTGGCCCGGTCGCGGTGCGTTCATCGGCCACCGCCGAGGACCTGCCTGGCGCATCGTTTGCCGGCCAGCAGGACACCTACCTGAACGTGCTCGGCGAGGTCGACTTGCTGGATGCGATACGGCGGTGCTGGGCATCCCTCTGGAACGAGCGCGCGGTGGTCTACCGGCAAGCCAATGGCATCAGCCCGGACGGCGTGCGCCTGGCGGTCGTGGTGCAGAAGATGGTGGATGCCTCGGCCGCCGGCGTGCTGTTCACCGCCGATCCGGTCACCGGCCGCCGGCGACAGACGGACATCGACGCGATCGCGGAGCTCGGTGAAAGGCTTGTCTCGGGCGCCGTTGACCCCGACCACTACGTTGTGGACACACCACGCGGCAAGATCCTTGAACGACGCTTGGTGGGCAAGGAAGCGGTGCTCTCAGACACAGAAGTCCTCCGACTCGCTGAGCTTGCCGCCCAGGTCGAAGCGCGTTTCGGCGCGCCGCAGGACATCGAGTTCGCCCTCGCCGGCGTAGATGCAGATCGCCGCATGTGGCTGGTGCAGTCTCGGCCAATTACCACGCTGTACCCGCTACCGGCGCATGTGCCCGATCCTGAACTTGACCTGCGCGTGTACTTGTCCGCCAACGTGTTTCAGGGCTACTTTGAGCCGCTTTCTCCTATGGGCATCCAGTTTTTCCAACTGCTCGGCAGCGCTGTGCACGGCGCGTTCGGGGCGCGCATCGCCGACGCGGTGGCTGGTCCGCCGGGCCTGGTAGATGCTGGCATGCGGCTGTTCGTGGACGTCACCCCAGTGATGCGCGACCGATTCGGCCAGCGTGCGTTCGGGTCGATCCTGAGCGCGGGCGAAGCGCGCAGCTCGGTGGTGCTGAGGCGTCTGGCGGCAGATCCACGCCTGGCGCCAACAGACGTCCCGACCCTGCGTTCATTGTGGCGAATCACCGCGGGTCTGATGCGAATCGGCCTACCGCGGGCAGCGCTGCAGGTGCTACGGCGCCCACTGCCGATGCGCGCGCGCTTCGAAGGCGAAATGGAGGCTATTGCTCGGCTCGAGTTGCGGCGACAGGCTGACGCCAGCGAGCTACTGGATGCCTTCGAGCGGCTGCTCCTGCAGGCGACGCCCCATCTGCTGCCGCGGTTGGTCGGCCTGATGGCGCCGGCCATGCTGACGCTCGGTCTGACGAACGCACTCCTGCGCGGCGTTGCGCGTCCCGACGAAATCCAGACGCTCACGCGCGGGGCACCGAATAATCCGACGACCGAGATGGACCTGGCGCTGTGGGCGCTGGCCGCGCGGCTGCGATCCGACCATGATTCGCGACGAGCGCTTCTCGAGCGGCAACCCGCCGACCTCGCTCGCGCGTATGGCGACGCTTCGCTGCCAAACACATTGCAGCGCGAGCTCGCCGCGTTTCTGGCGCGCTACGGCTTCCGGTCGATCGGCGAAATCGACATCGGCGTCAAGCGGTGGTCCGAAGATCCAACCCACATCCTGGGTGTACTGGCCAATCATGTCCGCCTGGAGGACGGCTCCCTGGCGCCGGATGCGCAGTTCGCACGCGGCCGCGCTGCCGCCAACGCCATGCTCACTGAGCTGGTCGGTCGATTGCATGGGCCGCGTCGATGGCTGGCCCGATTGGTCCTGCGTCGGCTACGCATGTTGATCGGCTTCCGTGAGGCACCGAAGTACCACATCATTCGGCTGTTGGCGACGCCCGCGCGCCAGCTGTTGCTCGGGGCTGGTGCGGACCTCGCCTCGCGTGGGCTTCTCTCGGAGCCTGAGGACGTCTTCTTCCTGCGGCTGCCCGAAGCACGCCGCGCCGCAAGAGGTGATGACCTCCGCGCAACGGTGGCCTCACGCCGCCAGGTATTTGAGCGTGAACGAGCTAGGCGTCACATTCCGCGCGTGCTGCTCTCGGATGGCACGGACGCCGAGGCGGCCCTCGTCTCTGCCACGGCGACGGGCGACGGCTTGCGCGGCTCGCCGGCGTCGCCTGGACTCGTTACAGGCACCGCCCGCGTCATCCGCTCCCCGCTCGGCGCGCGTCTGGAGCCAGGAGAGATTCTCGTGGCGCCGTCAACCGATCCTGGCTGGACGCCACTGTTTCTCACCGCCGGCGGCCTGGTGATGGAGATGGGCGGCATGATGTCGCACGGGGCCGTTGTCGCACGCGAGTACGGGATCCCCGCCGTTGTTGGTGTGGCCGGCGCCACCGAACGCATCGCCACCGGCCAGCGCGTGACGGTGGATGGCAGCGCCGGGACGGTGCTAGTCGCCCAGTGAGATGGCCAGCGCGTGGC
>VBGG01000400.1:1489-2662 GCA_005883405.1 Chloroflexota bacterium | reverse complement strand
CCTACCGGCTCGAATTCCGCATGGACGGCGCGTTTTTCCGGCGCGACATCCTGGACCTCCTCGAGCGGGCGGCGGCCGAGTACGCGATAAAGGTGCCGTTTCATCCGTGGCTGGGGCTGAAGGCTCGCGTGCTGCAGACGCGGCGCTGGCTGCGCGTCGACGGCGAGGTCAGCTGCGCCGAGCATCACGTCGAGGTGGCCTGCTGGCAGCGGCGCTGCCGGATCGTGCTCTACCGTCGCCAGGTGTGGCATGAGACGGCGAAGAACTTCCAACTCGACCTCTTCGACCCGAACGACGGGCACTACGAGTACACTGCCGTGGTGACGAACATAGTCGATCGATGGCCCCGCGCTCTGGGCGTTCATGTGCGGGCGTGGCGTGCACGAGAAGGTGTACGGCGAGCTGAAGAGCGGCTTCGCGTTCGGCTCCGTGCCCTCGATGCGCTATGCCGCGATCAGTGCGTGGCAGTGTTTGAGCGTGCTCGCCTTCAATCTCAGCCGGAGCTTCCAGCGGGCGACGACGGCGCCGCGCCGGACGGCATCCCGGAAGCGGCGCACCCTCTTCGTCTTCGAAACCATCCACACGCTCCGCGCCCTCTGTCTGCAGCGCGCCGGCGTCCTCGCGCGCCCGCACGGGTGTGCGACGCTCGATGTCGGGCGCGTCCCGGCCATCGCCGAACGCTTCGAGCGTCTGGACCGCCTCCTGGCGGCGTGATTTTTTGTCACATCGAGGCTAGTCGGTCGAGGCGTTCTAGGGCTGCCGAGATTTCGACACATGCCGAGTGGTCGGCGCGGCACGGCGAGCAAAAGCCTGGAGCGACGAGTGCAGCGGGCGTGGCCCGCGTATTGCTGAATGCACAGCCAGACCGCCGGCAGTACCGAGTGGTGATGAGAGACAGATGCACCCCCTGCGCAAGGTACGAGAGGCGGCGACGGCCGGCAATCGATCGCATGACGGCAGGCGGCCCGTATGTGCCTAAACCGCGTAATGGTTTGTCGGATAGTCCCAAGTTCCGTTCAGGAAGGTGAGGATGGATGAGGCACGGAACAACGCGTCGTCGCGTCAGTGGGCATTGCTCCCGCTTCGGTTAGTCGTCGGATACGGTTTCATGGCGCATGGCGCGGCGAAATGGAGCAGAGGGCCTGACAATTTCGGGAAACTGCTGCAGCAGAT
>VBGG01000400.1:0-1438 GCA_005883405.1 Chloroflexota bacterium | reverse complement strand
GATTGGCCATACTCGCGGGGGTGCTTGTCACGCTGGCGAGTGTGCCCCTCATCGTCTCCATGCTCGTGGCGATGTTCACGGTTCAGCTGCACTATGGCTTTAGTTCCGTCAACACGATCGGCCTGAACGCGACCGGCCCGATTTTCGGGCCGCCCGGTTATGAGATCAATCTTCTATATATTGCGAGTTTGATCGCCTTGGCTTTACGCGGACCGGGCCCATTATCTGTGGAGCGCTGGCTCGCCTTATTCCTTGAAGGTGCTCTGAAGGATAAGGGAGAGCGCTCGTGCCCCACGTGAGAGCCTTCATCGCCGGCTTCCTGTCCACGCTGGTGTTTCACCAGGGCGTGCTGACGCTGTTCTGGTTGTCCGGTGCGCTTCCGCGCGCGCCGTACGACATGGCTCCAGCGCCGCCGCTCGGTGTGCCGGCGGTGATATCTCTAGCGCTTTGGGGCGGAGTCTGGGGGGTGGCGATCTGGCCGCTGCTCCGGAACGCGGTGGAACGCACGTACTGGTTCCGCGCTCTGCTGATCGGCGCCGTCCTGCCGAGCGCCGTGGCGCTGTTCGTCGTGTTTCCGCTCAAGGCCATGCCGGTGGCCGGTGGCTGGGACCCCAGGATCATCATCAGCGCGCTCATTCTCAACGGTGCCTGGGGACTTGGCGTTGCGCTCTTCATCCGGTTGATGGCGCGCATCGGCGTTTTGAAAGATGGCGGGTCGAATGGAAACTGAAACGACGGCGGCACAATCAGCATCCAGGGTGCCGCCACGAAGGTCTGGACTGAACCCCCGCCCCCAGCAAGCGATCGTGGGAACCCCGCAGGCCGCTTCTCGAGGCGGGCGGGGTCGGCTTCTCCTGCTGGTCCTGGCGGCGGTCGCGGCGGCGGCCGTGCTGCGGTTCCTGCCCGTGAACCAGTGGCTCCTCGGCTTCGTGGCGTGGATTCGCGGCGCCGGGACTGCGGGCATGGCGGTCTTCCTGGTCGCGTACGTGGTCGCGTGCGTGCTCCTCCTGCCGGGACTCGTCCTCACCCTCGGGGCGGGCTTCGCCTACGGCGTCGCGGTCGGCGTGCCGCTCGTTTGGGTATCGGCCAACCTAGGGGCCGCGGTCGCCTTCCTCCTCGGGCGCACGCTGGCCCGCGAGCGCATCGCGGCGCGCGTGGCCGGCAACCCGAGGTTTGCCGCCATCGACCGAGCCGTCGGGCGCGAGGGATTGAAGATCGTGCTCCTCACGCGCCTATCGCCCGCCTTCCCGTTCTCCCTCCTCAACTACGCCTACGGGCTCACGCGGGTGACCTTCCGGGACTACGTCGTGGGCTCGCTCATCGGCATGATCCCCGGGACGGCGATGTACGTCTACCTCGGCTCGCTCCTGACCAGCGTGACGCAGCTCTCGTCGGGGGCTCCCTCGGGCGGCACGGCGAAGCAGGCGCTCACCTGGGT
>VBGG01000399.1 GCA_005883405.1 Chloroflexota bacterium | reverse complement strand
TGCCAGGCGCCAGCCACGCGTCGATCGACCGAGCCTTCGATGCGGGCAGCATCCTCCGAACGCACGTGCTGCGGCCGACCTGGCACTTCGTGGCGCCGGCGGACATCCGCTGGCTACTCCAGCTGACCGGCCCGCGCGTTACCAGCGTCATCAGCGCGTACGGCCGCACCCTCGGACTGGACGACGAGGTCCTGGGCACAAGCCGGCGCGCCATCGCCAGAGCCTTACAAGGCGGCAAACACCTCGCGCGCTCCGAGCTCGGGACGGCGCTCCGTGCCTCCGGACTCGAGCTGAACGGCACAACCCTCGGCCACGTGATGATGCACGCCGAACTGGACGGAGTGATCTGCAGCGGCCCTCGCCGCGGCAAACAGGTCACGTACGCGCTGCTCGAGGAGCGCGTGGCGCCGGCGTCCGCCCTCAGCCGCGACGAGGCACTGGCCGAACTGGTCAGGCGCTACTTTCTCAGCCATGGGCCGGCGACCGTACGCGACTTCGTGTGGTGGTCGGGCCTGACGGCGAGCCAGGCCAGGCGGGGCATCGCCATGCTGGATACACAACTCGTCAGGGAGCACCTCGAAGGCCTGGAGTACTGGCTCGCGCCGTCGACGCCGCCGCCGATGCCATCGGAAGCGTATCTACTGCCCAACTACGACGAGTACACCGTCGCATACCGTGACCGAGACGTGTACTTCGACGCAGCCCGGGCAGCCGCCCTACCGCGGCGGTACAACGTGCCCTTTGACCACGCGGTCGTCCTTAGCGGGCGGGTCATCGGGATGTGGCGCCGCACGGTCGGCAAGGACGCGCTCAGGGTCGAAACGCGGCTCTTTGTCGGGCTCGATGCGTCCGGCCGCGTCGAAGCTGAGGTGAGCGATGCCGCCGAGCGCTACGCACGCTTCCTGGGTGTGCCGGTGGTTATGGAAGAAGCTTCGCCGACCGGCAGTTAACATCGACCAAAAGGAGCATGCATCGCATGACACAGGCACACACCGCCGCTCTCGAAGACCAGGTCATCGTCGCTGGGGCCGACCGACCGACCGACGCGGACGTGCGCATCGAACCCAGCCCGCGGCGGGTACGCGCCCTCTTCGGCGGCGAGGCCATCGCCGACAGCAAGCGCGTTCTGCTGGTTTTCGAGCCCAAGCGGTTGCCGGTGTACTACTTCCCGATGGCGGACGTGCGTATGGACCTGCTGCGGCCGAGCGCGCACAGCCAGGCTGCGCCTGAGGGGGCGACGGCTCGCTGGAACCTCGAATCGCAGGGCCGCACCGTGGACAACGTTGGCTGGAGCTACCGCCAGCCAGACGCCGCCCGCGCGCAGCTCCACGACCACATCGCCTTCTACTGGGGCAAGCTCGACAGCTGGTACGAGGAAGACGACGAGGTCTTTGTCCACCCGCGCGACCCGTACCACCGCGTGGACGTGCTCAACAGCTCGCGCCATGTCAAGGTCGTCATCGACGGCACCGTTGTCGCCGAGACGCGGCGCCCACGCCTGCTGTTCGAGACCAGCCTGCCGACGCGCTACTACATCCCCAAAGTCGACGTTCGCCTGGACCTCCTTGAGCCCACCGACACCGTGACCCACTGCCCCTACAAAGGCAGCGCCAGCTACTGGTCAGTCCGCCTCGGCGACCAGGTGCACAAGGATCTGGTCTGGGGCTACCCGTACCCCATCCCGGAGTGCCCCAAGATCGAGAACATGCTCAGCTTCTACAACGAAAAAGTCGATATCTACGTCGACGACGAGCTGCAGCCGAAGCCCAAGACACCCTGGTCTTAGGGCCCAGGCCGCGCGTGTGCGGGGAGGACAGGTCTCCGGACCATCGGCGTGGTAGACACAGTAGGGCTTACTTGGGCGGAGGTGGTCGGAGTGCGAAGACGACAGGATCCGCAGACGAGCATGCCGCCGTTCATGGACCTTGTACGCGGGTGGCGGTGGACCATCCGCTGCGCACGATCAGACGGCAAGGCCGTCGAGGCGCTCACAAGCCTGTCGCCAGTACTAGACCCGCCGTACGCGGCGGAGGAGCAGGCAGGCCATCGTCTGGCCAGGGCAACTGGCGAGCCTCTGCTGTTCAAGGGGCGCGACTTCACCCATACCGACGTCCGCCCGCGATGACTACGACGAAGTGACCATTCGCAGTGAGAGCTGAGACGCAGGCCTGATCCGCCGCTGCCGTTGCGAGTCCAGTCAGCTCGCGTCGCGGTGGCAGCCTGCTCCTGAACGTCTCTATCATTTTCGTCGGCGAACTCTTCGTGGGGTCAACGCCATCCGCGGGCGTAGGAGGCCGCCAGTCCCTCATGGCCATAGCGAGCGTCAGAACGGGACGCACCGAAGCTCCGAGGGGCGCAGTGAGCGACGAGTTCTTTCTTCACCCCGTCCAGAACTCACCCTACGAGTATCCGCAACGCCATTGGGAGCTGGACGAGCAGGGCCAACCAACAGGCCGGCTACTCGGAAGCCGACGGCCGGCTCAGTTCGTCACGCCCATACCCAAGCCAAAGAAACGCAAGGGAGCAGGCCAGCAGCAGGCCCTTCCCCTCGATGAGGGAAAGGGCCTGGCATCAGCTGACCAGCAGTACGACCCGACGTCGATCATCAACGAAGTACGTCGTCGCGTCGATCGCTGGCGGATGATCCCGAACCTCGCCGATTGGCACGTCACACCCGAAACCGGTCGGTTGTTGCAGCACTGGCGCCATCACTCGTTTGGTGGGGTGCGACCCTTTTTCTGCCAGGTGGAGGCGGTCGAGACCGCCATATGGCTCACCGAGGTGGCGCCCCACGAGGCAGACGGCAAGCGCTTCCTTGACCATCTGGCGCGGGCCAATGCCGACGCGAATCCGCGGCTCTCGCGACTGGCTTTGAAGCTCGCCACGGGCGCGGGCAAGACGACCGTGATGGCCATGCTGATCGCCTGGCAGACCATCAACGCCAAACGCCACCCGAACAGCCCCAGGTTCACTCGCGGATTCCTGGTGGTAACGCCGGGTCTGACGATCCGTGATCGGCTGCGTGTGCTGCTGCCCAATGATCCTGACAGCTACTACCAGAGCCGCGAGCTTGTCCCCAGCGACATGCTCGAAGACATCGGCTACGCCAAGATTGTCATCACCAACTATCACGCGTTCATGCTCCGAGAACGGCTCGAGCTGTCCAGGGGCAGCCGGTCGTTGCTCCAGGGGCATGGCCCGGCGTTGGAGACGTTGGAAACTGAGGGCCAGATGATCCAGCGCGTGATGCCCGACCTGATGGGGCTGAAGCACGCCATGGTCCTCAATGACGAGGCGCACCACTGCTACAGAGAAAAGGCGAGCACTGACAACGAGGAAGAAGACCTCAGGGCCGACGAGCGCAAGGAAGCAGAGAAGAACAACGAAGCTGCGCGTGTGTGGATCTCGGGCCTCGAAGCGGTGAACAGGAAGATTGGCGTCACACGTGCACTCGATCTATCTGCGACGCCCTTCTTCCTACGCGGGTCCGGGTACGCCGAGGGAACGCTGTTTCCCTGGACGATGAGCGACTTCTCGCTGATGGATGCGATCGAGTGCGGCATTGTGAAGCTGCCACGTGTACCGATTGCCGAGAACATCACGGGCAACGAGATGCCGATGTTCCGCAACCTGTGGGAGCACATCCGTACGAAAATGCCGAAGAAGGGCCGCGGAACGTCGGGCGACCTGGATCCACTGAGCTTGCCGGTCCAGCTGCAGACTGCCCTGGACGCCCTCTATGGTCATTATGAGAAAACGTTCGAGCTGTGGAGCAAAGCCGGCATTCGCGTCCCGCCATGTTTCATCGTCGTCTGTAATAACACTTCCACCTCCAAACTCGTCTACGACTACATGTCTGGTTTCGTACGCCAGAACGAAGACGGGTCTAGCAATGTGGTGAACGGGCGATTGCCACTCTTCCGCAACTACGACGACTACGACACTCCTCTCGCTCGGCCGAACACCCTGCTGATTGATAGCCAGCAGCTGGAATCGGGTGATGCGCTCGACGTCAACTTTCGCACTATGGCCGCCGACGAGATCGAGCGCTTCCGGCGCGAGATCGTCGAGCGCACGGGTGACGTCCGAGCGGCGGAGAACATCACGGAGTCGGACCTGCTGCGCGAGGTGACGAACACCGTTGGCAAAGTGGACCGTCTGGGCGAGTCCATTCGCTGCGTCGTCTCGGTGGCCATGCTCACCGAAGGCTGGGACGCCAACACCGTTACCCACGTGCTTGGGGTCCGCGCGTTCGGCACACAACTGCTGTGCGAGCAGGTGATCGGTCGCGCGCTCCGCCGGCAGTCCTACGACCTGAATGAGACGACTGGTCTGTTCAACGTGGAGTATGCCGATGTGCTGGGCGTGCCGTTCGACTTCACCGCCAAACCGGTGGTCGCGCCGCCGCAACCCCCGCGCGAGACGATTCAGGTGAAAGCTGTGCGCCCGGAACGCGATGCCCTGGAAATTCGCTTTCCGCGTGTCGAGGGCTACCGCGTCGAGTTGCCGGAGGAGCACCTCACGGCCGAGTTCAACGCAGACTCCGTCCTGGAGCTCACTCCGGACCTCGTCGGACCGTCGATCACCAGAAACGCGGGTGTTATCGGGGAGCAGATCGATCTCAGCCTCGAGCACCTCGAGGATGTCCGTCCTTCAACGCTCCTGTACTACCTGACGCGGCGGTTGCTCTACACCAAATGGCGGGATCCGGGCGAAGAGCCACGGCTCTATCTCTTCAACCAGCTCAAACGGATTACCCGAGAGTGGCTGGACTGTTGCCTGGTGTGTAAGGGTGAGACGCAGCCGGCGCAGCTGATGTACCAGGCGCTCGCCGACATGGCATGCGAGCGTATCACCGCGGCCATCACGCGCACTCTGGTGGGGACGAAGCCCGTCAAGGCGATTCTCGATCCGTACAACCCAACTGGATCGACCAGTCACATGAACTTCACTACCTCGAGGCAAGACCGCTGGCAGACGGACCCTCAGCGCTGTCACATCAACTGGATCATCCTCGATAGTGAGTGGGAGGCGGAGTTCTGCCGCGTCGCCGAATCCCACCCGCGGGTGAAGGCATACGTGAAGAACCACAATCTGGGGCTCGAGGTGCCGTATCGATATGGGTCCGAGTCGCGGGTCTATCTGCCCGATTTCATCGTTAACGTGGACGGCGGCCATGGCGAAGATGATCTACTCCACCTGGTTGTCGAGATCAAGGGCTACCGCCGCGAGGACGCCAAAGAGAAGAAGGCGACCATGGACACCTACTGGATCCCGGGCGTGAACAACGTCGGCACGTACGGCCGCTGGGCCTTCGCCGAGTTCACGGACGTGTATTTGATCCAGTCGGACTTCAAGGCGAAGCTGGAAAGCGAGTTCAACAAGATGCTCGATCGAGTCAGCGCTCTGGCGGTGGCGTAAGCAGGGAGTCTGGCGCATGCCGAAAGAGCCAGTAGTTCGAACCGTCGAGTCCCTGACATACGACGAGGTCACGCGGCCGAACATCCCGACCGCCGAGTATCAGCCGGTGCTCGAGCGCGAGCAGGAGGGGCTCGTCCCAGTCGCCTACGCACGGCGCAATCGCGACCTTGACCCGCAATTGGTCTGGCGGGGGAAGGACGAGCAAGACTGGAGCGACCTGGTGGTCCAGGCGCCGCCGCTCTACATTCAGGAGAAGGTTCATCCCAAGGTCCTGATCGAGGACCTGATGCGGCACTCACGCGACGGCATGACGTCATCTCCCAACGGCCAGTTGGACCTCTTTGCGGATTTCGACCGACTGGTTGGTGAGGGTGACGCCACCGAGTTCTACCAGCACGAGCAGAACTGGTCGAACCGCATGATACTTGGCGACTCCCTCCAGGTGATGGCAAGTCTGGCCGAGCGCGAAGGTCTACGCGGGAAGGTCCAGTGTATCTATGTGGACCCACCGTACGGCATCAAATTCAATTCGAACTTTCAATGGAGCACGACCAGCCGCGATGTGAAGGACGGCAACGTCGCGCACATCACTCGCGAGCCAGAGCAGGTCAAAGCCTATCGCGACACCTGGCGCGACGGGATCCACAGTTATCTGACCTATTTGCGAGATCGGCTCACCGTAGCGCGGGATCTCTTGGCGGACTCGGGGTCAATCTTCGTTCAGATTGGTGACGAGAATGTCCACCGCGTGCGCGCGTTGATGGATGAGGTGTTCGGAGAGAGAAACTTCTGCTCGCTCGTGACGCTACAAAAGACGACGGGAGCCGGAAGCCCAGCAATCGGTACGGATGTTCTTCCCGCGGTCAACGATTACCTGCTGTGGTACTGCCGCGATATTGCCGACGTGAAATACCGCCAACTGTACTTGGGCCGAGCCGGCGAAGGCTGGGTCAACTACAACTATGTCAGGCTGACTGATGTGCAGCATCGGCGCATGACCAAACAAGAGTCGTCAGATTGGCGCAGACTGCCGCCAGGCGCGCGTGTCTACAGGCGCGATAACTTGACCTCCAGCTCGTCGGCCGGAGAGGCATCCAGGCCCGTTACATTTCACAATCAGTCATTTAGCCCTGGTAAAGCTGGTTGGAAGACATCGCATTTCGGCGTTGCACGACTCGGCCGGGCGGATCGCCTTGAATCCTACGGAGCGACCCTGTCCTACAGGCGATTCGCCGACGACTACCCCTTTTTCCGCATCTCCAATCTTTGGAATGATGTGCTAACTGGAGGTTACGCGGAGCAGAAGCTTTACGTCGTTCAGACACTAACCAAGATCGTCGAGCGCTGTCTCCTTATGACGACAGACCCCGGCGATCTGGTGGTGGACCCCACATGTGGCTCCGGCACAACGGCCTATGTTGCCGAGGAATGGGGACGGCGCTGGATCACAATCGACACCTCACGCGTGGCGCTGGCGCTAGCGCGCGCTCGAATTATGGGTGCCCGGCATCCCTACTACATCCTCGCCGATTCCCGCGAGGGCCAGCTCAAAGAAGCGGAGATCACCAGGACGGCGCCCTCGGAAAAGCCCGTGCACGGCAGCGTCCGCCATGGTTTCGTCTACGAGCGCGTGCCCCACATCACATTGAAGTCGATCGCCAACAACGCCGTGATCGACGTCATCTGGGAGAAATGGCAATCCACGCTGGAGCCGCTGCGCGAACAACTGAACGCTGCGCTGCACAAACAGCGGGAGGAGTGGCAGATCCCGCGCGAAGCTGACCCGTCCTGGAATGACGATACGAAGGAACTCCACGAGAGGTGGTGGCAGGCCAGAATCGCCCGACAGAAAGAGATCGACGCCTCGATTGCCGCGAAAGCCGAGTTCGAGTACCTGTACGACAAGCCGTATATCGACACCCGAAAGGTCCGCGTGGCAGGCCATTCACCGTCGAGAGCGTTTCGCCCCACCGGGCCCTCGACCTGGACGAGGACGGCGATTTCATCGAGCGACATGGCGTGAGCCGCGACGCCGAGCGCGAAGCGACGCAGACGTTTCCGCAAATGATCCTGGAAAACCTGCGCACTGCCGGCGTGCAGCAGGCGCACAAGAAAGATCGCATTACGTTCACTTCTCTCACCCCGTGGCC
>VBGG01000396.1 GCA_005883405.1 Chloroflexota bacterium | reverse complement strand
CAAGTCGGTCTGCGCCAGTGCCACCAGTGCGCCGTAGATGCTGTTGATCACCGCCAGAACGATCAGCAGCCACTGCCAGTCGTGCGCTGCTTGGGGCAGCAGCGTGACGCACAGTCGCAGCAGGCCGTAGCCGCCCATCTTCAGCAGCACGCCCGCCAGCATGACGCTACCGGCGGTCGGCGCTTCGACGTGCGCATCGGGCAGCCAGGTGTGGAAGGGAAAGATCGGCACCTTCACTGCGAAACCGAGGAACAGCAGGATGAACGCGAGTCCGCCGAGCGAGGCGATGCCGGTGCCGTACTGGGCGAAGTTGAAGCGCGCGATCTCGGGAATGCCGAACGTCAATGGTCGCGGACCGAAGTACGCCACCAGGAAGATGCCAACCAGCATGAACGCCGAACCGGCGACCGTGTACAGAATGAATTTGAAGGCGGCGTACTCGCGCCTGGCGCCGCCCCAGATCCCGATGATCAGGAACATCGGGATCAACTCCAGCTCCCAGAACAGGAAGAAGAGGAACAGGTCGCCCGCCGTGAAGACGCCCGCCACGGCAGATTCGAGAGCCAGGAACAGGCTGAAGTACAGCGGTTGACGGGTCGTGATACGCCATGATCCAGCTACCGCGCTCAGCGTCAGCAGCGCGTTGAGCGCCACCAGCGGCATGCTCAGCCCATCGACGGCAAGCCGATAGTCGCTGCCAAACGGCAGCCATGGGACACGTGTCTCGAACTGGAACTGCTCAGGCCTCGCGCGATCGAAGCCGATGAACAGCCAGGCGGCCACCAGGAAGGTGATCGCGGCGAACGCGGTGGCGATGCGCCAGGAGCGAAGGTTCACGCCGGGCACGTGCGCTGCGTCATGGCCGTGCACAGTCGCCTCGGGAGAAGGTTCCGGTGGGCCGCTGCTCGACAGAACGACCACGAGCGCCCCGACGAGTGGCAGCCAGACCACCACCGACAGGAGAACGCGACCGAGGCTCGGGTCCAGGTTCATGGTCGCACGAGGGGCACGATCACCAGCACCAGGGCGATCACCGCCATGCCGCCGAACAGCGCCAGTCCGTAGTTCTGCACGCGGCCGGTCTGTGCTGTGCGCAGCGCCCGCCCGCCGCTGGCAAACGCGCTCGCCACGCCGTTCACCAATCCGTCGAGGCCTTCGCGATCGAAAACGGCCACCGCGTAGGAGAGTCCGATCGCGCCCTTATCGATGAGCCACATGTAGAACTCGTCGATGTAGTAGCGCCGATTCAGAACGCGGTAAGCCATGCCGAAGCGCGTCAGGGGCTCGGTTACGTACGCGCGGGCGCCATACCACGCCCAGGCAGCGCCGATTCCAGCGATCGCCAGCACGGCGCCAAGGACGGCCAGCACCAGGTTCGGTTGTGTTTCGACGTAGTTGGAGCCCTCCAGGAAGCGCTGGAAGCCACTGTTGAACAGCGGCGAGCCCCAGAAGCCGACCAGCAGCGCGGGAATCGCCAGCACGATCAGCGGCACGGTCATCCATCCGTCCGATTCGTGGAGGCCGGCCTCGTGAGTCTCTGCGTCGATCGTTGCCGGATGGTGGCCAACGGTTTCAACCGCGGCCGTCACGGGTCCGCGGAACTTGCCGTGGAAGGTCAGGAAGAACATGCGGAACGTGTAGAACGCGGTCAGAAACACGGTGATCACGCCGAACGCCAGCAGGATCGGTCCCGCGCGGCTGGCCGCGGCGGCCAGCACGTCGTCCTTGGACCAGAAGCCAGCAAACAGCGGGAAGCCGGCCAGCGACAGACTGCCGATGGCCATGGTGTAGTAGGTGCGCGGCATGAAGCGCCGCAGGCCACCCATCTCGGTGATGTCGTTGGTGCCCACGGCGTGGATGACGGAGCCGGCGGCCAGGAACAGCAGCGCCTTGAAGAACGCGTGGGTGAACAGGTGGAACATGCCCGCCGCCAGGCTGCCAGCGCCGAGCGCGAGCATCATGTAGCCGAGCTGGCTGACCGTCGAGTACGCCAGGACGCGCTTGATGTCATTGCTGGCCAGGCCCATGCTGGCGGCGAAGATCGCTGTGAAGCCACCGATCACGGCCTCCACGGAAAGCGCTTGCGGAACGGCTTCGAACAATGGATAGGTCCGCGCGACGAGGTACACGCCGGCGGCGACCATGGTGGCGGCGTGGATCAGGGCCGACACGGGCGTCGGGCCCTCCATCGCATCTGGCAGCCACACGTGCAGCGGGAACTGACCGCTCTTGCCAACGGCGCCGGCGAAGAGGCACAGGCACGCCCAGAACAGGACCGGCTGGCCCAACAGGCTCGCGGCGAACAGCGGCCCGGTTTTCGCCTCGGCCTGCTCGAACAGCTGCGACAACTGCAGCGTGCCGCCGGTGTTCCACAGGATGATCAATCCGATCAGGAAGCCGACATCCCCGACGCGGGTGGTAATGAAGGCCTTCTTGGCGGCGACCCACGGCGGCAGCAGGTGGACGCTGCGACGCGCCGTGCGGTCGTACCAGAACCCGATCAGCAAGTAGCTGCACAGGCCGACCAGCTCCCAGCCGATGAACAGGAACAGCAGGTTGTTGGACAGGACGACCACCAGCATGCTGAAGGTGAACAGCGACAGGTAGGCAAAGAAGCGGCTGTAACCCGGATCGAGGTGGCCGTGCTCGATCATGTACGAGCGCGAGTACACGTGGACCAGGAAGCTGACGACGGTGACGACGACCAGCATGATCGCCGCGAGCGGGTCCACCGCGACGCCCAGCCTGAGGAAGGGCTCCGTGCCGCCAGCCGGCGCGTTGGCTGGCAGGAGGCGCAGCCAGCTGATCTCGGCGTGGTCAGTCTGGCCGGCCATGACCTGCGGGAACACCACGAGCAGCGCCAGCACCATGGCGATGCCGATGGCCACGATGGCGAGCGCCGCCGAAGGGAACTTGTAGTCCCAGGTGACGAAGACGATCACCAGGAATGCCAGAAGGGGTAGAACGAGGATGGCGAGCGCGAGGCTGACCACTTGCGTGTGCTAGCCCTTCATCAGGTCGAGCTGGTCAACCTGAATGGTGCGTCGCTGACGGTAGATGGCGATGATGATCGCCAGGCCCACGGCTGCCTCGGCGGCTGCCTGGGTGATGATGAAAATGGCGAACATCTGCCCCGCCAGCTCCTGTTCGGAGCTCAAGTACCGAGCGAAGGCGACAAACAGCAGGTTCACGCCGTTCAGCATCAGCTCGATGTTGAGCAAGATGCCGATCGCATTGCGGCGTGAGAGCACGCCGTACATCCCCAGGGCGAACAAGATGCTCCCGAGGACGAGAAAGTGGCGCAGACCGGGGATGAGGAATTCCACGGCGCGCTAATCCTCTCGCGCGATCACGATGGCACCGATGAGGGCCACCGTCAGGAGCAGCGAAGCGATCTCGAAGGGGAGCACGTAGCGGGTGAGCATGAGGCCGCCGATGTCACGCACCTTCCAGGGCGTGATGACGACCACCCACACCGAGATGGCGCCGACGCCAATCGCCACGGCCATCGCGCCCAGCCGTTGGCCCGTACCGACCAGCCCTGGCACGTCGATCTGGCCGGGGGTCATGAAGATGGCAAAGATGATCAGCACCATGATCGCGCCGACGTACACCACCAATTGCGCCACAGCCAGGAAGTCAGCCCCGAGCAGGGCGTACATGAGCGCCACACCGCCGAGCACCGTAGTCAGCGCCAGCGCCGCGCGAATCAGGTTCTTGATCCGCGCGACCATCATGTAGGCCGCCGCGATGCTCGCGATGGCGCTTATCCAGAACGCGAGCGTGCCGACGAACGTCGTGAACGGATCGTTGCTGGCTAACACGCGATCGTGGCCGTCATGACGGCGTGGGCGGCTGCCACCCGCTGGCTTTGAGACGAGCACGGTAGACCTTGGCGCGCTCGGCAGGGGGCAGCTTCTTGAGATCTTCGTCGCTGATGGTCAGCGGGTCGTAGTCGGTGGGCGCCACGGCGGTGGTGGGCGCCGCGGCTGCCGCGCCTGCTGCTGCAGCGGCCGCCGTGTCGCCCTGGCCGCTGGGCACCGCCGCCTGCGGTGCAGCCTTCGGTTCAGCCACGGCAGCTGGAGCCGCGGCGGGTCGCGCTGGCGCGGGGCGCGCCGCGGCTGGCGCCGCCTGTCCGCGCAGACCGCGTTTGACGCCCTGGATGTGCTCCATGCCCGCGTCGATCTCCGTCGTACCGGCGATCCGCAGCTCGTACATGTCGTAGACCAGATCGCTTGCGCGGTCGTACGTGGAGGCCATCTCGAAGTCGGGCGCCATGGTGATGGCGCGGAACGGGCAGGCCTCGACGCACAATGCGCACTCGATACAGCCGGCCATGTCGATGTCGAAGCGGTCCAGCACCTTGCCCTTGCCGGTCGGGCTGGGGTGCTGCTCGATCTTGATCACGTCGACCGGACAGGCCAGCGCGCACGCGCCGCAGGCGGTGCAGCGCAGCTCGCCGGTGTCGACCTCGTAGATGAGCCGAGGACGCCCGCGCGTCCAGATCGGCATGTCGAGGCGCTCTTCGGGGTACTGGATGGTGATGGGTGGCTTCACCAGGTGGCTGATCGTGGTCAGCATGCCTTTGGCCACGCCCAGACCGTATGCCATGTGCGGTCGCTACGCTCCCTTAGCTGTCAGCAGTCAGCGGCTTCGCTGGCGACGCATGTCAACTGACAAGCGGTTCGATGGTGCTGGTTCACTTCAGTGTCTTGCGTGCGTCACGCCTCCTGAAGGGGCTGATAGCTGATGGCTGAAAGCTGATAGCTCGTTATCGGACTCCCGGCGCGAGCCGGACGATGGGTCCCAGCAGACTGCTCAGGCTGGCGAACAGAGCCGACAGGCTGACGAGGGCGAGTGAGACGGGCAGCATGCGCTTCCACGCAAACTGCATTAGCTGATCGTAGCGGAAGCGGGGCAGCGTACCGCGGACCCACACGAAGATCAGGAAGATGATCGCGGCCTTGGTGATCAGCACACCCGGCAGCAGCGGCCAGATCAGGTCGTCGAACGCGTCGCCCAGGCCAGTGTGGTAGCCGCCCAGGAAGAGCGTCGAGCCGAGCAGGCCGACGGCGATGCTGTTGGCGTACTCGGCCAGGAAGAACAGCGCGAACTGCATGCCGCTGTACTCGGTTGTGAAGCCGCCGGTCAGCTCACTGTCTGCTTCGACGTGGTCGAAAGGAGTTCGGTTGGTCTCGGCCAGCCCTGCGATCAGGTAGTAGACGAACGCCACCAGGCCGATGATCGGGAACGGGATGGGCAGCGGGCCGATAAAGAACGTCGGCTGGAAGACGAACCAGTTCCACAACGGCCCGCTCTGGGCCTGAACGATGCCCTGCAGAGACATCGTGCGCGCCAGCAGCACGGGCACGACGATGACGATGCCGGCCGGTACCTCGTAGCTGACGTACTGCACCACCGCCCTCATCCCGCCGAACAGCGAGTACTTGTTGGTCGAGCCCCAGCCGGCGATGGTCACGCCCAGGGCGGGGATCGCGCCGAACGCCAGCAGGTACAGCACGCCGATATTCAGATTGGCGACCTGCAAGCCGGGTCCCCAGGGAATGACGGCCCAGGTCATCAGGCTGGCGCCGAGGATCAGCATCGGCGCCAGGAAGTGCAGCGTCGGGTCTGCCTGCGCCGGGCGGATGATCTCCTTGGCGAGCAGCTTCAGCGCGTCGGCGACCGACTGCAGCAGGCCGAACTTGCCGACACGGTTGGGACCGCGGCGGTCCTGGAGTCGAGCGATGAAGCGTCGCTCGGCCCAGATGGCGATGATCACGAAAAAGGTGATCATGCCCAGGATCACGGCTGCCCCGAACCCCACGTACACCAGCGACACCAGCCAGCCAGGGACCCCCAGCCCGACCAGCCAGTCATGCAATGGCATGCCGATTCCCAGCCAGAAATCGTGCGTGTTGTAGTAGTCGCCCAGGTTCATACGAGTCGTTCCGGGTTCCGGGTTCCGGGTTCCGGGTTCCGGGTTCCGAGTCGGTCGATCGAGGTCAAGTCGTCATACAGCGAGCGACTAACACGCAACGCGCAACGCGGAACGCGGAACCCGGAACCCGGAACACGGAACGGTGTCACCGGTCTACTTCACCCATCACGATGTCAAAGGAGCCGAGGATCACTACGGCGTCGGCCAGTTTGTGGCCAACGGAGATCTGGCTCAGACAGGTCAGGTTGACGAAGCTGGGCGGACGGACGTTGTAGCGGTACGGGTTGGCGGTGCCGTCCGAAACCAGATAGAAGCCGATCTCGCCCTTGGGGCCCTCGATGCGCGCGTAGGCCTCGCCTTTGGGCGGCTTGAGCACCTTCGGCAGCTTGGCGCGGATGTCGCCCTCGGGAATAGCGTCGAGCGCCTGGAGCAAGATCCGCGTGCTCTGTCGCATCTCCTGGATGCGGATCATGTAGCGATCGAAGCAGTCCCCGTTGTAGCGCACGGGGACGTCCCAATCGAAGCGATCGTAGATCGAATAGGGCTCGGCCCGCCGCACGTCGTAGTCGACGCCGCTGGCGCGCAGGATCGGACCCGTCACGCTGTACGCCCGCGCCACCTCGGGCGGGATCATGCCGACGTTGATCGTTCGATTTCGGAAGACTTCGTTGGCGCTGAGGATCGCTTCGTACTCGTCGATCTTCGACGGGAAGATCCGCAGGAACCGCTCCAGTTGCGGAAAGAACTCCGGCGGCGCATCGCGCGCGACTCCGCCATAGCGGATGTACGACGGATTCATGCGGACGCCCGTCGGCAGCGCCAGGAGGTCGAGCACCGACTCGCGTTCGCGGAGCGCATACAGCAAAGGTGTGCCGTAGGTGCCGACGTCCATGCCGAAGGTTCCGATCGCCACCAGGTGGCTCTGGATGCGGCTCAGCTCGCCGGTGATCACCCGTAGGTACTCGGCTCGCTCTGGCACGACCAGGCCGCTCAGGCGCTCGATTGCCAGCGCGTAGGCCCAATTGGTGGTGATCGGCGACAGGTAATCCATGCGATCGGTCAAGACCGTGCCCTGGACGTACGTGCGGACTTCGCCGAGCTTTTCGGACGAGCGATGGAGGTAGCCCATCACCGGTATCGCGCCGATCACCGTCTCGCCCTGCAGCTGCATGATGAGGCGGAAAACGCCATGCGTACTCGGGTGCTGCGGTCCGAGGTTGAGCGTGATCAGGCTCTCTTCGTCGACGACGCCGATCTCGCCCGGCTCTTCGAAGATGGTGTCGCCAAGCTCCGGACCCAGGGCCGGCCCAAGCCCAGGAATCAGCGTGTCAACCATTACGGTGCCTTCTGCCTTCTTTCCGAATCGGGCCGAGTGCTCAGTCCGGCTCGTGAGCGAGCTGCTTTACGGTGATGTACTCGTAGTCTGTCTGGTAGTCGCGGCGCATCGGGAACCCGA
>VBGG01000397.1 GCA_005883405.1 Chloroflexota bacterium | reverse complement strand
CTTGCCCTTTCGTGCCGATTCGCCGCGCCACTCGAGTTCGCTCGAGCGCAAGGTCGCCCGGTACAGCCGACGATGCTGGTGATCCCCGCAACCACTCCTGTTAAGACGCCGATCAGCGTAGGATCTTTCTTGACGCCGCATGCGCGAGCCCGGCGTGATCGGCACGTGGCGCGGCATCGTGGCGAGCAACGGGTCTTCATCACCCTCTGTAAATGCGGCATCACTACGAAAACCGGTGGTCGCTCAAGTCATCCATGAGCGGGCCGCGCACACTTCTCCGTGACGTCAAAGGCGCCAGACCCGCGCGGGATCGGTGCGGGTCAGAACAATGTTCCGCGGGCATCGTACGCGCCATGGCAGCCAACGGGCCCGGCTCACGTCCACTGAGCAGCCAGATTCAGAGGCCTTTGTGAGCGACGACCTCGCCAATCGCCACGTGCATCGTGCCGAGTGCCAATGTCGCGATGCTCGACCCACCAGTGCTCGCACCATCATGCTGACAGGGAAAGGGCGCCTACCCCCGATTGGAGCGGCGCCCCCTTTGATGACGTCATGTGCGTCAGGGCTTCCAACGTTGTGCGCGTGGAGCGATGGTCCGCGTGGGTTGCACCGCCGTTCAGAAACTGGAGCGGTGCGCAGTAGCCGCGAACCGTGCGCGGAAGGTGCACGAAGCCCACGCGCTAACCGGCGCGCGTCTGGCCGAAACGATCTCGTAGAGCGCTCATAGCATCTCCCGGCCACAACCATACTCTTTCTTCACTTCCGGTTCGGGCCCTGCGGTGCATTCCCTGGCACCGGAACACAAATCTAAGACAATTACAACACGGCGGCCGGGCAGCCAAGCACGATACTCGAATTCGCCGAGCAGGTTGAGCCTGATAACTACGTTGTAAGAGTCGTTGATAGTGTATGATGTAGGTGCAGCCGGGAGTCCCCATCGGGAACCCATGCGCCGCCCAAGGCGACGGCGCCAACCTGCAAGAAAGGTGGACCTCATGTCCATCGAACTCTGGCGTACGCGCCCCGCAACCAACCCACTCAGCCAGGTTCTCGACCGGCTGTTCGAACAGAGCTTCGCCCCGTTCACAGCAGGAGGTTCTGCAGATGGCGGAAGCACCGGCTACCAGTCGCTGCCAGTCAATGTCTGGGAAACCGAGGATGCGTACTACGCTGCGCTGATGGCGCCGGGCCTGGACGAACAAACGATCGACCTGACCGTCCACGAGGACACGCTCGCCATCGAAGGCACGCTGGCTTTCCAGGCGCCGGACGGCGCGAAGGTCGTCTGGCAAGAATTCAATCCAGGTCCAGCGAAGTTCCGACGCTCGTTGCGTTTGGGAGCATCCGTTGACGCATCCAAGGTCGAGGCTGTGTACCGCAACGGCTTGCTGGTGCTGACAATGCCCAAAGCCGAGTATGCCAAGCCGCGGCAGATTCACCTCAAGGTGACCTCCGGCGACACCAAGTAGCCGTCGCCTGAGGTTGGCGGAAGTTGAGTCGGGCGGTCGGCGGAGGCTGACCGCCTGCGTATTTGAGGCACGCGGGAGCTGCACGGCAGGCAAAGGACACTCTCTTGATGACATCAGTTGCTACTCGCACGGCGGCGCTCACCAAGGACTACCAGTACGGGTTCAGCGACCCCGAGCAGTACTCCTTCAAGTCGAGGCGAGGCCTCGACCGCGACGTCGTCGAGCAGATCTCGGCCCACAAGCAGGAGCCGGAATGGATGCTCCAGTTTCGCCTGCGCGCGCTGGACATCTTTCAGCGCAAACCCGTGCCCACATGGCCGTCTACGGACCTGAGCGAGATTGATTTCGACAACATCTTCTATTACCTGCGCCCCACCGACAACAGCGCCGAGAAGAACTGGGACGACGTACCACCGTATATCAAGGAGACGTTCGACAAACTCGGCATCCCGGAGGCAGAACGGAAATTTCTCGCAGGCGTCTCGGCGCAATACGAGCCATTCGCGAGGACCTCGAAAAGCAGGGCGTCATCTTCCTCGACATGGACTCCGGCCTGCGGCAGTATCCGGACCTGGTCAAGGAGTACTTCGGCACGGTGATACCCGCCGCAGACAACAAGTTCTCCGCGCTCAACTCCGCGGTCTGGTCCGGCGGCAGCTTCATTTATGTGCCCAAGAACACACACGTCGAGATGCCGCTGCAAGCCTACTTCCGCATCAACGCGGAGAATATGGGGCAGTTCGAGCGGACCTTGATCATCGCCGACGAGGGCTCGCGCGTGCACTACATCGAAGGCTGCACCGCGCCCACCTATTCGTCGGACTCGCTGCACTCGGCGGTGGTCGAGTTGATCGCGAAGCCTGGCGCGCACATACGCTACACGACTATCCAGAACTGGTCGAACAACGTCTACAACCTGGTCACCAAACGCGCCGTGGCTTATGAGGGCGCCACCGTAGAGTGGGTTGATGGCAACCTGGGCTCGAAGGTCACGATCAAGTATCCAGCGGTCTACCTGCTCGGTCGCGGCGCGCGGGCGGACATCCTGTCGGTTGCCTTCGCCGGCGCCGGGCAGACGCAGGACGCGGGCGGCAAGGTTATCCATGTCGCGCCGGATACGACCAGCACGATCACGTCGAAGTCGATCAGCAAAGATGGCGGCCACGCCACCTATCGCGGACTGCTCAAAGTCGCGAGGGGTGCCGTACGCGCGAAGTCGTTTGTCCGTTGCGACGCGTTGCTAGTGGACGAGCAGAGCCGCAGCAACACCTACCCGTCGATCGAGATCGACGAAGAGCAAGCCGAAATCGGCCACGAGGCGACGGTTAGCCGGTTGTCCGACGAGCAGGTCTTCTATCTGCAGAGCCGCGGACTCACCGAGACGGAGGCCAAGGCGCTCATCGTCAACGGCTTCTTCGACCAGTTCACTAAAGAGCTACCCATGGAGTACGCGGTCGAACTGAACCGACTCATTACCCTCCAGATGGAGGGCTCCATTGGTTGATGCTCGACGAGGGAATCATCCATGACGCGCGTGCTGGTGGTCGACGATGACGCCGGCATACGCAATATCGTGGCCGAGCTGCTCGAGGATGAAGGCTACACTGTAGACACGGCTGGAGACGGGGCTCAAGCACTCCAACGCGCCCCGTGAAGCGCCTCCGCCAGCGATTTTGCTCGATCTGATGATGCCAGTCCTCGATGGGTGGGGGTTTGTCGAGGCGTGCCGGCAGCAAGACATCTGCTTGGGCGTACCGGTGGTGGTCATGTCCGCCGCACATGGGCTTCATGTCAGCGTTGTCGGACGCAGCTGATGAGGAATGCGTTGGCGTTGGTGCCCAAAGATGCGGCTCCAGCTGGCAGAAGACCTTCGGATGGTTGCGGCCACCATTTGCTGCGAGAACGCCCCATCGACTTCGCGGAGAGTAGCTGATGGCTTCCGACCGCACTGTGGACTACATCGGGCGTGAGCCAGTGTGACTCACGGCGTTGGGTGGGTCGCGGTTGCGCCGACGCGCCGTCAGCTCTGGATTTGCCACGATGGGAGCGGAACCGATCGACAGCTAGAGGGCTGAGCCCACTACGGTTTCCATGCTCTCGGCTGCCGCGCGGCGCATCTCTGGGAACAGGTGCGTGTATGTACGCCGTAGCGATGGCGCCGAACGATGCGAACGGTCCACCCTCCGGACGCCGTGGCTGTCGACGCGCCCGTACCGATGCTGGTGGCTCATCGGCCAAGTACGCGGGCCGCAGCCAATGGTGCCACTCGAGTTTGTTTCGCTCCAGGCCCGTTGCAGTGTCAGTCTCGGTGGGCTTCACGTTCACGATTGGCTTTTATGGCCTGGTCTTCCTGCTCAGCTTCTAGCTGCAGCAGTTGCGGGGCCTTTCGCCCCTGACCACGGGACTGGCTTTTGCGCCGATGACCGGGCTCACTGCCTGCGTGACCCTATTGGCCCCCCGCGCTGCCGCCCGCTTCGGCCCACGTGTGCCGATCGCCGTCGGCCAATTCCTGATTGTTGTGGGCCTGTTAGCCCTTGCGGTCTCGGTGGCCCTGCAAGCTCCGGTGCTGCTTCTGGCATTGCTGACGATTCCCGTGGGCTTCGGGAGTGCGCTGGCGATTCCGACCACCACCGCATTGTTGGTAGGCAGCGTGCCAACTGACCGTGCAGGGGCCGCCAGCGGAGTGCTGAACACGTGTCGTCAGCTCGGCGGCGCGCTGGCGGTCGCAGTGTTCGGCGCACTCGTCGCGCATCCGGAAAGGTTTTGTCCAGGGCATGCAACTCAGTCTCGTCATTGCTGCAGTGCTGCTGCTCGCCACCACCGCGGCCAGCCTGCGACTCCATGGAAGAGGTGCTCACGAATGACCGCGTGGACAGCGGACGAACTCAGCAGGATTGGCACAGCGGACGAACTCCGGCTGACCTCGTCCCGAAAGGACGGAACTCAGGGTAAGCCGGTGACGATCTGGGTGGTTCGAGCTGGCGACAATCTGTACGCACGAGCCTTCAAAGGACGAAGTTCACCGTGGTTCCGTGGCACGCAGGTGCGCCACCAAGGTCACATCCAAGCTGGCGGCGTTCGGAAGGATGTCGAGTTGCTCGATCCTGAACCTTCGGTCGCCGACGCCCTCGATGCCGAGTACCGCTCCAAATACCGACGCCACGGCTCGCCGCATGTGGACCCGATGGTCAGCCCCCAGGCGCGGGAGGCCACCCTCAAATGATGCCTCGGACGTGACAGGACACAGGATGCAAAAACGCAGGCTCGGACACAGCGACCTCGACGTGTCGGCCATCGGCCTCGGCTGCATGGGCATGAGCTACAGCTATGCGCCATTTCCCAACCAGGAGGACATGATCTCCCTCATACGCGCGGCCGTCGAGCGTGGGTGACCTTCTTCGATACCGCCGAGGTCTACGGCCCATACGTGAACGAAGAACTGGTCGGCGAGGCGCTCGCTCCATTCCGCGGGCAGGTGGTGATCGGCACGAAATTCGGACGCGCGCCAGCCTTCGAGGAGCGGTGGGAGCCAATTGAACAGCCGCCCTGAACGGATCAAGCAGGCGGCTGAAGCTGATCGAAGATGTGGCCGGAGCCGTCCGGGATCTGATTGGCGAAGGCAAAGTCAAACACTTCGGTCTTTCGGAAGCTGACGCGGAGACGATCCGTCGGGCTCACGCGGTCCAGCCCCTTACGGCCGTCCAGAGCGAGTACTCACTCTGGTATCGGCGCCCCGAAGGGGAAGTCCTTCCAGTTCTAAAGGACCTTGGGATCGGGTTCGTCCCGTACAGCCCACTCGGCAAGGGCTTTCTCACGGGGAAGATCGACGAAACCACGAGTTTCGACAGTTCCGACTTCCGCACAAGAATCCCCCGCTTTGCGCCAGATGCGCGAAAGGCAAACCAGGCGCTCGTCGACGTTTTGCGCGGCGTTGCCGAGCGCAAGAACGCGACCCCGGCGCAGATCGCGCTCGCCTGGTTACTCGCCCAGAAACCGTAGATTGTTCCTATCCCGGGCACCCGGAAACTGGAACGTCTGGAGGAGAACATCGGCGCTGTAGACGTTGAACTCACGCCCGACGATCTGCGTGAAATCGAGACTGCTGCCGCGAGGATCACCGTTCAGGGCGCCAGGTACCCGGCTGAGGTGGAGCAGTGGACGAACCGCTGAGCGGAGAAACGGCAGCGCGCACATGCTCACGCTCAGCAGCTTCAGAATGATCAGGACAGCTTCGGGTTCGCGCGCCACCGAAGGCAGAGTGGAGCCACCTCCACCAGTGCAGGTGGCGGAGCCGGCGGCTGACGTGCACTCCGCGTGGGCACCCCAGCGCCATCCAGCCTTCCGCTCGCTTTGGCTGGCCGTCCTCATCAGCAGCATTGGCGCCGTCATACAGACCGTTGGAGCGCAGTGGCTGCTGGTCGACGAGCCCAATGCCGCCGCGCCGGTCGCGCTGGTCCAGACCGCCAAAACCCTCCCAACATGCTGGCGATCGCTGGGGGAGTGCTGGTCGGCTCGTTTGATGGCGCTGCCTGCTGTTTCCGCTTCTACATCGTCACGACTGAGAAGGAGTAAGGTCACCAATGAAGAAACCCAGGACCAATGCGGGGACCAATCCAGCACGGAAAGTGCCGTGCGGGGGCGGAAACCACCGCGAACACATGTGCTGCTCTTGAACTCAGAAGGCCGAGCCGAGCGGACGAGAGCGAACGCGTGCTCGAATTTCCCGAGCCCAACTTTTTTCAGTTCGGCCACAACGCCGAGCACAGCACTGCGGCGATCGGTACTCAGCCGGTGTTCAAAGGGCCGTATCTCGACGTCACGCGCAAAATGGGGAAAGGGCATTATGTCAACGGGGTTTTACGGGAATCGCCGCCGTCCTGCCTGTCGGCGCTGACGAAGCGGCGACCCTGGTCTCGGGTGCCCTACCTGTGCAGCGCTGCCACGTAGCCAACGGTGGGGTAGTCTCTTCACCCCTGTCACGCTTGCTAGTCGGGATCGCCAGCCGTTGGAGAAAGCGCCGCCGGCACGCTAGCCACGAAGTGTCTCCTGGCGTCGCGCTCGATGACCGTCTCGGACTTGCCGGACGTCTATCGCAGAGCAGCACGTATTCATCGTCAGCCGCGGCACCGGGCAGGTCTTGCGCGACGGTTCTGGCGGCTACGACATCCTTCTGCGAATCGTGCGTCAGGGCGCCGTCGTCTCAGGGGGCGACACTGCTGGCCGAGAGGCCGCTGGACCGCATCGCGCTGCCACGCACTTCTCGCTGTGCAGCGCCTCAACCACGGACGCGCATATGGTGCGCGTGTCTGCCTTCGTTTGGAGTCTCGGTGCTCAGCTTTGTGGTCGCCGTCGCCGGACTGTACATCTTCGCCGTCTGGCTGTACCTGCCGCCCGTGCCAGGCTACGTCAGTCCCGGTCGTAGTCCCAACGTTGGCAAGGAACTGTCCCACCTGATTCTGCCCGCCTCCATTTTCGCCCTGGAGTTTGTCGCTGGTTTCATGCGCTACGCTCGTGGGAGCATGCTTGCTGTCATGCGCGAGGAATACGTCACCACCGCGCGCGCAAGGGGCCTGTCCGAGCGAGCCTCATGCTTCAACACGCGCTGCGCCATGCTCTTCTACCGATCATCCCCATCGTCGGAACGAGCCTTCGGAACCTGATTGTCGGCGCGGTGATCGTCGAGTCACTCTTTTGACGCTCGTCATTCGTGGCCTGGGTTAGCCCAGCCTTGCTCGGCTGGTGAGTGGGCAGTTTCTTTCCTTGCGACAACAGGACTTCGTCCAGGCGGCGCGGGCCGTGGGCGCCAGCAATCGACGCATCATCGTCCATCACATCCTGCCCAATGCCATCCTGACCGAGACCGCGCTGTCGTTTCGCGGCTTCGGCGTGCAGCCGTCCACCGCGAGTTGGGGCAATATGCTGAACGCGGCGGACTCGATCGAGGTGATTCAGAGCATGCCGTGGATTTGGATCCCACCGTACTTGCCGTCACGCTCACCGTGCTGGCCATCAATTTGGCGGCGACGCCCTCCGCGACGCCGCCAAGACACGCTATAACACCTCACTGATTGGCACCCAGC
>VBGG01000062.1 GCA_005883405.1 Chloroflexota bacterium | reverse complement strand
AAAGGGCGCGCGGGCTATCCTCGCCCGGTGACCATTACCGCGCTGCCGACCACGGAATTGCGCCGCGTTGTCGGCGCCGTACCACTGCGGCGCAGACGTGCCGAAGCGTCCTTCAGGTCATGACTGCCTCGAACGGCATGTCGATGTTCGATTACGACGCTCGGCCCGTCACTCCCCAGGTCGTCCTGGTAGGGAACCGGGCATCTTCTGTCGGATACACCATTCGTGACTTCTTGAGCCGCAACGGCGTCCCTTATGACTGGGTGGATCTCGATGATGCCGAGAGGGTCCGAGCGCTGGTCTCTCCGAGCGAGATGGATCCCGGCGTACTGCCCATATGCATCCTCCCGAACGGAATCCGGCTTGCTCCAGCCACGTTGGAGGATGTGGCGGCGGGTCTCGGAATGGTGTCGGCCCCGTCTTTGTCGGAGTACGACCTGACCATCGTGGGCGCTGGTCCAGCCGGACTGGCAGCCGCTGTGTATGCGGCATCTGAGGGTCTGCGCACGCTGGCTATAGAAGCAATAGCTCCAGGGGGCCAGGCTGGGACAACGTCGATGATCGAGAACTACCTCGGCTTCCCACAGGGGATCAGCGGAAGCGAACTAGCGACCCGGGCAGCGGCACAAGCTCGGCGCTTCGGAGCGGAAATCCTTCTCGCTCGGCGTCTTGTTGACCTTTCCAAAGACGGCGCCGGTTTCTTGGCCCGCCTGTCCGATGGAACCATTGTGCGGGCACGGGCCATGCTGGTGGCGAGCGGGGTCGACTGGCGTCGTCTTGAGATTCCAGGGCTCGATGATCTCTTGGGTTCCGGTGTGTACTACGGAGCTGGCCCGAGCGAGGCTGTGACGTGCACCGGGTGCCGCGTGGCGGTCATTGGGGGCGGGAACTCAGCGGGCCAGGCAGTCGTTCGCTTTTCGCGGTACGCCGCTCACGTGACCCTGCTGGTCCGCGGCAGCTCCCTCGAAGCATCGATGTCGCAGTACCTGATCACTCAGGTAGGCAAGCTCCCAAACGTCGAGGTTCGGACGAACACCGAAGTGGTCGACTTTGAATCCGACACCCACCTTCGGGCACTCATCGTCTCCTCGAGAAGGGACTCGGTCCTCTCACGGCTGCCGGTCGATGCACTTTTCATTTGCATTGGCGGTGTGCCACGCACGGAAGGCGCGGCTCAGCTTGGACTTGCTCTCGACCGAGCCGGATACGTGCGAACAGGGGCTGAAGTCAGCTCGTCGGCTGGTGCGTTTGAGGGATGGCGGCTGTCTCGTCAACCGCTTCCGCTCGAAACGAACCTGCCAGGCCTGTTCGCCGCTGGCGATATCCGCAGCGGGTCGATCAAGCGCTGCGCAGATGCCATCGGCGAGGGTTCGATGGCAGTTGCTCTGGTCCATCAGCGCCTCGCTGAGGTTGGCGGAGAGTAACGTGAGCGGCCCACCGACGCTAAGTGCATCGGGAGGGCTTCCAGGCGAGAGTCCTGGCAAAGAGGCGGTTGCGGAATTCGCTCGCCTCGCGACGGAGCACCGAATTCGTGCCGCGCTTGAGGCCCTTGAACACAACGGGATTACCACCCACTTTGTCGACGCGGACGAAGAGGCAAGAGATGTTGTGCGGTCCATCCTTCCGCTTGGAGCTGAGGTCTACAACAACACGTCCCGTACCCTCGAAGTCATCGGAGTGGCCGAGGACATCGAGCGCTCCGGCCGGTACCAGGCCCTTCGCCCGCGTCTCTACCGGATGGATCGCGAAATGCAAGGGCGTGAAATGCGCCAGCTCTCCGCAGCGCCCGATTGGGTCGTCGGCAGCGTTCACGCCGTGACGGAGGATGGATCACTCCTGATCGCGTCCGCAAGCGGGAGCCAACTCGGTCCGATTGTTTCAGGCGCTGGCCACGTGGTTCTTGTGATAGGCGGTCAGAAGATCGTCGCCAACCTCACTGCTGGACTGCGACGGATCTACGAGTATTGCTTCCCTCTCGAGGACCGCCGCGCCCGGCAGGCCTACGGCGTCCCTAGCGGAGTGAACAACATTCTCATCATCAACCACGTGACTACGCCTGGTCGAGTCACCGCGATCCTGGTTAATAAGACGCTCGGCTTCTAATCGCAGCAAACGCGCACTCACTTCCGGGGCGACCCCCCGCGTACGTGCTGGCCGCCGCCTTCACCTCGGAACATGCGTCCAGGCAGGTGGATCAGAGCAGATCGGGCGCTGCAGGCCGCCGAAGGCCGATCATGCGGGGGTGGGGGCGAGAAGGAGTGCGCAGCGAGCTTGCGAGCGGAGCAGCGACTGGCTCCGGGGGGCGCGCAGCGCTCCCCATAACCCGGACGCGCCCAATTGCGCGAGGGTCTTTACGCGTGTGGCCTACGCCCGCCTGAGCTCTAGCACAGGAATGGTGCGGATCCCAGCAGTCTGGCGTTCGTACTCGGCAAAGCCTGGGTAGCGCCGCGCTTGCTCGGCGTAGGTGCGATCGCGTCAGCCGCAGCCAAGTCGCGCTGGCGTTTCGCCGTTACATCGCCGACGCAACACCGACCATCACACCAGCCGCATTCGAGTCCTCGAATGCAGGTCAAA
>VBGG01000398.1 GCA_005883405.1 Chloroflexota bacterium | reverse complement strand
TGCTCGGCTGAACATGAAAGTCCTCCACGTTATCCCAGCTGTCGCCCCCCGCTATGGCGGTCCGAGCCAGGCCGTCCTGGGAATGGGCTGCGCTCTGATGCAGCACGGCGTGGAGGTCCTGATCGCGACGACGGATGCCGACGGTCGAGGCCACCTGCCAGCGGTCCTCGGAGTCCCGCAGGAATACCAGGGCGTACCGGTCATCTTCTTTCCCCGCCAATGGAGCGAAGCCTTCAAGTACTCGCGACCGCTAGCCGCCTGGTTGGCGGCGCACGTTTCTGAGTTCTCGGTCTTGCACATCCATGCCGTGTTCTCGCACGCCTCGTTGGCGGCCGCGGCTGCGTGCCGACAGCGAGACGTACCCTACCTGGTCCGCACGCTGGGCACGCTCGACCCGTGGAGCTTGCGCCAGAAGCCGATGCGCAAGCGACTGCTCTGGCACCTGGGGGCGCGGCGGATGATGGACGGGGCAGCGGCGGTCCAATACACGACCCGCGCAGAGCAACGCTTGGTGGAGCACCACCTCGGACTGCGGCGAGGTGTGGTGATCCCGCTCGGCATCGACCAGGCGTCATACACGGCTCCGGTGGACCTGGCGCAGTTCAGCGCGCGTCACTCCGGCTTGAACCAGCACCCGTACATCCTCGTCCTCGGTAGGCTGCACCCCAAGAAGGGAGTGGAGGCGCTTATCGCGGCGTTCTTGCGGGCGACTCGCAATGAAGGCCTCCACGACTGGCGGCTGGTCGTGGCCGGCGATGGCGACGAAGGCTATGTGGCTCACCTGCGGCGCATCGCCCGGGAGCAATCAGGCGGTGAACGCGTCGTGTTCACCGGCTGGGTTGCCGGAGCTGAGAAGTTGGCGGTGTTGCGCGGGGCAGCGGTGCTGGCGCTGCCCTCGCACCAGGAGAACTTTGGGCTGGTGGTAGTCGAGGCGCTGTCCTGTGGGGTTCCGGTCCTGGTGAGCCCGCATGTGAACCTGGCCGACGACATACAGGCCGCCGGGGCTGGCTGGGTTGTACCCCTCGACGCGCCGCGTCTGGAGGCGGGTCTCGTCGAGGTTATGGCCCTGCCAGAGGAGCGGCAGTGCCGCGGGTCCGCCGGGCGCGACCTCGCGGCGCGCTTCAGCTGGCCACAGGTTGCCGCTGAGCTCACCCAGCTTTATCGGCGCGTAGAACGCACAGAGTCAAGGTGCGCACACATGAGTCTTCTCGGGTGAGCGACCAGGGCGGCGTCCTGGGTCTGTTTTCGGGCTGCACCGGGCTGGGTGGCGTCCAGGCGAGTGGCCGGCTGGCCTGGGACGCGATTCGGGCCGCCAATGGGGCGCTCGGTTCCCTCCGGCTGTTCTGCTACGGCGACACAGGGCCCGACGGACCCGCATCGACAGACGGGTTCCACACCAACTCCAGGCTGAAGGCGGTCCTGAGCGCCATGGCGACTCCTCGGCGAGCCGGCATAGTGGTGGTCTGGCACATCGCGCTTCTGAAACTGCTGCCACTCTTCCGGCTGAGGCGCGCGCATGTCGTCCTCTTCTTGCACGGGGTCGAAGTCTGGCGACAGCTGCGCTGGCCCGAGCGCACGCTGGTTCGCGGTGTGGACCTGTTCCTCAGCAATAGCCAGTTCACCTGGCGGCGCTTCGTCGAGATGAACCCTGAGTTTGCGGCGTGTGCTCACCACACGGTCCTGCTGGGTATCGGCGCTCCCCTGGACGGCGAGACGCCACCCCCGCGAACCCCGCCAGTGGCACTGATGGTCAGTCGGCTGGCCAGGCACGAGAACTACAAAGGTCACCGCGAGATGCTCGACGCCTGGCCTCTGGTGCAGCAACGGGTCCCGGCCGCCGAGTTGTGGATCGCCGGTGACGGCGACCTGCGCGCACAACTGGAGCAGATCGCGGCGGAGCGGGGCCTGGGAGCCGCGGTGCGGTGTACGCGGAAGCGATGCGACTCGGCCGGCCATGCCTGGTCAGCACGCTGGATGCAGCGCGCGAAGTCGTCGATCCACCGCAGCACGGACTGGCGGTTGATCCTGCCGATCGCGAGTCACTCGCCGCGGCCGTGGGTCGGTTGTTGAGCGACAGCCCCGAATGGCAGGACTGGTCTCGCCTGGCTCGTAAGCGGTACGAGCAACACTTCACCGCGCACCATATGCAACAACGATTCCTGCTGGCGCTTGCGCCAACCCACAAAGGCATGCTGGATGAGTGACGTCGCGATTCGAGTGGAGGCTTTGAGCAAGCAATACCGCATCGGCCAACGCGCGTAGCGGGGCGGCCTCCGCGACGCGTTGGCGGGGGCGCTGTCGGCCCCATTCCACGCCTGGCGTCGAGCCCTCAGCGGGTCTGCCTCTGGCACCGAGTCGGCCTCAACGATCTGGGCGCTGAAAAACATCTCCCTCGAGATCAAGCGCGGCGAAGCTGTCGGTGTCATCGGACGCAACGGCGCTGGGAAGAGCACATTTCTCAAGATCCTGTCACGTATCACGGAACCTACCCTGGGTGAGGCGGATATCCACGGGCGTGTCGGCTCGCTACTCGAGGTTGGCACCGGCTTTCACCAGGATCTCACCGGGCGTGAAAACATCTATCTGAATGGGGCGATCCTCGGAATGAAGAAAGCCACGATCGAACGAAAATTCGACGAGATCGTGGCCTTCGCGGAAGTCGAGAAGTTCATCGATACACCTGTCAAGCATTACTCCAGTGGCATGCACATGCGCCTGGCCTTCGCTGTAGCGGCTCACCTTGAACCGGAGGTCCTGCTGGTGGACGAGGTCCTGGCGGTAGGCGATGCCGCGTTCCAGAAGAAGTGCCTGGGCAAGATGGGCGACGTAGCAAGCGGAGGCAGGACCGTACTGTTTGTGAGCCACAACATGCAGGCGGTCTCCCAGCTCACGCGACGCTGCGTCGTGCTCAAGTCCGGCGAGTGCTACTTCGATGGGCCCACCGCGGAGGCAATCAGGCTGTCGCTGGCGGACCAGCAGGGACGGGCGGACGAGCGAGGAGAGTACACCGCCTCTTCCGGTAAGCCGAACAACCACGTGGCGTCAGCGCGCGTGCTGGCCTCCGAAGGGGATGGACTTCATCAGTGGGGCCGGCCGATTACGTTCGAGTTTGTCCTCCAGATACGCGAACCCCGAACCAGCCTGTGCTTCTCATTCCAGGTGGTCAACGAGCTTGACCAACCGGTGTGTCACTTCTGGGACCTGGGATCACAGGCGCCCTACCGGTACGGCGCGGGGGTGTTCCGACTGCGATGTCACGTGCCGAGGTTCCGTTTGTACATGGGCTCGTACACGCTGAAAACATGGTTGTCAGAGCGGCGGAGCAACACGCTCGCGGAGTGTCTCGAAGGCATCTGCCCATTCGAGGTGACGATGCAGGGAATCCCGCGAGAAGAGTACGACTGGGCGCGAGGCGCGTGCGCCTACCTCGAAGACGCGGCCTGGCAACCGGTGGAGGAGGTTGATGGGCAGCAACGGGTGTTTGCGGACGCCGAAGAGGTGGCGCGAAGGGCGGATCTGGTGTTTGACGCGGAGGTCGCGACATGAGACTCGTGCTCGGCCGCGACCTGCCCAAACGCGCAGTTCGGCGACTGGTCCGTGAAAGCGGCAAACCGGTTCGGCGAATGATTCCCAGTTGCCGCGCGTTGGATGTCGGAGCCGCGAACTCGCTGTGTGACAAACCGCGTCTGGCCGGGCTTCAGCGGCTTGCGGACCACGTGGCCAAAAGCAGTCTTACCGGCGACATGGTGGAATGCGGTGTCTACCGAGGTGGTTCGGCCGTGGTGATTGCCGAACGCTTACTACGGGGATGGCCCACGCGCCAGGTGTGGCTCCTGGACGTTTTCGAGGGGATGCCGGAGCCCGGCCCGCACGATCCGCCTCAGGCGTGGGCTGATGTGGGGAAATTCACGTCAAGCGAGGCCCTCGTGCGCCAAACGTTCGCCGCGGCGGGGTTGACGCTTGGCAACCTGCACGTGGTGGTCGGCAGATTTGAAAACACGCTGCCGTTCGTTCCGTCAATTCCGGTCGCCTTCTTGCACCTCGATTGTGATTGGTATGAGTCGGTGCGGCTGTGCCTGCACAGGTTTTACGATGCCGTCGTCCCGGGTGGGGCCGTCGTCTTCGACGACTACGGCTTCTGGGCGGGGTGTCGCAAGGCCGTGGATGAGTTTATGGCGGAGCGAGGCATCAGCGTGCACCTCACGCCGATAGACTCCACGAGCCACTATTTTCTGAAGCCTCGAGCCTGGTGACCGCGCCGCCTGCACGCCGCGCCACATACGAGGAAGCCAGTCCGCGTGATTCCTTCATCGTCGGCGTGCTGCGGGAGGGTATTCGTCAGGCGCTTCGGTCCCACGCGGCGTCGCCGTGCGGAGGTGCACTAGCGCTTGACGTGGGCTGCGGAAGCCAGCCGTTTCGTAATGATCTCGAGGGCCTGGGTTACTGCTACGTGGGGCTAGATACCGAGCAGAACTCGGAAGGCACTGTCGATCACATTGGGCCGATTGATGGTGTTTTGCCCGCGAGCCTGTGCGACGGACCTGTCTTCGACCTCGTTCTGTGTACCGAAGTCCTGGAGCACGTCTCCGATTGGCCATCAGCGTTCCACAACCTCGCCGTGCTGCTCGCGCCCGGCGGCACGCTTATCATCACCTGCCCGTTCTTCTACCCACTGCACGAACAGCCTATTGATTACTGGCGGCCAACAGCCCACGCGATGCGGTTATTCGGCAGCGCCGTTGGTCTGACCGTCGTTTCCGCTAACCAGGCCGGCGATCCCTGGGACGTGCTCGGCACCTTGTTGGGCCACACCGGGATCGTCGCTGTGCGGCGGCATTTCGCAGACCGTGTTCTCGCCCGCTGTTCCCGTTTGGCCAAATCCGTTGTTTTCAGCCTTCTCCTACGGCGTGTTCTTCAGCCCCGCCTGAAGCTGGTGGGAGATCTGTATCTGTCCAATATTTTCGTCTTCCAGCAGCCTGGGAACGCGGCCGAAGAGGTGATCAATGCGTCGGAGTCTCGGTGGCCGCATTCCTCTGGCGCCTGACTCCGAATGAACATTCTCGTTCTCAGCAACTTCTATCCTCCGCACTATCTGGGAGGCTACGAGTTGGGCTGCCGTGTTCACGCGTCAGTGGCGAAGATCGCGTTTACAGGACGCTCCACAGCGCGTACGATTGGCAGCCGCGGTTTGGCTGGCGCCATGCATCCAGGCTGTTGCACCGGGAGATCGTGGATTGCCGAGCATTCCAATCGGTCGTGATGCGGCACGCGCCGGATATTGTCTACGTCTGGAACCTATGGAGCCTGCCGCTGTCGCTGCTCGCCGCGGCGCACCAGAGTGGTAAACCAGTGGTGCACTTCGTCTCAGATATGCACATGACGCGGTGGGACTCCGACCCGTGGTACCGGCTCCTCGATGCGACTCCACCGCTGAAGTGGAAGCGCGCGCTTGTGCAGAAGGCAGCGGCCACGGCGGCGCATTTCGGGTGGCTCACGTCTGCGCGCTGTGCGGACCTCGCCAACGCGCATTTCGCCAGTGAATATCTCCGCGATGCGTACATCGGGATGGGGTTCCGCCTGCAGCGGGCAGAGGTGATCCACTGGGGAGTGGCTGATGCCTGGTTTGGCACAACGCCTCCCCACAACGGCCCGCTGCGCCTGCTGTGCGCGGGGAGAGTATCCAGGGAAAAGGGTATTGAGACTGCGATCGAGGCGCTTGGGCATGTGACACGCTGGTCGCCCGAGGCACGAGCCACGCTGACGATCGTCGGTGGCAGCGGGCCGGCCGACTATGAAGAGGACTTGCGCAACCTGGTGCCAAAGCTTGGACTCGGGGATCGTGTCTCTTTCGTGAGGAAATTGGACCGAATCTCGATGAGAGATATGTACGCGCGGCACAACGTCTTTGTGCTCCCGTCGGTGTGGCAGGAACCCTTCAGCATCGCCTTGCTCGAAGCCATGGCATCCGGCCTGGTTCCCGTCGGCACGCTTACGGGCGGGACAAGCGAGATATTGCAGGCCGAGGTTACCGGTCTCGTCTTTGGTCCAGGCGATGCACAGGCGTGCGCATCGCAGCTTCGCCGACTCGTCGAGGACCAGGAACTGCTGAGGTCACTTGGCGAGCGGGCGCGCAGTGCGGTGAGAGAACGGTTTCGTCTCGAGCAGATGGTGAAACGAGTGGAAGAGTCACTGCAAGCAACGCTTGCCTCGACGGGGGTGAGGCACGCGTCGCCTGGCGACCCGGGCGGGCGGTGGTAGGCCGGTGAGTAGCACCTGGGCTGACGCCCGCTCGCCCAACGGACCGGGCCTCCTGCTGGTGGTCGCGCTG
>VBGG01000395.1 GCA_005883405.1 Chloroflexota bacterium | reverse complement strand
ACAGCCTGCTGGGGACCGAGGTGGCCGTCACCGGTGTGCTCGTATTCGCGCTGTCCGGGGGCAGCCTGCTCTGGGCGGCGGGCCGATTCGGCGAAACCGCCCTCGGCGGCGCGCTCGCCTTCGTGATCAACGTGCTGGTTTTGCCGCCCGATTACCGACAGGACGCGCGACGAGCGACACGGCTGCTGGCAGGCGAGCTCGTGGTGCACCTGCGTACCGCGCTGGCCGACACGGTACAGCCGCCGACGCGTGAGGAGGCGCGGGCACACTTCGTGGCCGCGGGCGCGGCCGTTCAGCTTGCTGAAGAGCTGCGTTCGCAGACGGAGCGGGCGCGTGAGGCGTTGCGCTTCAACCCGGTGCTGCGCTACAGCCCGGTGCGGCGCGCTTCACCCGCCGAGCTCGAGCGATACGTGAGAGGCGTTGAAGCCCTTGCCTCGGCCATGACGCACGCCCGAGCAGCGTGCCGCGCCGTGTGGCACGCGACCCGACGGCCAACCCGCATTCGTGAGCGCAGCGGCGACTGGCAAGGCTTGCTCGCTGATGTCGAGCCAGCGCTCGCGCGGTTCGAGCACTACGTGCTCGACGGCGAGGGCTCGGCGTTGGTCGCCGCTGACGTCGCACTGCGCTACGCGATGGCCAAGCACTCCGAAGTGGTCTCAGCAAACGCGACCTCCGGCGAGCCCTGGGGAATGGACGAGGCGTCGGTGCTGGCGGAGACCGAGCGCGTGCTCGACGACCTTCGTGGCGCCTTGCGCCGATAAGCTGGTGCAACCAATGTTTACTCTCGCGGTTTGCGCCGAGATGGTCTTTCGCGATCTGCCCTTCGAGGAGCGGGTGCGCCGAATCGCCCAGCTTGGATTCCAGGTAGAGATCTGGGACTGGACGACCCGAGACATCGATGCCCTGGTACGTACCGGCGCGACGTTCTCGAACATGACCGGCTACATCACGGGCACCCTGGCGGACGACGATGGCGCGGAGGAGCTCCTGCGCACGGCACAGCAGGCGATCGGGGCCGCGCATCGGCTTGGCTGCCCGCGGTTGAACCTGCACGGCACCGGCCTCGACAGCCGCGGACTGCCCGTGAAGCCGGCGCACGAGGTGACCGGCGCGATGTGGCTGAGGGCGCATCGAACGCTGGACCAGATCGCCGAGCTGGGCGAGCGCGGCGGAGTCACCTTCTGTCTGGAGAACCTAAACACGGCGGTCGATCACCCGGGCGTTCCGTTTGCGCGCGCCGCGGACACCATCGCGCTCGTCGAGGCCGTCGGCCGTCCAGGGCTGAGGCTGAACCTGGACCTTTACCACGCGCAGATCGGTGAGGGGAACCTGATCGCGCTGGTGCGGCGGGCGGGGCGGCTGATCGGCGAGATCCAGGTGGCCGACGTGCCGGGCAGGTGTGAGCCGGGCACGGGCGAGATCAACTACCCGGCCATTGCGCGTGCGCTCGAGGAGATGGGCTACCGCGGCACCATCGCTATGGAAGCGTGGGCGTCGGCGGACGACGCGCTGGCGCTGGAGCGTTTTCGAGCGGCGTTCACCCCGCGACCAGCGGCGCTGCCTGCCTGACTACCCGCCGTTCCTCGCGGTCCGGGCATATGATGGAGGGTGGCGGTAGAGACGACATGCTGCCCGGGCATGCTCGATCGCATCGTGCGCCACTGACTTGGACCGCGGACGGCCGGCGACACCAGAGGAAACGGCGATTTCCGATGGCGGCGGCTGCGGCATGGGGGAGACAGCTGACGGCGGGCAGACGGACGCCAGGGACGTGCGGGTGCGAACGCGTGCGCCCAACCGATTTTCCCGGCATCCTGGAAAGGATGAGTAGATGTATTGACAACCTGGCAAGATGCGCGTAGTGTGAGTCGGGCCAAAGCAAGCATCTGGCAAGGGAGACACGCTGTATGACCAGTACACGTCTCGGGGTATCGGCAAAGCGTTCATTGTTCCTGGTGTGTGCCGGCGGGCTCGCCACCGTCGCCATGGCCTGCAGCGGCGGCGGCGCACCATCGCAGGCCACGCAGGCGCCGGCCGCGGCTGGCGCGCAGGCGCCACAGGCCGCCACCACGCCGCGCCTGAAGGTCGCCATGATCACCCACCAGGCGCCCGGCGACACCTTCTGGGACATCGTGCGCAAAGGCGCCATCGCCGCCGCCGACAAAGACAACATCGAGCTGATCTATTCCAACGACCCTGAAGCCGCCAAGCAGTCCACGCTCGTTCAGAACGCCATCGACAGCAAGGTCAACGGCATCGCCATCACCCTGTCGAAACCGGACGCTCTGGCGGGGGCTGTCCAGAACGCGACCAACGCCAAGATCCCGGTCGTCGCCTTCAACTCCGGGCTCGACGCCTGGCAGCAGACCGGAGCGATGATGTACTTCGGCCAGGACGAGAACCTCGCCGGTCAGACCGCCGGGCAACGCCTGACCGCGGACGGCCTGAAGCACACCTTGTGCGTGGTGCAGGAGCAGGGTCACGTGGCGCTCGAGGCGCGCTGCGCGGGCGTCAAGCAGGGTCTGTCAGGCGGTCAGACGGAGAACCTGTATGTGACCGGCACCAACATGCCGTCGGTGAAGTCGACCATCGCCGCCAAGCTGCAGTCCGACAGCAGCATCGACAGCGTGATCACGCTCGGTGCGCCGTTCGCGTTGACCGCCGTTCAGTCGGTCAAGGACGCCAGCAGCAAGGCCAAGGTCTACACCTTTGACACCAACGCCGAGCTGGTCAACGCCGTGAAGTCAGGCGACGTCCAGTGGTCTATCGATCAGCAGCCCTACCTGCAGGGCTATCTGGCTGTCGATTCCCTGTGGCTGTACCTGAACAATGGCGACACCATCGGCGGTGGCAAGACGGTGCTCACCGGTCCGTCGTTCATCACCAAAGACAACATCGAAGCGATCGCCCAGTACGCGAGCAAGGGCACCCGCTAGAAGCACCCGGAAGGGCGCCCGCTTACCGGGCGCCTTCTCCAGTTCAGGAGGAGGTGGCTATGAGCCAGACCACCATCACCGTTGGTGCGCCGCGCCCGATGGCGGATGAGCGCCTCGCCAGTCGTTCGCTGGGAAGGCGCGTGCTCACCCGTCCCGAAATCGGTTCGCTCATCGGCGCGATCGTCATTTACATCTTCTTCTTCATCGTCGCGGAAACCTTCCGCGCGCCCACCTCGCTGGCAACGGTGCTGTACGCGAGCTCCACAATCGGCATGATGGCGGTTTCGGTCGCCCTGCTGATGATCGGCGGTGAGTTCGACCTGTCCGCCGGCGTAGCGGTCACCACCGCCTCGCTGACCGCTTCGATGTTCAGCTATCAGCTCGGCCTCAACCTGTGGATCGGCGTGCTCGTGTCGTTGCTGGTTGCGCTCGGCATTGGCGCACTGAACGGCTACCTCGTCGTGCGCACCGGTATCCCGAGCTTCCTCGTCACGCTAGGCACCTTCCTGATCTTGCAGGGCGTGAACCTGGCGGTAACCAAGATCGTCACCGGCAACGTGGCCACTCCGAGCGTCGCCCAGATGGATGGTTTCGCATCCGCCCGCGCGATTTTCGCCTCCGAGTGGAATATCGGTGGCGCGCTCGTTCGCGTCACCATCCTGTGGTGGCTGGTGTTCGTGGTGATCGCGACGTGGGTGCTGCTGCGGACGCGGATCGGCAACTGGATCTTCGCGGTCGGCGGCGCTGCGCAGAGCGCGCGCGCGGTGGGCGTGCCGGTCAACCGGGTCAAGATCGGTCTGTTCATGACGGTCGGCTTGATGGCCTGGTTCAGCGGCATGCACCTGCTGTTCTCGTTCAACACCGTGCAATCCGGCGAGGGCATCGGCAACGAGTTCCTGTACATCATCGCCGCCGTCATCGGCGGCTGCTTGCTGACGGGAGGCTTCGGCTCGGCGGTTGGCTCGGCCATCGGCGCATTCATCTTCGGCATGGCCACCCAGGGCATCGTGTACGCCGGATGGAATCCTGACTGGTTCAGGACGTTCCTGGGGATCATGCTGCTGCTGGCCACGGTGACCAACCTGTGGGTACGCCAGGCGGCGTCGCGGGGGTAATGAAGAGTATGTCTGTCAATGGTCGCGTGCCCCTCATCGAAATGACCGATGTAGGGAAGCTGTACGGGAACATCCGCGCGCTGCAGGGCATCTCGCTCAAGGTCGGTGCGGGCGAGGTGACGTGCGTCCTGGGCGACAACGGCGCCGGCAAGTCCAGTCTGATCAAGATCATGTCCGGCGTGCACCAGCACGACGAGGGCAGCTACAAAGTCGAGGGCCAGGAGGTCCGCTTCGGTTCACCACGCGAAGCGCTGAACCGCGGCATCGCCACCGTCTATCAGGACCTGGCGGTGGTACCGCTCATGTCGGTGTGGCGCAACTTCTTCCTTGGCTCGGAGGCCGAAAAAGGAAACGGTCCGACGACGCAACTGGACATCGAGGGCATGAAGCGGACCGCGAAGAGCGAGCTACTGGACATGGGCATCGATTTGCGCGATGTCGAGCAGCCTATTGGCACCCTGTCAGGTGGCGAGCGCCAGTCGGTCGCCATCGCCCGCGCCGTGCACTTCGGCGCCAAGGTCCTCATTCTGGACGAGCCGACCTCCGCGCTGGGTGTCAAGCAAGCTGGAGTGGTGCTGAAGTATGTCGTCCAGGCGCGCGATCGTGGCCTCGGGGTCATCTTCATCACCCACAACCCGCACCACGCGTATCCAGTGGGCGACCACTTCATCGTGTTGAACCGCGGGCGCATGATCGCCGACCGGTCGAAGCGTGAGATCACCCGTGAGGAGCTGACCAGCCTGATGGCCGGCGGCGCAGAGCTGGAAGCGCTCAGCCACGAGCTGGAGCGCAGTACCGACCGCAGCCTGGCCGCGGTCGGGCAGCAGCTCGAGGCCGAAGCGCACGAGCTGGGCATCGGTACGCCGGCAGGTGGCGCATGACCCGCCTGCTGCTCGGAACCGCACCCGATTCGTGGGGTGTGTGGTTCGCCGACGATCCTGCCCAGACGCCATGGCAGCGCT
>VBGG01000394.1 GCA_005883405.1 Chloroflexota bacterium | reverse complement strand
ATCGAAGCGGTGAAATACGGGACACATGCCTATGACCAGTGGTCCGTGGATGAGTTGATCGCGCTTGCCAGGGGCGCCGCCGCGCTGCCGACCGCCTGGCGTCCGACGTTCGCGGCGGAGTAGCCCGCCTGGTCTGCCGTTTTCTAAACGCCGCCCTCCATGCGTCCTTTGCGGAGTCGCAGGAACTGATGGATTGCCTGCGCTGCCAGGAAAAGCGCAGGACAGGATTGAACGCGGTGTCTATTTCGCTTCGAATGCCAAGGTCATCGACAATCTCTGCAACCTGCGCCAGATACTCCACGCCACCGACCGTGATTTCGCATTCGCCTTCCGCTAGGACGTTGAGACACCAATCGGAGCTGGCTCCAAACGTCAGCGGAATCAAGAACACCGTGTCGGTGGTGCCGGTGGCGACCGGTGGCGGCGGCTGGCCCCGTTGCGGGAAGGCACGGGTCTGCTCGTTGATAGAGACAAACTGGGCGTCACGATCGGGGTGGTCAGCACCCGCTTTCGTTGTGCGGGTGCCTGGCAGGCTGTCGTCCAGCGCGTGCAGCACGTCCGCCACGGTCTGATGGCTGACCTGGTGCCCCTGCCGCACCAGCTCGGCCGCCAGCTGACGGGTGCTCGTGCAGGTCCAGCGCAACGGTGACCTCGGGTCTCCCCGCGTGACCGGCTCCACCAGTGCCTCCAGGTCATGCACCAGGGTGGGATCTTCGGTCGTCAGCGGCTTGCGTCCGCCGCCTGGGGCACGCACCCGCTGCACGCGATCGGCCGCCGCGGCGGAGTCGGCCCCGGTGGCTTCCCCTGGCTCGGCCTGGAGTTCGCGGATGCCCGCGCGAATGGTGAGGCGCTGCAGGCCGGTGGCGTTGGCGACCGCCGTGATCCCGCCACGCCCTAATTAGCTAGTTTCCGGTGCAAAACCCGGGACGTGAGCCGGGTTCTTCTGGGGATAAGGGGCGCTGTCCCGGTTTTGGCGGTGTGGGTCGGCGGGTGGTGCCTGCCGTCTAGCGGCTGGCCAGCGAGTGGCTGATCTGGCGGAGGTTGTGGGCCAGGAGGCCAAAGCCGACCCATCGTTCCATCCCGGCTTCGCCGTGGTAACGGCAGCGGTCCAGTCCAAATCGCCGTTTCAGCACACTGATGCGGCCCTCGATGCCCGCCCGCCAGCAGTACGCCCGTCGAAAAGCGGCACGGTGCTGGACTTGCTGCTGTTGCGGCGTCAGCGGTCCCTGACGTGGTACGGCAACAGAGCGGATGTGGACATCGCGTGCGAGCTGCTCGTTCTCGAGCGTGGAGAAGGCGCGGTCTGCGGTCAGGACAGCTGGAGCACGCGCGAAAGACGCCTGGTGATGAGCCAGGCTGTGTGGGAGTTCCGAGGCCTCGGGTGGATTGCCGACCAACACGACGTAGCGTGTGACCAGGCCGCCATCCACTTCGTCCAGGACGACTTTGCGACCGAACTCAGCCGGAACGTGAGCTTTGCCACGCCGCACGATCGCCGTATGTGGTTCGAACAGACTCACCAGCTTGGCGGAGGCGGGCACACTTTCGCCGTGCAGCACGCGCCGCTCGGTCTGGGTGATGACCTGCTGGACCAAGGGTGCCACGTGCTTGAGGGCCGACTCCAGCCGCTGCACGACCGCATCCGAGCGTTCGGCCAGCGCGCGTCGGATCTGCTCAGCTTGACGCAGGCTCGCCTGCGCCACTGCCAGTAACCGTGTGTACAACGTCGGGCGTTCGGCACGAGCAGCTGCCGAAGCATTCACCGCGGTGGTGGCGTCGATGCGGCGCGCCAGTTGTTTGGCCTGGCGTAGCCGACGACTGCCCAGGCGCCGCACCTGTCCAGTCAGGACGCGCACCGCGCGCTGGACCGTTCGACCCAGCACGCGCACGCCATCGGCCAGCAACGTGCTATCGGTCGGGTAATGAATGGCGGTCGCGACGACCGTGCCGTCGATGCGCAGCTTGCGCCCACGCGTCACCTTCAGGCTGCGCGCCAACTCCGTCACCCGATCCAGCAGCCGATGCATGGTCTCGGGCTGCCACACGTTGGCCCAGCGCATCAGCGTCGTGTGGTGCGGCACGCGGTCCAGCCCTACTCGACAGAACTGGCGCAGGACCAGGCTGTCGCCGACGAAGTGCTCGGTCTGCGCGTAGCTCCACTTATAAAGGTGCTGAATGACCAGCAGCCGAAGGATCACCTCCACCGGTGTGGATGGCCGCCCGGTTTCCATCGTATGTGGCCGCCGTCGGCTCAGATCGGCTTTGACCTGTTGAAAGATCACGTCGTCTTCGAGCAGCCGATCCAGTTCGGCCAACTCCGGCTCAAAGCGCAACTCCAGCGCGGGCACCAGGGCGAACAGGTCGACCGGCGCGGCCCGATCTCGTAGCATGAGGCAAAGGCCCTTTCGGAAGGGTGGGTGTGTGACAACGCCGCCATCCTACCCGGAGGGCCTTTTGGTCCGGTAGTCCCCTTGACTTGAGTCCAGTTTCCACCCACTCTCCCCGTTCGTTGATTTCGTATGACGCAATCAAACTGAAGAGGTGGTCTTGATGTAGGTCTGCGCTGTCGGCCAGCTCGCAGTACCTGGAGGCCGACGGCGGCGTAACCGTAACGCTATCGTCACGCAACGGGTCTGCGCACTCTAGCGGTCATTCCGCCCTGACCCTGCTAACTTGACCGAGTCCCAGGCGCCTCTTCACA
>VBGG01000393.1 GCA_005883405.1 Chloroflexota bacterium | reverse complement strand
TGACGACCTGCTGCAGGGCAACAGCGCCATCATCAATGTGATGTACACGCAGTGCCAGGACGGACGCTGCTCGCTGATCACCTCCAATCTGGCGGCGCTGCAGCGCGAGCTGGGCGACCGGGTAGGACGTGACATCTTTATGTACTCCATCACGCTGAGGCCGCACGAAGACACGCCGCGCCTGCTGCTGGAATACGCCGCCCGCCACCATGTTGGACCAGGCTGGCTGTTTCTCACCGGCGACGCCGACGACATCGAACTTGTGCGTCGCAGGCTGGGCTTCGTCAATGTCAACCCGGTGCTGGATGCAGACATCAACCAGCACACGTCCGTCGTGCGCATCGGCAACGAGCGACGCGAGCGCTGGTGCATGGCGCCTGGCGGGACCAACCCGCGCTATCTGGCAAGCATTGTGGAGTCGGCGGTGTTGTGACTGATCAGGTGAGGAGGCCGGCCCGCCTCGCGGCGGCGACGGCACCGGCGCGATTCGGCTCGCCGAACTTGTGCAGGATGCTCTTCACGTGGGTGCGGACCGTCTCCTCACTGATCACCAGCCGGTCGCCGATCGAGCGGTAGGTGCAGCCCTGCGCGAGCAGGTCGAGAACCTGGATTTCGCGTCGCGTCAAGTTGGACTCCACCAACCGGCGCGGCTTCGGTGCTGGCGTCGTTCGCAACCGGAGCAGTTGTCGGACTGCGACGCGCACCAGCACGAAAAACGCGACACCCAGCATCGCCGCGGTGCCCCACACCGGCGCCCGGAGCGCGTTGATCGGAGCCGGATCCTGAAACAGCTCGTACACGCCGACAACCTCTCCATTGACAATGAGTGGCGCGCTCGCCTCGAGTGCGCTCCCATAATCCGCCAGCAGGTCGTCGGTTTCCGGGTTATCGAGCGACACGAGCGCTGCCCCCGGCGACCCGGCGAGTGCGCCGCGCACGAGTGTGTCCGTGAGCGGAGAGATCATGCGCCCGCGCAGGCTGGCCAGATCGGAGTACAGGACGGTTCCGTCGCGCGCGAACAGGTTGACGCGAATGATGCCGGACCCGTCCTCCCGAGCCCGAGCAAGAATCACATCGACGCGAGTATCGATGTCGTTGAGTTTGTCCGTGGTGTACGGCGGCTGGAAGTCGAGCGGACTCACGTGGGGCGCGACTCCGACTTCGACGTGGTCGATGGCGCGGGCGGTGACCTGACTCAACAGGATTCCGCTCAGGTAGTGATCGAGGGTACGTTCAATACCAATCGCAAGAAGAACGGCCGCAAGAGCGGCCGCAGCGCTCACCGCGACGGAGCGCACACCCCAACCGGGCTCCGTCCGTCGGTGGCGGACCCCCAAGGTCAAGCCGCCGCCGCCAGCCACGACAGTAGCCTCCCGTCTGTGTTGCACTCATCATAACTCTCAGCGGGCTCGGGTGGGCACTTTTTGTGTAACTCGGGTTAAGGATCAGTTACGTAATCGCACGCGGCGGCTGGTCAAGCAGCGAGGTGGCGGCGGATTCAAAATAGTCGATCAGCGCGGTCGCGTCGGCCACCGAGGCGCCACTGGATTCAACCGCGGCGCGCATGTGGCGAAGCCAGGCCTCGCGCTCTGACTGGCCAATGCGGAAGCGGAAGTGGCGCATACGCAGACGCGGGTGCCCGCGCTCCTGGCTGTAGGTGTCTGGTCCGCCCCAGTACTGGATCAGAAACAGGGCCAGGTGCCGTCGTGGTGGCCCGAGGTCCTCGGGATACAGGCGGCGCAGCAGCGGGTCCTGCTCAACCCCCGCGTAGAAGCGGTCGACGAGGGTGAAGAAGAACGGCGCGCCGCCCACGCGTTCGTAGAGTGTGTTGCCCTGGGTTTCGACGTGGACGAACATGCGCAGCCGCGAGAGTCTAGCCGGGCGGCGCCCCCCACGGCATGTCGCGTGCATTTGGACATGACGATGAGCGTCGCCGAAACCGCTTTCGTGGAGTCCGCGGCCGCGGCCGGTCTGCGCTACGTCGACGTCGACCGCCCTGGTATCCAGCGCAAACGCGCGGGCAAGGGCTTCGCGTACTTTGGCCCCGACGGCGAGCGCGTATCGGACCCAGCCGTGCTCCTGCGCATCAGGCATCTGGTGATCCCGCCCGCGTGGACCGACGTTTGGATCTGTCCCGATCCGAAGGGCCACGTTCAGGCCACCGGACGCGACGCGCGCGGCCGTAAGCAGTACCTCTACCACCCTCGGTGGCGCGAAGTACGTGATGCTGCCAAGTACGAGCGCCTCGTCGCGTTCGGCGAAGCCCTGCCGAATATCCGCGAGCGGGTCGAACGCGACCTCCGCAGGCAGGGGATTCCGCGCGAGAAGGTGCTCGCCGCGGTCGTCAAGTTGCTCGAGGAAACCTCTATACGTGTCGGTAACGATGAGTATCGGCGCCACAACGGATCGGTCGGCTTGACGACGA
>VBGG01000070.1 GCA_005883405.1 Chloroflexota bacterium | reverse complement strand
CGTCGGTCGGCGACGGACGTGCTTCCGTGTGGGTGTGCGAATGGTAGTAGCCGAGTACGTCGAGTCCGAGGTCGTCGATCTCGTTGTACACGCGCAACTGGTCTTTCGGATCCATGTAGTAGTGGACCGCTCTCCGGCCCGGGCTCGCGACGCCGGTCTCGCGATCGCGGAAGACGCCGCGCTCTACGCCCACTGCGTCGGCCGTATTCGAAACGCGAAAGACGCGCTCCACACGTCTATCGCGCCCTGCCAGGATGCCGCACACTTCCTCCGGATCGCCCTCCCGGGCGTGCGCGACCAGCTCCTGGCGGAGTGCCTCTGGAAAGATCAGGTTGACCGCTCCGTCTACCACCAGACCTTGCCGCGGACGGTTTCGCGCGCTTCGTCGAGTGACTTGCTCCAGACGCCCAGGCTCAGGTACTTCCAGCCGCCGTCCGCGAACAGACACACGAGGTCGCCGCGCTCGAGCGTGCGCGCCACACGCAGTGCCGCGTGCGGCACGGCTCCGGACGAGATGCCCGCGAATACGCCTTCCTGAGATGCCAGACGGCGCGTCATCACCAGCGCATCGTCGGACGTGACCAGGATCTTGCGATCCAACACGGTCGGGTCGAGCACCGGCGGAATGAAGCCCTCGTCCAGGCTGCGCAGCCCCTGCACGGCGTCGCCCGGATGCGGCTCGGCGGCGATTACCTGAATGCTCGGGGTGTCCTCTTTGAGCCGTCGGCCAGTACCGGTGAGCGTGCCGCCCGTCCCGAGCCCGGCCACGAAGTGGGTAACTGAGGGCAGGTCGCGCAGGATCTCGGGCGCGGTCGAGGCATAGTGCGCGCCCGGATTCGCGTCGTTGCCGTACTGGTAGGGCATGAAGAATCGCTCGGGATGCCCCTCGACCAGCTCCGTGGCACGGCGGATCGCGCCGTTGCTGCCGAGCTCAGCCGGCGAAAACTCGAGGCCTGCGTCGTACAGCTCGAGCAGCTGACGGCGCTCGACGCTCACGTTTTCGGGCAACACGGCCAGAAAGCGGTAGCCGCGCCGACGCGCCAGCATCGCCAGCGCGATCCCGGTGTTGCCGCTTGTCGGCTCGATGATCACGCGCTCGGTGCCTGGGTACAGCTCGCCACGCGCTTCTGCCTGGTCGAGCATCGCCAGCGCGATGCGATCCTTCACCGAACCCGATGGATTGTTCCCCTCCAGCTTCGCCCACAGCCGAACACCGGGCCGCGGACTGAAACTGGGCAGCTCGACCAGCGGCGTGTTGCCGATCGCCTCCTCGATCGAGCTCGAGGTGCGCACCGCCTCCAGGGTCACGCTGATCAGCGGCCCCCGGCGACCGCGGGCAGGATCGAGATCACGTCGTCCTCCTCGACTGGCGTCTCGAGCCCCTGCAAGTACCGAACGTCCTCATCGTTGAGATAGATGTTGACGAAGCGGCGTTGACTGCCGGTGCTCTCCAGAAGATGGCCAGCAAAGCCAGGATGGCGACTATCTAGGTTGTAGATGAGCTCGCGCAGGGTCGAACCATCAGCGGCGACGCTGCGCTCGCCACCTACGGTCGGCCGCAGCATTGAGGGAACACGTACGTTTGGCATCGACCCTCAGCCCAGCGTGGTGACCGGCGCGCCGCAGAACGCCTCGTAATCGATCAGCTCGTGGATGGTCGGGTTGTCGCCGCACAACGGGCAGTCGGGATCGCGCGGGATCTTCACCTCGCGGAACTCCATACTCAAGCTGTCGAAGAGCAGCAGCCCGTCTCGACCGCCTGGATGGTGCCGATGACGCCGCACATGGCGCCCATGACGCCGGCCTCTGCGCAGCTCGGGACAGCACCTGGTGGCGGCGGCGCGGGGAACAGGCAGCGATAGCAGCCCTTGCCCGGCAGGTAGACGTTCGCGCGGCCTTCGAAGCGGAACAGCGTGCCATCGACTAGCGGCTTTCCGAGCAGGTAGCACGCGTCGTTGACCAGATAGCGCGTCGGAAAGTTGTCCGAGCCGTTCACGACGACGTCGAAGTCCTTGATGATGTCCATGGCGTTCGCCGATGAGATGGGCTCGTTGAACGTCACCACCTCAACGTCGGGATTGACGTCGGCCAGGCGCTCGCGTACCGAATCGACCTTCGGACGCCCGATGTTGGCGTGGCCATGGATGATCTGGCGATGCAGGTTGCTGAGATCGACCACGTCGTAGTCGACGATGCCGATGGTGCCGACGCCCGCGGCTGCCAGATACAGCGCCGCCGGGGACCCGAGACCACCGGCGCCGATCAGCAAGACCTTCGAGGCGAGCAGTTTGCGTTGTCCGATCGAGCCGACCTCAGGCAGGATGATGTGGCGGGCGTAGCGCCGCGCCTGGTCCAGCGACAGGGCTGCACCCCTTACAGTTCCGTTTGTTTTGCCGTTGGTCGAGGTCACAAGTGCTCCAGAGTGGATGGGTCAGTTCTCAGTGGTGAGTAACGCTGGTTGGGGAGGCTGCATTCCCTGGCCGGGCTGTTCAGCCCGATGGGCGCGAATCGAGACCTGCTGATGGAGCAGATCCTGGATGGTGGTGCGGTCGAGCACGTGCTGGGAGGCTTCGGCGGCCTCGAGCCAGGCATTGCGCACCGCGCAGGCCGCCCACCAGTCGGTGCCTTCGGCGTCCGAAGACGGCGAATGAACGAACTCGTGCGGCACGACCGGGCCTTCGAGGGCGGTGACGATGTCGCCCAGAGTCAGTTGACGCGGATCACGCGCCAGCTCGTGTCCGCCGTGTGGGCCGCGCACGCTGTGGATGATCCCGGCGCGGCGCAGCCCGCTCAGCAACTGGTCGAGGTAGGCCTCGGGGATCTTCTGGCTGGCGGCGATCTCGGCGCACTGAACCGGCCCCTGTCCATAGCGGCGGGCAAGCTCGATCACGGCATGAGCGCCGTAGTCACTGCGCATCGTCAATCGCACGAGAATGGGGAAAACTAAGTAATCCCGTCAACATTGTAAGAAATCCGCGGCCGCGAGACTAGTCCTTCGGCGAAATCGCCTCTCCCAGAGGGAGAGGGGGCCACAATCACCTCGTGGCGATCATCAGCCTGCTCACCGATTTCGGGCTGGCGGATACGTACGTCGGCCAGGTCAAGGGCGCGATGCTGACGATCGCGCCAGCGGCAACGCTGGTCGACGTGACCCACGCCGTCGCGCCGCAGGACGTGGTCGGCGGCGCTTTCTTGTTGTGGTCAGCCGTGGAAGCGTTCCCACCAACGTCGATCCACGTGGCCGTGGTCGACCCGGGTGTGGGCTCGGCCCGCCGCGCGATCGCGATCCGCAGCAGCAGAGGCGACCACTTCGTCGGCCCCGACAATGGACTGCTGATGCCGGCCGTCGAGCGCCTCGGCGGGACAGAGCTGGCGGTTGAGCTGACCGAACCACACTACTGGCGGCCAAACCCGTCGAGCACCTTCCACGGCCGCGACATCTTCGGGCCGGTGGCGGCCCACCTGGCGAATGGCGTGTCGCTGGATCAGCTTGGTCACAGAATCACGGACGTCGCGTGGCTCGAGCTACCAGCGCCGAACGGCCTGGAAGGCGAGGTCATCCACGTCGACGCGTACGGCAACCTCATCACCAACATTTCCGCGCGTGATCTCCCAGAACGCTTTCAGGTGCGTCTTCGGGAGCGCGTCATCGCTAGCGGAACCCACTATGCAGCGGTGAGTCGCGGCGAGCTCATCGCGCTGGTTGGCAGCGCCGGCCTGCTCGAAATCTCCGCGCGCGAGGCCAGCGCCGCCGACATCACCGGCGCCACGCGCGGCATCCCGGTAAAGGTCGAGCCCCTTTAACCCCCGGCGACCGCGGGCACGATGCTCAGCTCGTCACCCGCCTTCAGGCTGGTGTCCAGGCCATTGGTGAAGCGCACGTCCTCGCCATTGACGTAGAGGTTTACGAAGCGGCGTAAGGCTCCCGATTCGTCTCGCAGGCGGCCGCGAATCGCGGGGTAGCGCGTCTCGAGCTCCGAGATTACGCTCGCCACCGTCGGCGCATCCAGACTCAGCTCGGCGGCGCCGTCCGTCGCCTGGCGCAGTGGCGTGGGTATGCGCACCCGCACGCTCATGATGGGGTCTCAGCTCCGACCGGCTCGACGCGCACGCCCTGCTCGCGGGCCCACGACAGCGACTTCTCGACTGCCTCGGGGGTACCAACCACCTCCAGGATGACCCAGCCGCGATCGTGGCTCAGGTTGGCCCGTCGGATGTTGGTGACGACGCCGAACTCCTTGCCCATGTTGTAGATCACGGGAGTATTGACAAGGTCGGGCGGAAACGTGAACTTGACTCGCTCTGCGGCCGTGGCTAACTCTTCTCAGCGCCTCCTCTCCACGTCGTTGTTGGCATACGCGGCCTCGAACGCCG
>VBGG01000390.1:10731-18141 GCA_005883405.1 Chloroflexota bacterium | reverse complement strand
GAGCGATAGCGGCCGCGCAGGTCCTGCAGCACCACTGCGTAGCCGCGCGGCGTGAAGCCGCACGCCATCGCGCATGGGCACCATGACGTCCTTGGCGATGACGACGCCATAGGTGTCAGACAACGCGAACGCCACTCTTGTACACAGCCGCCACGCGGGTCAGATTCTGCTCATCCTCGAGCGGATCGGCATCCAGCACCAACAGGTCGGCATCCTTGCCGACATCGAGCGTGCCCACGCGGTCGTGCAAGCCGCACAAGCGGGCGGCGTTGCGCGTGACAGCCTGCAGCGATTCCATCGGCGATAGGCCGGCTTTGCGGGCGAGATGGACGTTGTATTCGAGGTGGCCGAACTCGGTATCGAACGGGCCGGCGTCGCTGCCGAAGCCCATGCGGTCCGCGAGCCCGAGGTCGCGCAAGGCGCCGATCACGGGCAAGAAGTGCTCGAAGTACCGCTCCAGCTTGCTGAGTTGCTCGCTTTCCGCACACGTCAATTCGGGTTTGCGGCGCAGGAGGACGACCGTGTCCCAACCGCTCGACTGCGGATTGAGATCCAGGAAGGCGTTGGAGCGCGCCAGCTTCTCGGCGACCCGCACGTCCAGCTTTGGTAGGCCCGTCGGAGCGCCGGCGTTGCCCATATCGACGATCTCGCCTGGACTGAGGAACTCCACATGGGCAATCGCGTCAATGCCAGCGTCGACACAGTTCTCGATCGATTGCGTCGCGCGCGCGTGCGCCACCGTGGGGCGCTCAAGGGCATGGGCAGCCGCCACACCCACGCGCAGCTCGTCGACGGTATACGAGGCCAGATAGGGAATGCCGCCTTTCGTACCGCCGCCCGAAGCGACCAGCTTGATGACGTCGGCGCCTTCGGCGACCAGCACCCGCACGTGGCGGCGTATTTCTTCCGCCGAATCGGCGACGCCGCCTGCCCAATGAATGTGCCCGCCGCTGTGCGTGATGGCGCGCCCTGCCAGTTGCAAGCGCGGGCCAGGAAAAAAGCCGCGGCGGATCGCTTCGCGGACCCAGAACATCGTTTGGCCGCGGGCAGCGCAATCGCGCACGGTGGTGACACCCGAACGCAGGTGGACCGTGAGCTGCCGGATCGCGGTCAGCGCGAGCATCTCATCCGGCGCCTGCAGTTGCTCCTCGAACGGGCGGCGATCGGGAAACAGCGTCGGATGGGCGTGGCAATCGACCAGACCAGGCATGACGATGTTGCCGATGGTGAGCGCCGAATCGGCCACGCTGCCAAATTCTTGGGCGCGGCCAACGGCCTTGATGCGACCGTCGGCGAATTGGACGATGGCGTCGCGCAGCGGCGGCCCACCGTTGCTGTCGATCAGCAGGCCGGCCCGCAGGGCCCCATTATCCTGCATCGTACGATAGGGTATCGGAGACCCGGGTGAAGATCACTGACGTCGAGGCCATTGTCTTGCGCCAGCCGGCGCTCAACGAGGGCATCGCCGACGGCAGTCAGGATGACCTGGTGGTGCGCGTCCACACCGACGCCGGCCTCGTCGGCATCGGCGAGGTCGATTCCGCGCCCGAGGTGGTGAAGGCGGTCATCGAGGCACCCGCATCACACGCCATCGCCAGTGGCCTTCGCCACGTGCTGATCGGACAGGACCCGCTCGAGATCGAGCAGCTGTGGGACTCGATGTATCGCGCCACCATCTACTTCGGTCGGCGCGGTGTGGCATTGCACGCGCTCAGCGGCATCGACATCGCGCTGTGGGACATCAAAGGCAAAGCGCTCGGCAAGCCGGTCCGCGAGCTGCTTGGCCCGGTGCAGCGAACTCGAGTTCGCGCGTACGCCTCCACGCTGATGCCCGACACGGAGGACGACGTGGTGCGCAGCGTGAGCCAGCTGATCGACCGGTATGGGTTCACTGCAGTCAAGCTCGGCTGGGGCCCGCTCGGCCAGGACCCCGATCACGATGTGCGCCTTGCGAAGGCCGCGCGTAAGGCCGCGGGCGACAACATCGACGTCCTCATCGATGCCGGCCTCGGCTACGGCAAGGACGCGAACACCGCGATCCGCGTGGCGCGCGAGTTGGAGCAGCTCGGCATCTTCTGGCTGGAAGAGCCATTCCTGCCCGATGAGCTGGACGCCTACGCCAAACTGGCGGATACGGTCGACATCAACATCGCGGCCGGCGAAGAGGACACCACGTTGGCCGGCTTCCGCGAGCTGGCCGAGCGCGGGCACGTCGACGTGCTCCAGCCGGACGTCACCCGTTGCGGCGGCATCACCGAGCTCCTGCGCATAGCCGGCTATGCCCAGCGGCACGGCAAGGCGTGCGTACCGCACGCCTGGAAGAGTGGGATCATCAAGGCCGCCTCGCTGCACGTGAACGCGGTGCTGTCCGATGCCTGGTTCCAGGAGTACTGCGTGGCCAACACGCCGCTCAATACGGGTTTGACCCGCCAGACATTTCCTTTGCGAGACGGCTTCGTGGAGGTGCCCAGCACACCCGGCCTTGGGGTTGACCTCGACCCGGACATCCTGGAGCGCTTCGCGGTGGGTCAGAAACCGGTGGCAGCCTGATGCTCGCGGGCGTCGCCCGAGTAGACATCACGCCGCCGCTCGGCCTGCCGCTGCGGGGCTGGGCAGCCCGCACGGCGCGGGCGAAGTCGGCACACGAGCCGCTGCTCGCGCAGGCCGTGGTGGCAGACGATGGCGCAGGCGGCCAGGCCGCGATCGTCGCGCTCGATCTGCCGCACGTTGGGAGAGGCCTCACGACGACCGTGCGGCAGCAAGTACAAGCCACCACCGGCATTCCGCCCGAAAGTGTGCTGCTCAACGCCTCACATACGCACAGCGGCCCGCCGCTCGACCTCGGCGGCGGCATCAGCTGGACATCCGAAGACCCCGAGTACGCGCGCTACGCGGCGATCTTGCCCGAGCTCGTCGCGGGCGCGGTGTACGGCGCCTTCCATTCCCGCCGCCCCGCGCGCGTGGCATCAGGTAGCGGCCGCGCCGCTGGCGTGTCGGTTAACCGCGTGCAGCACGCACAGCCCGTCGACGACAGCGTGCAGGTGTTGCGGATTGATGACGTCGATGGATCACCGCTCGCGGTGCTGGGCAGCTTTGCCTGCCACGGCACCTGCATGGCTGGCCACGTGCCTGACTGGAACGCGGACTTTGCTGCTCCGCTACGACTGGCGGTGCAACGCGAGCTGCCGGGCGAGGCGTGTGTGTTCCTGCAGGGCTGCGCGGGCGACATCGCGCCGTGGGACTTCTGGATGGGCAATCCGAGTCCGCGGCCGCATACGTACGCCAATCGCGACGAGCTCGGCGAGCGCGTGGGCGTCGAAATTGCCCGGGTCGCGGCCCAGCTACAGACCGCCGCCGATGCGCGCGTGGCCGCTACCTCACTGATGCTGGCGCTCAGACGTCGCCAGCTGAGCTGGGAGCAGGCCGAGCTCGACCTGATCGAGGGCTCCCTGCGCACGCAGCCCGATCCTGAGTACCCCGAGCTGTGGCCACCGCACCTGCATACGGCCAACTCGGCGCAAAATTACCCGCTCACGTACCAGCGCGGCGCGGTCGGCATGTACCAGAACATGCGCCGTCGCCAGGACGAGCCGCTGCACGCCGAAGTGCAGACGATCGCCTTTGGCGATGCCGCGATCTCCGCCAACCCATTCGAGCTGTTCAATGGCCCTGGGCTCGCGATCCGCGCGCGCAGTCTCTTTGCCGGTGCTACGTTCGTGCTCGGCTACTCGAATGACTACCTCGGCTACCTGCCGCGCACCGAGGATTTCCTAAAGATCGTCGACGTGCCGTTGGAGGAAGTGCTGGATCAGGACCGTTTCCGCTGGGCGTACGGCATGACCAATACCAACGTGGACCTGGGCGAGATCGACAAGCTGGTCGATGCCAGTGCTGAGGGTCTGCGGCTGACTCATGCGCAGACCAGCGCGCTCACTGCTCGATGACCGCGCAGCTCCGCGCCGGCGTCGCCCGCACCAATCTCAATCCGCCGATTGGGATCTCACACGGCAACTGGGGCGCGCAAACACACGCCCGCGCGGTGGGCATCGAGCTGACGTTGTCGGCACTGCGCTGGTCCTGGCCAATGGCGACACCCAGGTCGCCATTCTGGACATCGAGTTCTGCATCGTGACCCGCGAGCTGGCAAGGCCGATCCGCGAAGCGGTCACCGCATTGACCGGCATCCCCTTCGACAACGTCCGCCTGTCATACACCCACACCCACTCGGGGCCGTCGCTCGGTCCAACCTGGCTGCACGAGGGCGATGAGATGGTGCCCGAGTATGTCAATAGCCTGCCGCATCGGCTGGCAGGCGCGGCCGCAACTGGAGCGGCTTCGCGGACCGCGAGCTCAAGCTGATCCGCATCAACGACATCGATCAGCGACCGATCGCCGTGGTCGTCAACTACGGTGCGCACCCGACGATCATGGGCCCGCCCAACCAGCTCATCACGCCCGATTAGCCGGGCGTAGCGTGCCGCGTCGTCGAGCACGGCTCGGGGGCGGCGAGAACATCCTCGATGAGGAGCGGCTCCACCGGGACCCCGAGCGCTACCTGTAGGTCGCGACTCAAGGTTGATGCATCGAGCCGATTGCACTCGACGAAGCCCACTCGCGGCGTCGCCCGATCGTAGTACCGGGCAGTGATCTGGTCGACCACCTCCTGAAATTGTTCACGGCCAAGGCCAGCCAGCTTCGCCTCTTGCACCACCAGCGCCAGCAAGCTCGACAGCTCCGCCAACGCCACCGACGGATCTTGCACTGATTTGCCCGGCCGCATGAGCACGAACGTGCCCCGCCCAGCGCTCGTGCGGACAAAGCCGCGGCCGGCGAGCGCGCGATACGCCTTGCTGACGGTGTTCTTGTTGACGCCGAGCTCGGCGGCGAGCTGCTCGCACGTCGGCAGCCGACTGTTCGGCGCATACGTCCCGGCGGCGATGCGCACCAGAATTGCCTTCTCGAGCTCGTGCGCGGTCGTCCGCATCGCCGTCCTACACAGTAGGATAACCAACTGTGGAAGACCTGAGCTCGCTCACGCACCTGCTGATGGTGGACTTTACGCAGATGAAGGCGTTCGGCGAGGACCCGCTGATCCTCACCGAGGGCCAGGGCATCCGCGTGCGCGACGACCGCGGCAAGTGGTACGTCGACGGCATCTCAGGCGTGTTCGTGAACGCACTGGGCCATGGCAATCAGCGCGTGATCCAGGCCGCCACGCAGCAGCTCAACACACTGGCATTTCACGCGCCGCTGTTCTCGACCAATGCGCCCGCCTTGCAATTGGCGAAGCTGCTGACCGGCATCGCGCCGCGGGGCTACTCGACCCTGAAATTCTTCTCGGGCGGCGCCGAGGCAAACGAGGCGGCGATCAAGATGGCCCGGCAGTTCGCCGCGCAGAACGGCAACGGCAAGAAATTCAAGGTGCTGTCGCACTACCGCGGCTATCACGGCGGCACCGGGCATGCCCTGGCGGCGTCGGGCTCCCCAAGCTGGCGCTCCGTCTATGAGCCCTTCGCTCCCGGCTTCATTCACGTCCATCCGCCGTTCACGTACGGCGCGCGGTTCGGCCTGGAAGGCGAAGCGCTGTCCGCCGCCGCGGCGGCGTTGCTGGAAGAGACCATCGTTCTCGAAGGCCCGGACACCATCGCCGCGTTCATCACCGAGCCGATCATGCTGTCAGCCGGGGTGCGCGTGCCGCCGCCAGGCTATCTCGAGCGCGTGCAAGCAATCTGCGATCGCCACGACATCCTGCTCATCTTCGACGAGATCATCACTGGCTTCGGACGCACCGGCCACCTGTTCGCGTCCAACCTGTATGGCGTCACCCCCGACCTGCTGAGCTTCGGCAAGGGAGTCAGCGGCGGCTACGCACCACTGTCGGGCGTCCTGATCCAGGAGCGGGTGGCGCGGACCTTCTGGGGCGAGATCGACGACAACGTGCAGTTCCGCGCCGGCCACACCTACGCTGGAAATCCCGTCGCGTGCGCCGTCGGCGTAGCCGCCGTCAGCGAGCTGCTCGAACGCAACGTGGTCAACAATGCCCGCCGCATGGGCGAACGTCTCCAGAGTGGACTGCGCGTGCTCGCCGAGCGACGCCAGTGCATCGTGGACGTGCGCGGTGAAGGCTTGCTGATCGCGCTCGAATTCGCGCAGGACAAAGCTACCCGCGAGCCGTTCCCAGAGTCGCTCAAGTTTGGCAATCGCGTGCACAAGGCGGCTCGTCACCGCGGACTGCTCATCCGCGAGGGACCGAACTTCGTGGCCCTCGCGCCGCCGCTGGTCGTGACGGAAGCCGACGTCGACGAGATCACCGAGTTGATGGATCAGGCGATTGGCGACGCGCTCACAGACTCCGCAGCCGCGGATCCAGCACATCTCGGAGCCCATCGCCGAGGAAGTTGAAGCCCAACACGATCAGCATGATCGCGGCGCCCGGAAAGATCGCCATCCACGGCGACAGCTCCATATAGGCGCGCGCCGCGCTCAGCATGCCGCCCCACGACGGCTCGGGCGGCTGCGTCCCCAGACCCAGAAAGCTCAGCGCCGCTTCGCTCAGGATCGCCTGGGACAGATACACGCTGACCATCACGATCAGCGGTGCCAGCACATTGGGCAGCACGTGCAGCCGAATCGCCCGCCAGTCCGAGGCGCCGCTCACGCGCGCCGACTCCATGTACGGCTCGGCCATGACCGCGATCACCGAGCCGCGTACCACGCGCGCGAAGGCCGGTGCGTACACGAAGCCGATCGCCAGCATCGCGTTGTTGCGACTCGGGCCGAGCAGACCGGCGATCACGATCGCCAGCACGAGCCCCGGAAACGCAAACATAATGTCCACGACGCGCATCAGAATGTCGTCCAGACGCCCGCCGTAGAAGCCGCCGAGCAGGCCGAGGCTGGTGCCCAGGACCAGCGCGATCGTGACCGCGAGCGCGCCAACCTGCAGCGAGACGCGGGCACCGAAGACGATGCGCGAGAACGTGTCGCGGCCCAATTCGTCTGTCCCCATCAGATACGGGGCGCCCGGCGGCAGCAATCGCTTGTGAGCCTGGGACGAGGGCTCGTAGGGCGCGATAACGGGCGCGGCGAGCGCGACGACCACAGTGGCCAGAATGATCGCCACGCCGACCAGGCCGATCGGGTTGCGCCAGCGCCGCCACACGCTTTGGAGCCTTCGTGGTCGCGTTGCAGTGGTTTGCGGTAGCGAAGGAGCGGGCACCGTGATTTGCAGCGTGTCGGTCATGCGTGTTTGATGCGCGGGTCGAGGTAGCCGTACAGCAGGTCCACGCTCGTATTGATCACAACGAATACCGTTGCGAGGAACAGCGCGGCTGCCTGCACCATCGGGTAATCACGGTTGAAGATGGCCTGGATCAAGGTAGCGCCGATACCGTTCAGACCGAAGATGAC
>VBGG01000390.1:0-10702 GCA_005883405.1 Chloroflexota bacterium | reverse complement strand
CGATCTGAAAACCGATCACCGAGATCACCGGGATGAGCGCGTTTCTGAGGGCGTGGCGGTAGGTGACCAGCTGTTCGGTGGCGCCCTTCGCTCGTGCCGTACGGACGTAGTCCTGTCCGAGCACCTCGAGCATCGTGGTGCGGGTCATGCGCATCTCGATAGCCATCAGCTGGACTGCCAGGGCTGCCGCTGGCAGGAGCATCTGCTCCAGATTTCCCAGGGGATCCGTTGTGGGTGAGACCCAGGACACGGGTGGCACCCAGCTGAAGACGACGCTCGTGAAGAGGAGCGTCAGTGTTGCCAGCCAGAAGCTCGGAATCGACAGCCCGATCAGCCCCGCGACACGACCCCCGAAGTCGGCCTTGCTGTCTCTGCGGCTCGCGGACAGGACGCCCAGCGGGATCGCCAGCGTTGTCGCCAGGAGCACGGCCAGCAGCGTGAGCTCCAGCGTGATTGGCAGCGCCTGGCCCAGGGCTTCGCTGATGGGCTGCCCGCTCCGCAGCGATTTCCCCGGATCGCCCCTCAGGAGGCCGAGCAGCCACTTGATGTACTGCAGCGGCAAGGGGTCAGCCAGCCCGAAGGCTTCGCGGAGCTTGCGCTTCGACTCATCGGTCGCCTGCTCCTGCCCGGCGGTCATCAGATCGACGACGTCGCCGGGCAGGAGCCGCAGCATCAGGAAGATGAACACCGACATGCCGAGCAAGGTCGGCACCAGCAGCAGCACCCGCCGCAATACGTAGGTGCCCGTCTATGCCTCCACCCAGGATTCGCGCAGGCCCGTGTTGAAGTCGGTGTACGAGACGTACATGTTCTTCAGCCTTGACCGCACAACCTGATACTTCATGTCCTGCACCAGTGGGATGTGCGGGAATTCCGTCAGCAGGATCTGTTGGGCACGCGTATAGAGTGCCTTTCGTTTGGCCTGATCGGGCGTAAGCAGAGCGTCGTCGAGTGTCTTCGTCAGCTCTTCATTCAGGAACCCACCCTCGAACCAGGTGGCAAAAATCGGTGTTTTGGGATGGAACTCGGTGACATACCCGTTGGGATCGCCGCGCATGCCGCGCGCCGTCAGCTGTGCCCCAGGGTACGACCCATCGGCATTGTTCTTGGCAAACGTGCCGATCTCTAGCGGCACCACATTGGCCTTGATGCCGACCGCCTTCAGGTGCTCCGACACCACCTCAGCCGCTTGCGTGATGTACCGCGGCGGGTTGATCGACTGCAGCTCCATCTCGAAGCCGCTCCCAAAACCCGCTTCCTGGAGCAGACCCTTGGCCTTGTCGACGTCGTACTTCAAGTAATTTCCCTTGAGGTCAGCCTCCGGCAAAGGCCAGTCACCGTAGCCCGGTGGAATGATGCTCGAGTAGCTGGCATCGCCGCCGAAGACTTTGTCGATGATGTCCTGGCGGTTGATCGCGTGGTTGATGGCCTGCCGCACCTTTACGTTGCTCCACGGGTTCTTCGGATCCTTGAGGACGAACTGGATCTCCTTGTGCGCCGCGTACAGCCCCTTGAGCACCGTCAGATTGCGGTCATTGGCCATCGTCTTGGCCACATCCGCGGTAAACGTGGCGCCGTCGATCGCCGCCGAGCGCAGCGCCGCCACGCGTGCCTGCTCGTCTGGCAGCACCTTGAGGGTAATTTCATCCAGATAGGGCAGGTCCTTGTTCCAGAAATCGGGATTGCGCGTGTAGACAACGCGATCGTTCGGCACAAACTCGACCAGTTTGTACGGTCCGGTGCCTATCCCTTGGGTCAGCACGTTGATCTTGTCGTAGATGCCCCTCGGTGTGACCGGGGTATAGCGCTGCCAGGCGAATGGTGATCTTGGCTGGGTACTGCGTCTTGATACCGGGCGCCGGCGGATCGGCCTGCGCCTCGATGCCCCACTTGACGTCTTCGGCGGTGACCTCGCTGCCATCATGGAACTTGACGCCCTGGCGCAGCTTGAAGACGTAGGTGTGATCGTCTGGCGCGGACCACTCGGTCGCCAGCGCGGGCTGGATCGCCAGGTTGCGGTCCCAGGCAATCACGGAGTCATACATGAACTCCTTGCCCCACATGTTCGCCGTGGGCACTGCCCCATAGGGGATCAGGTGGACAGGGTCTTGCTCGAGCGCCCAGGTGATCTTGCCGCCCTTCTTGCCGCCGGTTGCCGGCGCGGTGGTTGGAGCCGCGGCTAGTGCGGTGGTCGGCTTCGCGGCTGGCGCCGTCGTGGCCGCGACCGCCGGTGCGGTGGTTGGGGCGGCCGTCGGTTTCGCAGCCGGCGGTTGTGTGGGCGCAGCTGCGGGCGCCTGTGTTGGTGCAGCGGGCGCCGCCGGGGCGCAAGCGGCCAGGAGTCCTGAGCCAGCCAGGAGTCCGGCACGAAGGAGCCACGTGCGACGCGTCAACCCGCGCCGCATCAGGAAACGCTCGTCGGGTGACATCGGCTTATCCTATTCCGTAGGATCGGGCGACGATAGCAACGTGCCCGGAGTGAGTCAAGGTTGCTCGCTTTCCTCATCCGCGGCGGCTGGGTCGTCGACGGCACCGGCAACCCGCGCTACCCGGCCGATGTGGCGATTGAGGGCGACCGCATTGTCGACGTCGGTCGACTCGACGGCGCGACCGCCCGCCAGGAGATCGACGCCCACGGCAAGATCGTTTCTCCTTGATAACAGCTAGCCAGCACGAAGTGGTCTATTTTGGTGAAATCCAGTACACGGCGGCCGCACGGGGTCGCCGCTGCGGCCGGCGAGGCCGGCAAAGGCCAGGGTTGCCAGAAGGATAACGGCGATCCCGTAGCCGACTGCGGTGAGCTCGAGGCTGCCGGTGCGGACGACCACGGCGCCAGCGACGATGGCGGGCAGGCTCAGCGCCAGGTACGAGATCAGATAGATCACCGACAGGACTCCGGCTCGATGCTCGGGGGGTGCGAGCGGCAGGACAGAGCGGATAGCGCCCTGGAACCCACTGGCGAAGCCGACTCCGGCGACCATCATCCCCAGAAAGAGGCCAATCAGCGACGTGGTCGCGGTGGACACCAGCGTGATGCTGACGCCAACCATCAGACCTACGGTTCCCACCCGGGCGACGGTTGCTGGTGGAGCCGAATGAAGAACAAGCACTGAGAGTGCCCCAGCACCGGCAAGAACAAACAGGGCGAGCCCGCCCATGACCAGCGAGTCCGAGCCGCTGACCATGCGCACCAGACTCGGTCCGAGTGACCCGACGAATCCGCCAAGCGCCCAGGCCGCAAAGAGCACCGGTCCGACGACGAGCAGCGGACGCCTGGTTGGTGGCGGCAGGTCGAAGTGGGGACGCAGGGATGCCAGAGCGCCCGAGCGTCGCACGACGGTCTCCGCCATGAACGCTACCCCGACGCCCTGGACAACGACCATCGCCAGCAGCACCAGGTAGACGAGGCGGGTTGGTGCTGGCAGGTACTCAACGAAAAGACTAGAGAGCAGCGCTCCAGTTGCGGTGCCCGTGGCCGGCGCGATGGCATTGGCAAAGGTTCCCCTGGCCCGGTCGAGATCGAGCATGCCCGCTCCGACGGCACCGGCTGCGGCTCCAGTTGCCAGACCCTGGAGGATGCGACCGGCGACAAGCTCGGGCAGTCCGTTCGCCTGGGATAACACGACCAGGCCAGCTGCCTGGATGACGATCGCGGACAGCAGCACCGGTCGACGTCCGACGTAGTCCGAAAGGGAACCGAGGGTCAGCAGCGCCGCGAGGACGGCCAGTGCATAGATGCCGAAGACGATCGTGACGGTGATCGGCGTGAGGCCCCATCTCGCCTGGTAAACGGCGTAGAGCGACGTGGGCGCGCTGGAAGCCGCCAGAAACCTCGACGATGATTGACGCTTGCAGATACAACGCCACCCCAGGAGGTAGGCGGGCAATGTGAGCGGAGTAGGAAAGGCGGGCGACGTCAGCCATGTTGGGCTCCTTCGGCGTGTGGCGCGATCGGTTAGATGGGAGGGAGAGATCGAACGAGGTCCGGGTCGAGCTCGGTTCCGAGTTCCGAGCCGGGGGAGCCTGCAACCCGGAACTCGTTATGAGCGGGGGTCAAGGTGCTGCGAGCGCGGCACGTGCCAGAGCGGTGATGTCGGCGTTCGTGTTGGCGTGGCCCTGAATGCCCCAGCCGCCTTCCGGAGACTCGGTGATGAGCACCCAGGTCCGCTTGGCCAATGTCGGATCTCCGGCCGCCGCGGCGACGATCTCGGTCAATTCCTTCACCACGCCGAGTTGTTTGTCTCGATCGAGAACGTTGACGGGGGTGAGTACCTGGACTCGCACATAGTTGCTGTCTCCGGCTGCGTTCGAGATCGCATCCGGTGGCAATTCGTGTATGAATGCCGCGGTGTTATCGAGGAACAGGGGAATCGCGGGAACTCCCTCCCAGCGCATAACAGCTTTCGCCAGGTCCTGAGCCAGCTGGTGGTTGCTCGCAAATGTACCGGTCGCGGCGTAGACGTCAATCATTGGCATGGGTGTGTCTTCTCCTTTATTGATGGCCCAATGGGGTCTTCTGTTCGCGCGGGCGCGTCAGCGTATAGCTGGCATCGCGTACAACTCCCAGGCAATGCCGTCCGGGTCGTAGAAGGCGATGTACCTGGCGCCCGTGAGCGTGTCGTCCTCGACTCCGTTGTTCCGCACGCCCGCAGCGTCGAGTTGCTGTTTGAGCTCGTGCAACGACTCGGCGTTGGCTACCGCAAGCGCGAGGTGGTCGAGGCCAACCCGGAATGGATCGAATCGATCCTCCGGCGAGGTCTCAGGCGCTGCGCCCAGTACTCCGAACAAGGTCCCGTGGGCGTTGAGCAGAACGGCTCCGTCCCTTTCGCGGACTAACTGAAAGCCTAACGTGTCGGTGTAGAAGCGCTTCGCTCTCGACAGATCCGTCGTCCGAATAGTGAGGTGGTGAAGTCCACCAGTAAGCAATGACATGTGCGGTTTCTTTCAGTCGCTCGTGCGCGTGATGCGTGGTGTTATTTCGTATGCGAAGCGATTGAGCTGACGCAGAAAGTCGTCCAGCTCGCTGGACACGAGTTCGATGACGATTCGATCGACACCGGCGTCACTGTAGCGCTGGATTTTCTGGACGATTGCGTCGACGTCGCCTTGAAGGGTGGTCTCAGAATCGCTGTCGGGAATGGGGCCTCCAACGCGCGTCAGCACGCGCAGCGACACCTCGAACTGTGACTTCCGTCCGATGGCGTTGATCCGGGCGATCGCAGTGCGCACTTGATCTGGCGATTGCCAGAGGCCGTACCAGCCGTCCCCGAGGGTCGCCGCGCGTTTCAACGCCGCGGGACTATCGCCTCCAACGAGGATTGGGATGCGAGGTGAGGGTCGCGGCGAGAAGAGCACGTCGGAATAGTTGATGTGCGGACCGTGAAACTCCGGCGTGTCGGATTCGAACAGCTCGCGCATGGCTGAGATGTATTCGTCAGCGAGATGGCCGCGGTTCGAGAAGTCCGCCCGCAGGTAGCAGTATTCCTCCTTGATGTAGCCAACGCCGACGGCCATCGCCAGCCGACCACCACTCAGGTGACTGATAGTCGCAGCTTGTTTGGCAACGAGCACAGGATCGCGCTGGGGAAGCACCAGGATTCCGGTCCCGAGCTGAATACGGCTGGTACTGGCCGCGAGATAACTGAGCGTCGTGAGTGACTCCAGCACATTTCCGAACGGTTCCGGGCGGCTGGTGGGGATAAGCACATGGTCGTTGGTCCAGAGCGACGCGTAGCCGAGGGCTTCGGCGGTCTGGGCAATGGCGACGATGGCATCCCTGTATCCCAGGCTGCCGTAGTTTGGCAGGTTCAGTCCGATGATCATCAGATGGCTGTCCGACCGCCGTCGGCTGCGACGATGGCACCAGTGATGTAGCTCGCTCGTGGAGAGTCGAGGAAGGCGACGACTTCGGCAATCTCCTTCGGTTCTGCGGCGCGGTGGAGAGCCGTGGTGGCACCCAGCTTGTCGTAAGTGGTCGTGTGGCCGGGGCTGGTCAACCACGATCCTTCCCCGCTACGCGGCGCCCTTTTGGGTATTCGCTCGTGAGGTCATCTGGATCGCCGCACGGACATTCCCGCGAAATGGACTGCGGGTGGCCGTGCTCTCGAGCCCTCTGTCAGTACCCGCGTGAATTTCGGGATCTGAGCCTAATGCATATCCTGAATGGGTAGGCCGCGGGATGAACCAGAGGCAGCCAGGTCAGGAGACCAGTGGCAACCAGGAGCTGTCGATCGGTCACCTCCGACTCGCCGAGCTGCTCGCCGCGCTTTCCATCATGACCGATCTGGGATCGTGGCGACTGCCGGAGACGGCCATGCAGGCTTGTCTCCTCGCGACGAGACTGGCGCAGTGGATGAACATGTCCGCAAACGATGTTTCTGATGTGTACTACACGACACTGCTCAGGTCCGTTGGCTGCACCGCGTACGCTCATGAGGAAGCGGTGCTCCTGGACGATGCCGAGCTGGCCGCGGCTGGCAGTGTGGATTGGGCCGATCCACGAGAGGCGCTCGGCTTCTGGTTGCATCGCGTCGCGAGCGACAGCACGCCACTTGAACACGCCCGCATCATTGTTGCGAGTATGCCTCGCTGGGTTCTCATCCGACATGAGCAGATCACTTCCCACTGCGAAGTAGGTGCCGCGATGGTCCGGCGGCTGGAACTTGCGCCCGTCGTCCAACAGGCGTTGCAGCAAGTGTTCGAGCGTTGGGATGGCAAGGGGAGTCCGCACAGGCTAGCCGGGGAGCGATTGGTGCTCCCGGTCCGCTTTGCTCAGGTCGCTACCGCGGCGGCGGTGTTCTGGCGCTGGGGAGGTCCGGGCGCTGCGATCGCGACGGTGAAGCAGCGTGGCGGCGCAATGCTCGACCCATGGGTAGCAGCGGGATTCCTCCAGTATAGTACGGCGCTGTTGGCGGAGCTCGAGACCGCCGATGTCTTGCAGGCCCTCTTATTGGCCGAACCGGAGCCGTTGAAACAGATTATGGACGACGGGATCGATTCGGTTGCGCGCGCCTTCGGGGACATGGTGGATTTGAAGCTACCATTCACCCGCGGCCACTCCAGTGGCGTGTCAGAACTGGCGGAGGCCGCGGCGCGCAGACTTCGGTTCAACGAACCAGACGTTGCCTCGATACGCCGCGCGGGACTGTTGCACGACCTGGGACGCATGAGCGTTTCAAACCGGATCTGGGATAAGCGAGGTCCGCTGACAGCCAGCGAGTGGGAACAGGTCCGTCCGCTCGCCGGTACTGGCCCCACTGGCACCTCTGACTGGCATGCACCACGAACGGCAGGACGGCTCCGGGTACCACCGCCAGGCGACAGGCAATGCGCTACCTCTGGGGGCACGAGTCCTGGCGGCCGCCGACGCGTACCAGGCTATGACTCAGGAGCGCCCATATCGGCCACCTCTCGCATCTGCCACGGCCGCGGGTCTCCTTGCGACAGAGGTCTCTAAGGGCCGGTTGGATGGCGATTGTGTCCGCGCCGTCCTGGAGGTGGCGGGTCATCGCACCAGGCCCGCGCGATCTGCCTGGCCCGCCGGTCTGAGCGACCGTGAAGTGGAGGTCCTGCAGTTGATTGCAACCGGCGGCTCGTACCGTGACGTTGCGTCGCGTCTCGTCATCTCGCCCAAGACGGCGAGGCACCATATCGAGCACGTTTACAACAAGATTGGCGTGTCCACCCGCGCCGCGGCGGCGATGTTCGCGATGGAGCACGACCTCGTATCGCGTTGATCTGATGCACTCAAATGGGGCAAATGCCCGATTCGGGTCAACGAGGTGAACTCCTAGGCTCTCGGTATGAGAACCGAACAGCCTTTGGGCGAATTGGAGGAAGACATGACACAGGATGCAAGGCCAAGCGGCGCGTCGATCCGTGAGCGAGTCTTTGGTGGAGGGAACGCTCAGCGGCCGACGCAACCGGATCCGATTCTTGCGCCGTTCTTCGAGACCGCCATCGAGCACGTCTGGGGAGGAGTGTGGAATCGGCCCGGTCTGGAGCTGAAGTATCGCAGCCTGGTGGTGGTGTCGGCGCTCGCCGCCACCGGACACCACGAGGAGCTCAAGGCGCACTTGCGCGGCGCGCTGAACCTCGGGTGGACCGTGGACGAGTTGCGTGAGGCGCTACTTCAGATAAGCGGCTACGCGGGATTTTCGGCGGCTCACGAGGCGCTCGACGTGCTGAGTGAGATCGTCGCGCACGGCTGAGAGCGAGCTCCGCGACAATGCGCTCGACGGTCGCTCTAATGGGCGGGGACCGCTCGTAGCACGACATCGGCCGACGGTCGCTGACCATCTCGAGCGCCTGTGCTGACATGCTCAACGATCTCGACCACGGCGGCTTAAGGCACGTAGAACTTCCGCCTGGTCGCCGTTAGGCACCTGCCAGCCGAGGTGACATGCTCGCTGACGCAGCCATGAATGCCCGGTGTCCGACCCCAAAGTCTCGTTGACTCGTGTTTATTCTCGGGTAGGAGGAGCTGCGCCCCAACGTGGGAGCCACATGTGCATCGTTGTGCCCAGGTCACGACCGGCGGATTCGGCCCACATGCGTCCAGCAAGCACACGCACTATGCCCCGCGAGAGATAGAGACCCAGCCCGACGCCCGGAATTTGGCGCTCTCGTGCGCCCCGCGAGCGCCCATATCGTTCGAACAGGCCCGTCAGCTCGTCGGAGTCGAGGCCAATACCGCCATCATGGACACTAACCTCAACCGCGCCAGCATCAAGACGCACGACGATGTCGATTGGCGATGTGGGCGGTGAGTATTTCACGGCATTCGACAACAAGTTGCTTATCACGCGATCGAGGGCGAGGCCATCCCATTGTCCGGAGATGTCCTCGCCAGGTAGATCCAACCGCATGCGCGCGGCGTTGTCGGGGTCGAGCCGGTCCACCGCGGACGCTACGACCTCAGCATGTTCACGGTTTCAATTTCCAGCTCGAGATTGTGCCGAGAGTGATTCGCGAGGCATTCGCGAGCGACGTGACCAGCGCCGTGAGTCGGTCGACCTCGCTTTCGGCGCGGTTTAGCAACCGGTCAACCTTCGCGATTTCGCGAGATGGCCCCGCGAGTTCCCGTCGTGCCGTCTGGATGCCAACCTTGATGCCGGTCATTGGCTGCAACACATCGTGAGTTGTCGTCGCGAGGAACTCGTCGCGCACCTCAGTGACATGACTGCTCAGGGGTGCGAGTGCCAACCCGATCGCGCCGTCCAGCGCATCGTGCACAACCAATTCCGCGCCCATCACGTCGGTGGCTGGGGCGGGCACCGTCCTTCGCGCCCATGGCGTGCGCGGCACTACGGGCACCTCGTTATCACCGACATATAGGTTCGGGGAAGCAGGGAACGGCAGCTGGATCCGGTGCGATTATCTTCGGACGGCACCTCGGCATCTGGAAAGCGCGCCAGATCAAAACTTCCTGAGGGCAGATGCAACACCGCGCACGCTGAGTACGACACCCACGCCGGCGGGCCGCTAGGAGCGCGATGGCATGGCGAGCCGCGGCCCGGCCAGAGCCGACGGATTCGAACCGTGCGCACGACGTCGCACATGTCACGAGGCACTCAGCCGGTCGAGAAGTTCCCCAAGGAGCACCGCTTCGCCCGGGCTGAGCCCACTTGCGTCGTCGTGAAGCTGGGCGCGCATTGCGACCGCAGCGCTCGCGCGCGACAATGCCGCCGGTGTCGGGCGATTCCCTCGCGGTTGGTGAGAGTCAGCCACAACGCCTGCAAGCGCCGCCTCGCGCACCCGCTCTGAAAGCGCCAGGTCGAGCGCGTCCGGTGGCTTCGTGATCAGACTCAGTGTCACGCCGACGTTGGCCGCCAGAAGCTGCGCTGCGGCCTCGCCAGGCGATACTTTGAGCAGGCCTTGTCGAGCCGCCGCGGACAGAAGCGCCTCGAGCATCGCCTCAGCGGGTCCAGAAATGGCGCACGGCCTGCCCGGCTCGATCTGTCCGTAGAGCAGGGCGTAGAAAGTCGGATGCTCTAGCCCGAACTTCACGTGCCGGTCCCATCCCCGGCGGACGTTATCCAGCAGGTCATCTGAGCCGCTATCGTGTGCCGCCTCAACGTACTGGCTGAAGCCGTAGTTGATGACCGCGTCAATCAGCCCTTGCTTGCTGCCAAAGTGGTGGTAGAGCGTCGGCGCCTGGACGCCGGCGAGGGTGCATACGGCACGCAGCGCATCGCCAAACGACGGCAACCGCGCCCCCGCTGAAAGGACGAAGCATGACAACCTCCAACCCAGCTGTTATCACTCGCTACTTCGCTGCCCAGGCGGCACGCAACTTCGACACACTCGTCACGCTCTTTGCCGACGATGCCATCGTTATCGACGAGGGCAAGACCAGGCGCGGCACGAAAGAGATCCGCGCGTGGCGGGAAAACGTCGCCTCGCTCTACGAGTACACCACTGACCTGGTCAGTGTAGAGGCCGCGGATGAAGGAGAGTACGTCGCCCGCGTGCACCTGGAAGGAAACTTTCCAGGTGGAACCGTCGACCTGCATTACCGTTTACCGTCGATGGCGACTCTATCCGCCGACTGGAGATAGCGCCATGAGGCTGACTGCCTGCGGGGAGGGTCTCAGAGCGCTCGCGTCGGAGCAAGGGCTTTAGGCGAACGTGCGAACGATCGGCTCGATGCTCCGGCCACCGGTGCCGAAGCATCCGAAGGGATGGGATCGAACCTGTCTGGGAT
>VBGG01000392.1 GCA_005883405.1 Chloroflexota bacterium | reverse complement strand
CTCCAAATCAACCCACCGCGAGCGCATCCAGGAAAATGCCCAGATCTTCGACTTCACGCTCTCGGAGCAGGACATGGCAGCACTCGACGCGCTCGATCGGACCGGCGGCACCGACCGCTCCCTGGAGCACACCTGGTGGTGACGCCCTCAGCTGGCGATAGCAACCGATGGGGTTGGGTCCCTGGCCAGAACCCCTGGGCTGTGAGGTCGGCAGGCGTTCCTCGGCAGACGATTGGCGTACACGTACGAACTGCGTGCCCTCGAGCCGGGTGTCCGGCTGGTGATGAGCACCGATGAAGGCCCGTTTCCAATGGAGACCACCTACACCTGGCAAGACACCCCGACTGGAGCTACCCACATGACGCTCCGAAACCGCGGTGAGCCGTCCGGATTTGCCAACCTGGCCGCGCCCATCATGTCTGCGCAGGTGCGCAGGCCGCATGTCCCACGTTTCGAAGTGTCCGGATGAGTACCGCACCAATTGCCAGCGCTCGGACACGCCGGCGTCGGCATAGACCCGCTGGAGCGCGGCATCGACGCGATCCAGTCCAGCCGGCGGCGTCAGCCGGTCGTACACACCGGCCAGGCTGAGGTGCGCGCGCGGGCAGATCAGTGCATTGATGTCGGCGGTGGTGAAGTGCTTGAGGAGCCCTGGCACGGCCATAGATCTCCTCACGCGCGATCGAACGGCTACAACGGGCACACATCCTGATCGCGAATCTGAGCGATTGCTCGACGCAGCACGATGGTGAGCCCCGTGTCGAACTCGGGGCGTGCTTCTTCCGGCAACGCATCCCGCTGCCGCATCCACGCGAACGTGTGCGCAAATGCGCCGATCCGTGCCGCGAGCCTGAATGCCTGCGTGAGACCACTTCCCCATGGCTCCAGATATGCATCGCGCAGCCGCGAGAACCACGCGTCGCCTGGCGGCAGTTTGTTGATCTCCTCAAGGAAACGGAATGTGACGACGAGCGACGCAAAGGGGTGCGAAATCGACGAGTCGCCCCAGTCGAGCAATCGCAGTCGCTCCCCCCTTTTGTAGACGTTCGCCATGTGCAGATCGTCGTGTTGAACCGTCTCCGGCACCTGATACGCGGCCAGTTCGCCGCACAGCTCCGTGAAACGCGGGGCGAACTCTCTGAGCCGGCGGATCTCATCTGTGTTGAGCGGCAGGTCGCGTGTCAGAAGGTCGTGGTAGCGCGCCGGCCACGTCGCACCCCGCAGGTCCGGCACCCCGTGCGCGAGGTGCTCGTGCACGTGGGCGGCCTCGCCGCGCTGGAGCTCGGCATATAGCGGCAACGCAAGAAGCCACGCCTCCGGCGGATTGCCGAGCGCGCGCATCGGTGTGCCCGCGTCCGCGAGGAGAAGCCACCCCCGCTCGTCGTCCCGCCCGAGCACCTCGGCGACCCGGTCGGGCCAGCGCGCGAAAAGCTCGGCCGTGAGCCGCGGTTCGAATGCCTGCACTGGCGCGCACGCCTTGAACCAGACGATGCTGTCGGCGAGCGGCACGCGCAGGACCGTCGCCCACGGTCGCTCGTGTGCCGTCTCGATTGGCCCGACCGGGTCGACGTGCGCGCGGATCCAATCTTCAGCCGCGGCCCGATCCATGGGTTCTATTCTCGTCCTCTTTCGACGCTCGTCCATCGCGACCTCGGTGCAGAGGTGTACCGCGAGTACGGCGGGACGTCGGCCGTTCTTCGCTTTGTCGGCACCTGGCTGCTGCTCGTCACCGGCGGAGGACCGACGCCAGATAAGCCCGACGTCATGTTTGCACCGCCCGTCGATCCATCGATCGTAAGCCATGAAATGACCATTCGCGTGCCCGATTGCCGCGCTGCGTACGCGATCTTGCAGTCGCGCGGCGCCGAGTTTCTCACTCCGCCCGTGGAGTCAGCCTGGGAGGTGCGCTGCTTTTTCCGCGACCCGGATGGCCACCTGCTGGAGCTGAGCCAGGCGAAGACGCCGCCGTGAAGCGCCTTGCATGCTTTTTTCTAGAGACACCGCGGCAACCGAAACGGTACTTCCCGGCCTGGCGCGCCTCGGTCTAGCATGCAAGCCATGCGACGGGTTAGCAGCAACGTGTTCGTGGAGCTCTACTTCTTCGGTTGCAACCCTGGCTTTCTGGTCACGCGCGATGGTGTAGTGCTGATCGACACTCCACAGCAGCCAATCGATGCCGTGCGGTGGCGCGAACGCGCTGTGGAGCATGGCCCAATCCGCTACCTCATCAACACGGAACCGCATCCGGATCACATCCGTGGCAACGCTTTCTTTCCTGGAGTCGAGGTGGTCGGCCACACAGGGCTGCGCACGCGCTACCTCGAGGCACTGCCAGATATCACCGGCGCAGAACGCCGTGCAGTCCTCGTGCGTGAGGATCCGGATAGCGTGTGGCTCTACAATCATCCGAGCTATCCGCCCAATCCACCGACGCGCCTGTTCGAGGACGAGCTGACGCTCCAGGTTGGCGACCATGAGGTCCGCTGCATCCATATGCCAGGCCACACGTCACCGCAAACCACCGTCTATCTGCCGCGGGAGCGCGCGGCATTCACTGGTGATAACGTGTTCTTCCAGTGCAAGACGTTCATCCAGGAGGCTGATCCATGGCAGTGGCTGGAGGCGCTCGACCGGATTGGCCAACTGGATGTCGACGTAATCGTGCCTGGCCACGGCGAGCCGTGCGACAAGAGCTACCTGGCGGAGCAGGGCCAGATCATTCGAAACTGGATTGGCGCAGTCGAAGACCTGGTGAGCCGCGGCCTGACGGAGGACGACGCCGTCAAGCACCCACTGGACGTGCAGAGCCTTGATCCGTACCCCATAGGTCAGCGCTTGTTTGCCATGAATGAGTCGCTTGACGCGCGAAACGTTCGCAACCTTTACCGGCGCGTTCGTGCCCGGCAAGCGCAAGGAGCCGCGAGATGAAACTGCTGACCTGCGACTTCGGAACGGGTCCGCGTGCCGGCGTGCCACGCGACGGGCGGATCATCGACGTCAGCAGCGCGCTGGGTACGCCGCACACGCTGGTCGACGTGCGAGCCCTCCTGGAGTGCCCGGACTCGGGATCGGGATAGAGCGAACCGGAGCGAAGCCCGACCTCTTGGCCGAGCTCGTAGCCGTGGCGCCACGTTGTCGGCTGAGCGGCAAGCGCGCGCAAGAGGAGCACGGCCTGCGAGGAGAGGGCGCGCGAGCGTGGGGCTGAGCGAGGCCGCCACGCTCAGCGGCGGCCTCGCACGCTACTAGCGCCTGGTCGAGAGAGCCGGCTCGCGGCGACCGGCCTTCTTCTGCGCCACGAGCGAGTCGATGATCGCCTCGCCGAACGCCGGCAGGTCCTTGGGTTCACGCGACGTGACCAGGTTTCGATCGACGACTACTTCGGCGTCTTCCCAGTTGGCGCCCGCGTGGATCAGGTCGGTGCGAATGTTGGCGACAGAGGTGGTCCGTCGACCCCGTACGATGTCGGCCTCGGCCAGCATCCAGCCAGCGTGGCAGATAGCCGCCACGAGCTTGCCGTCGCGGTCGAGACTCTTCACCAGGTCGACCATGGCCGAGTTCCGCCGCATCTTGTCCGGGGCATAGCCACCCGGGATCACCACGCCATCAAAATCTTCAGCGCGGATGTCCTTGGCGCCCACTTCGGCCTGGGCCGGGTAGCCGTGGCTGCCAGTGTATGCCTTCCCGGCAGACTCGCCGACAACCTGGACCTCTGCGCCAGCAGCACGCAGGCGCAAGGTCGGATACCAGAATTCCAGGTCCTGGTAGGTGTTCTCGATCAGGACCGCGATCCGTGTGCCCTTGAGTGGCTGTTCCATAGGTTAACCGTAGCCAATGCGCGGCAGACGGTGCACGGGTCCTGGTCTTTACGTTGTGCACGAGGCAGTGGATAATCGCCGATTGAGTGGGCGACCTCGCTTTGCTCGTGGCGCTGGTAGCTGCCTATGGCGTGGGATCAATTCCGTCTGGGTTCCTCGTCGCGCGCCGTGCCGGCGTCGAGGACATTCGCCAGCACGGCAGCGGCAACATCGGCGCGACGAATATCCTGCGTACACTCGGCTGGCGGGCCGCCCTGCCAGTCTTACTCTTTGACGCGCTCAAGGGCGCCATCGGCGTGCTGTTGCTACGTCTGGTCGGAGGTGGACCGGAATGGCAAGCGCTGGGCGGCATCGCCGCGATGGCGGGGCACATCTGGCCGTTTACTCTCGGCTTCCATGGCGGCCGGGGCGTGGCCACAGGAATCGGCGTGCTCGCGGCGCTCGATCCGCTGGCCGCGCTCGTCGCCACGCTTACGTTCGTGCTGGTCGTGGCGACAAGCCGCTTTGTGTCGCTGGGCTCAATCACCGCTGGCATTCCCGCCATCATCGTCCTGGTCCTTCGGGGCGCCTCCCTGGGTGAGTTGGCAGTTGTCTCTGTCGGCGTCGCGGCGATCATCTGGCGTCACGGGCCGAACATTCAGCGCCTGCGCGCGGGCACCGAGAGTCGGTTCTCGCTACGCGGCAAAGGCGCTTCGACGCCGCCGGCTGGCCAGCCTGTGCATCACTGACCCGACGCTGTACAGGCCTGCTCGCCCTGGCGTTGAGCATCAGCCAGGGATACGCCGAGTAGCGCTTCCTTGACGCTGGCCAGGGCGGCAGGCACCATACTCAGCTTGCGCAAGCCAAGCCCCACCAGCGCCACAGCGTGTCGCGGATCGGCGGCAAGCTCGCCGCATAGGCTGATCTCCAGCTCAAGCGCCCGCGCGCTTTGTACCGCGATGCGCACCATGCGAAAGACCGAGGGATCGTCATACGGGTAATCGCGCGCCAGCGCGGGGTCGGTGCGATCGGCGGCGAGCGTGTACTGGGCCAGGTCGTTGCTACCGATGGAACAGAACGCCAGCTGGCGATCGACGGCCAGGCGATCGAGCGAGACCGCGGCGGCCGGCGTTTCGAGCATGATCCCGAACGGCAGGTCGGCGCGATGTGGAATTGCATCTCGCTCCAGGTCACGCGTAACCCGCTCCAACATCTCGCGCGCCCAGGCCAGATCGCGCGGTGTGGATACCATCGGCAACATGATGCGCAGGTCTCCGTGTCGTGCCGCTCGGAGTAGCGCCCGCAACTGCGTTTCGAACAGCTCGGGAAAGCGGCGCGTGAAGCGAATGCCGCGCGTGGCCAGAAATGGGTTCGCTTCGACGAGCGGCGGGAGGTAAGCCAGCGGCTTGTCTGCGCCGACATCCAGGGTGCGGA
>VBGG01000391.1 GCA_005883405.1 Chloroflexota bacterium | reverse complement strand
GATCACGTGAGGCCCGTCGGCCACTGTCAGCCTGGACGCGGCGCAGCGCCTCCCCGACTGAAACGTGTAGCGTCACGAACACGGGTTGGACCAGTGTCGTTAGTGCAGCGGTAAGTTCCTCGCGTTCGGACATCGTCCAAAACGTGCCTTCCAAAATGACGAGCTCGATGCCGTCGAGGACGAAGTGGTCGGTCAGCGCCGCGGCTGCACGACGCGCTTCGCGGGAGTGCGATGGGTCGCTCATCGGCGCGGGATCGTCGAGCATCATGTACAGGCGGTCCAGGTCCACCACCGCGACCGAGCGCCCACTCTTGCGGAACGTCGCCGCTAGAGCGGACGCAACCGTGCTTTTGCCGGCCGCGATCGGCCCGCTGATGACTAACAGCTTGCTCATTCAGTCGGCTTTTCGAGCCAGAAGGCGCGGCGCACGACACGCTGGTCCTGCGCATGCGGCACCTCTACCGCGCCGGTTATAGGGAAACCCCAACGCAGAACTTCAGCCTGGAGCTGCGGTGCCGAGTCGGCGAGTTCGCTGTGCGCACCGATAATTAACCGCCCGCCAGGTGCGACGGTTGCCTCCAAGAGGTGGCGCACCAGTTCTGGCCGGAGTCTACGCGGCACATACTCGAGGCCTGTCCGTACAAAATCAAAACGCCGTTCAGGCATCCACTCCATGGCGTCACCAATTGCAATTCGCTCCGCCCACTGAGGCAGCCGCTGGCGTGCCAGAGCGGCAAGCTCCGGCAGGATTTCTAGCCCGTAAGGCTCGATGCGATGACCGCTCTCCGCCAACCAGATGACCGCGCATTCCATCAAGTGGCCATTGGCACAGCCGACGTCGAGGAATGTGCCGTCGCGGTTGACCGCGGCGAAGATGAAGCGGCGGGCTCGCTCCCACTCCGCGGCTGTGCCCGACGCACCAGACTGCGCGCGCGGGTTGGTGGCGGCCAGATATGCCGGACCGATGATCGCGCCGATCCGTCGGTGCCATTCGGCGACGTCGATTTCGCCGCGCTCGTAAGCCGCCTCGATCGGCTCGATGAGCTGCCAACCGCGCCCGACGATACGTTCCTTCAGCGTCGCCTGCCACCCGCTCATCCGGCGAGGGTAGCGTCATGATGATTGGGATAGCCACGGCGGACGCACTCGATGGCCCGCGGTAGGGACGTGGTTCTCCTCGACTTCCTCGTACTCCTCCCATGCCTCGCCGCGCACGATCGACAGGAGTTGGTTGCTTGAGCTCGCCCCAGTGCAGCGGCCTCAGATCGTCGAGCGCCTCGTCCTCTGAAAGCTCATCCAGACATCGCAACCAGTTCTGATGCGCGGCCTCCGCCCAGGCCATGACTTCGTCGAGGTAGCTCTGGGTTGACTCGACCGTATCGCGCAAACCACGCGGCCAGTCGATCTGCGCCCAATGCTTTGGCGGGCGGTCGAAGGCGTACGACCTGTAGACGTGGCTCCAGCCGGCAATGTGCTTCAGTGTGCCGAGGGTGGACCGATAACCACCGGACGGGACGAACAGCGCCTCATCGATCCGCAACCCGCGTACGTTGTCCGCGAGCATCTGGAAGGCGTCGTCGAGCACGACGTGGGCGAACTCGCGTCTGTTACGCACTCAAAACGACCCCGGGGCGATGGTATGTCAGCGGGGACGACCACTACAACAACGCGTATAGCCGATTATTCCAGCGAACATGTCAGCTCTCGAGCCGCCCAGCCTGTCCAGTCGCTCCAGCTATGCGCGGAAGTTCCAGGATGCCGCGTTCTGGCAGCCCTATATCGACGAGGTGATGCGCCGGCACAACCTTCCGTCGGGACTAGCTACGTTGGGCACTGGCGGCACCTTTCCAACATTCCTCGTCGGCACGTACGTCATCAAATTCTTCGGGCAGCGTTTTGACGGCGCCGAATGCTTTCAGATCGAGCGCTCCACACAAACCCGTGTCCTACCCAGCCTGCGCGTCACAGTGCCGCGACACGTCGCCGACGGGCACCTATTCGACGCTGGCTGGCGCTGGCCGTACATCGTGACGACGCGGCTTGCTGGGACTGCCTGGTGGCACACGAGCCACACCGCCGGCGACTGGCAACATGTCGTCGCCGCTGAGCTCGGTGCTGCGCTGCGCGAGCTCCACGAACTGGACTGTCCGGATGAGCCGGTCTGGCATCGCGACGTCGTGGCTGCCCTCCGAGCCAGCTGCACCGCCCGCCACCGACGCCGCCGAACGCTCCCCGGGTTCCTCATCGAGCAGATCGAGGACTATCTCGCGCCAGCTTCAAACGAGCGCCGCCTGGTGCACGCCGACCTCCACGGCGATCACGTCTTCGTCCACGACGGTCACCTGGCCGGGATCATCGACTGGGGCGATGCTCTGTGCGGTGATCCCTATTACGAATTACCAGCGCTGTTCTTCGGCACGTTTGGTGGGAGCAAGGCGCTGTTGCGGACGTTTCTTGATGCGTACGGCTGGCCAGTTGGAGCCGACTTCGCTCACCGCGCGATGAGCACGTCGCTGGCACGAGTTCAATCCACTGGGCGATGCCTTACCACCGTTAGAGGAGATTACAACATTGCACGACCTCGCCGAAACTCTC
>VBGG01000389.1:2723-5408 GCA_005883405.1 Chloroflexota bacterium | reverse complement strand
ACACCTGGTCTCCTCTCGTCCAGTTGAAGCGATCGATGCATAAAAAGCGGTCACCCCGGTCCGGGGCAGATCGCACGCCATCGCGGTGATGTCGGACTGCGGGCCGGAGGTGACGTCATGGCCCTTCAAACCGTGGGTGTGAAGGTCAATGAATCCCGGTGCTATCCGCCACGGCCGGAGGTCGGTGACAGTTACGTGCGGCGACGGCAATTCTCGTTCTCCGCGCTGCTGAACTGTGCTGGCGTCCACGTCCCGCCACACCGCCTGGATGGCTCCATCCGCGACGACCACCGCCGCGGGCCCTGCCATCCGGTCCGGCAGGTACAGTTCGCTTGCAATCAGGATCCGTGTCTCGGCGCTCGCGGTCATTTGTGTATCCATATTCGTCGTCACTACCGAATGCGACCGGCATACTGCTTCCGCAGCTTCTCGTCGGCCTCGCGTCCGCCTGGCACATTGGCCGAGATCAGGACGGGCGGCTGGTGCCCGCGTTCCAGCAGTATGCCGATGGTTTCGGCAGTCAGCATCTGCCCGATCAGCGCCCCGCTGAGTGACGAGATGGAGCACGCCTTCCCGCCACCTGCAAGCTCCAGCAGCGCGTCGCCGAGCGGCCCGCAGTTGTCGATGACGACATCCGCCACCTCGTACAGCTTCTTACCCGAGGAGTCGAGGGAGGGCACCTGGCGCGTATGCTCGAGCGACGTGACCGCCACCAGCGGGTGGTTCTGCTCTTTGACACGCAACGCTACACCAACAATGGACGGATTCACGCCTGAATTCGAGGCGATAATGAATGCGTCGTCCGACTCGATCTGGTAGCAGCCAAGTAGCGCCGGCGCAACTTCGGGGTCCAATTCGAAGTCCGGTCTGAGGACTTGCTCAGCGGGCCAGCCGGCAAGGATCAGGTCCACACTATCGAGCCGGTTTATCGGCACCAGCCCGCCGGCCCGGTTGGCCAGCTCCATCGCAAATGCCTTGGAATGGCCGGTTCCGTACGCGTGCACCACACCACCACGGTCGATCGCATCGGCAAAGATACGCGCAGCTTGATGGATGGCCTCGCTCTGGGTCTCTACGACGCGGTCGAGAATTCCGCTGGCTACCTGCCAGAACTGTGCTTTCCCAAACCCAAACTGACCTGTGGCGCTCGCGCCAGCAGCGCCGGGTACTCCAACTGGCATCACGCCTGCTCCAATTCGTGCGTTGACTGGCTGGCAATCGGTCCGCCGTGCCGTCTCCGCTGGCGCTCGTACGCGTCGGCCAGGCGTCCCGGATAGTTCGCGACCAACTCGGCGTTGGCCTCGCGCGCGCCAGCGAGGTTGCCCGAGGTCAGAACAGGCGGACGGATGCCGGCCGCCAAACACTTTTCGACCGCGCTGAGCACCATACTGCGGAGCAGGAAGGCGCCGACGATTGTCGACGTCGCCGCCACCCGCAGGCCCGGTCGAACTTCCACAAGCGAGTCGCCGGGCATCCCAGCGTTGTCGAGAACGACGTCCGCAAGCTCGTACAGTTTCTTGCCTGAGGGTGCCAACGAAGACTGGGACCGTGAATGTGCGAGCGACATTACTGCGATGATGGGAACACGCCGCGCGCGTGCCCATTCGGCTGCTTCGACTGGTACGGCATTGCGGCCTGAGTTGGAGATGACGATCAACGTGTCGCGGGCGGGGTCGACCGCGGCGTGCTCGAGCAGCACCGCCGCCACGCCAGGCAGCCGCTCCCAGTCGCCCGACGCGACTGCGTCTTCGTGCAGCATCAGCGGGGCCGACTGAATGACGTTGACCGGCAGCAGCCCGCCCGCTCGGGAATAGATCTCCTCGGCGAGGAGGTGTGAATGGCCGGTTCCGAAGGCATGCACCAGGCCTCCGAGCTCGAGAGTGCGAAACACCAGCGCGCCGGCGGCCTGGATGGCGTCGCCCTGCTGCTCGGTTGCGCGGTTCAGCATCTCGCGGACGGCAGCTGCGAATTGTTCCACCGCGCTGGTGGTGACAGGCGTTTGCGTTGCAGTACTCATGTGGATCCTCCAATGTCGCTGGCGAAAAGTTGACTTGCGGCGGCGCGCAAACGCTCGCCGGCGCCAGGCGCGAGCGGACTCATCAGGACCTCGTAGTCGAGGCTTGCATACGCCTGACGAGTGGGGATGTAACCGATGTACCCGTTCGTGTACCCGAGCAACAGAACTGGCCTACCACCGCTGCCGCGGATCTCGACCCCCAGCCGGTTGTAAGGCTCGCCTGGCAGCGCTACCAGGTCCAGCTCGCCCACCCGCGCCACACTGATCGGCGCCACTAGCTGGGGTCCGGCCGCGGAGTGCGCTTGGCCGGCGTGCGCCAGCCCCTGGAGGATTGTCTCGAGGGTGCGCGCTTCGGCCGCTTGTCCAGTGCGCAGGAGCTCTGCACGCCGAGCGGTGAGCGACGTCTGCGCAGCGGCCGCGGCATTATCTGAGAGAGGTGACTTGAGATCGAGCGAAATACTCCGGTTGCCCAGGGTGGCTGGCATGATCTGGATCGGCCGAGCCCCGGCGAGCAGTGATCTGGCGTGTTCGGCCAGAACACCCCCAAGACGCTCGAGCTCGGCAAAATCCTGAGCTCGGCGGGTGTGGCGTGTACTAATGTCGCCGGCCGCGCCGGTGGCGAGCGCCACCCACGCGTTGGGGCCGAGTGCGGCACCCAACTGGCGGCG
>VBGG01000389.1:0-2632 GCA_005883405.1 Chloroflexota bacterium | reverse complement strand
GCACAGCAGATCGAGCGTGAGGTCCTCACCCGTCTCCGGGTGGTCGCGGTTGGTTGCCACCCCCCGGACCTCTCCGCTGGCCCAGCTCGCTCGGACCCGCTGAAGCTTGGCCATCGCGCCCAGCGCAGCACGTGTGGCGCCGGCTACGATCGACTCTCTGATGGCGGAGTCCGGCGGGTGCTCGCTGAGCGGTCCGCCGATATCCGGCCCGGAGTGGGTGTGGGTTGCGGATAGCCAGACCGATGCGCCTGGACGCTGTGCGCGGACGCGGTCGCGGACAGCCTCGACCAGACGCTCGTCGACGGCGAGCAGGTCGCAGACGACGACGACGAGAGCATTGGTCGGCGTGCCGAGGGCCAGAGCTTGCGCTTCAAGTGGGTCGTGGACTGTGGCAGCTGGCGACACTCGAGCGGCGTAGCCAGCCATCCAAGCCGGGACCTCGGGCGTGATAACCGCGGAAGCCCAGCCGGCCTTGCAGACTTGATCGAGTGCCATCGACATGCTGCTACAGTCCGTTCTTCTGCAGCAGAGAGAGAACGTCAGCCGGCCGTTCGCTTGACATCATTTGACTAGTCAGCTGGGTTCCCAACAGCCGGGCGATTTCACGATATGTCTTCGCGTCCTCGGACGTTGCGGCGATCGAGTGCGTGATCATTTTGAACTTCGTCGCAGGTGTGGGCGCCTGGTTGCCGACATTGACGTGAACGGGTTTGAGCCCGCCCAGGAGAAGCCGGAGTCCGTCCGTCGGCAGTTTGGCAATGATCATGATTTTCTCGCGTTGGCCTTGCTCACTGGCGACATACGCCAGCGTGTCGTCGACCGACAGCACGGAGGTCGGGACGCCTCGAGCGGCCGCCGGCAGAAGCATCCTTTGCACGGGGTCGGTGGCCACCTGGTCGTTGGTCACAATCAGACGATTGGCCCCGACCGAACCCACCCAGGTGACGGTTACCTGGCCGTGGATGAGGCGGTTGTCGATGCGCATGTGGAGAACTGGCACGCATTTCCTTTCCAATCCGTACTGAGCCCTAGCCGGCTGCGACCGCGAGTCGCTGGCCCAGATCGATGATGTTGTCCTTACCGGCCTGCAGCGCGTGATCGGCCAGAGCTCTGGGCGTTGACGCCTCACGCGCCATCAACAATTCGAGCAGCATCGGCAGGTTGACCCCGCAGATAACCGGCGTGCCGGCGACTGCGAGGTAGGCGCTGGCATTACTCGGACTGCCGCCGAGCAGATCGACGAGCACAAGCGCGCTGTTCGCGCCGCCGACGGCCTGCACAGCGGATTCGATCTCACTACGTAGGTGGTCCATGTCAGCCGCTGCGCCCATTCCTACTGCACGCAGATCCGCTTGCGCGCCAACGATCATTTCGGCAGCGCCAATCAATCCCTGGGCAAGTGGTCCGTGCGAAACCACGACAATACCGATCAATGCGGTCCTTCCTTCCTACTTCCTCGTTACGGAGTGACCGGGCGGGCGGGTCGACGTCGACTCCAGTCACTCCGGTCACTCTAGAGAACGCCGACGGCGCCCAGTCCGAAGCCGATGATCGTCAACGCGATCAGCACCCAGACTGCCGAGAGATGGAATCGCCGCATGAGCCAGTAAGCCAGCCCGACGAGCAGAACTGGAATCATGTACGGGAGGATCTGGTCCAGCGTGGACTGGAGGGCGACCTGCACCGGGTGCGTCTCGCCGTTCACGGTCTCGGTTTGGGAGAACTGGAGCGGTGTGGTGACCTTGGCCAGGATGCTGGGGATGAAGCCGCCAATCACGATCATGCCGACGATCGTCGCCAGGTCGGTGATGCGGCTGACCATGCCTCCTTGTGCCACTTCCTGGGCCACTCCAATGCCGCGACGGTAGCCGAAGCGGAACAGTGGAATTTGCAGGAAGGTCCAGAACAGACCTGAGGCAACCATGATCAGTGGGCCCACGCCGCTACCTGCCAGGGCCAGCGAGGCAGCCAGCACCGCCACGATGGGACGAAACAGGATGGCTTGAACCGTGTCGCCGATGCCGGCCATCGGGCCCATCAGCCCGATCTTCAGACTATCGACGACCGCACCCTGGCGCTGCGCCTCTAGCGCCACAGTGGCTCCGAAGATTGGCGGCGAGCCCACCTGGGGATTGGTGTTGTAGAACACCAGGTGCCGCTTCATCGCCGCGATCCGCTCTCCCTTGGTTTGATAAACCTTGTTGATGATCGGCAGCATCGAAAAGCAGTAGCCGAGCGCCTGCATCCGTTCGTAGTTCCAGGACCACTGCAGCGTGATGAAGTGGCGCCACATGGCGCTACGAATGGTGGCCGCGTCGAGCTCCACCACCGCAGGTGGAGCTGGCGGAGCGGCTGAGTCCAGCGGTGCGACCGTAGCGGTCGACGTGGCGCCGTTGGCATGCGGTGTGACAGGCAGAACGCTAGACATGAGCCATGGCCTCCGCCGAACCGGATGTCCCTGCCGCGGGTGACTGCATCATCTGGTAGAGGAACGCGATGGCCACGGCGACGAGGGCGATGCCAATGATGGGCATCTTCAGATAAGCAAATAGAGCAAAGCCGATAATGAGGAACGGCCAGAAGCGCCTCACCGGCAGCATGGTTAGCAACAAAGCGAAACCAAGTGCAGGCA
>VBGG01000388.1 GCA_005883405.1 Chloroflexota bacterium | reverse complement strand
TCAGCTCACGTCCCCACGGCGGCGGGCGTGCGGCGGCGGCTCCAGCGTCCGTCGAGCCGTGCCCGGGTGCCCGCGATCTCCGACAACTGCTCGGCCAAAGACTGCGCCTCGCGCAGAATCGCGTTCTCGTCCAGCCCGACGATGCGCCGATCGTCGAGCACGACACGGCCGCCAACGACGGTGGTGTGCACGTTCACCTGGCCGCCCGAGTACACCAGCGTCGAGACCGGATCGTGGACAGGGATCGATCTGGCGTGCAGCGGGTCGAACAGGAACAGGTCGGCGCGCTTGCCAGGCTCGAGCGAGCCGAAGTCGTCGCGTCCGAGCGCCGCGGCCCCGCCACTGGTAGCGGCACGCAGCGCATCCGCGGCGGTGAAGATCGCCGGATCACGCCATGCCACTTTCGGCAACAGCGCGCCCACTTTGAGAGCCTCGAGCATGTCCTGGCTGTTGTTGCTGGCCGCCCCGTCTGCGCCCAGGCCGACGGTGACGCCCAGATCCAGCAGCCTCGGGATCGGCGGCACGCCGCTGCCCAGGTACATGTTCGACACCGGGTTGTAGGACACCTTTCCATCGTGTCGCGCGAGGATCGCGCAGTCATCTTCCGTCAATTGGACGCAGTGGGCGTGCAGGACATCGGGACCAAGAAATCCGATGCGCTCGAGAAATGGGAGCGTTCGCTGGCCGAAACGCCGCAGGCTCTCGTCGCTGTCAAAAGCGACCTCGTCGGTGTGGAGACTGAGGCGCAGCCCGAGCTCGGTAGCCAGTCGACGCGCCGCGCGCAGGCTATCCTCGTCGAGTGCCCAGGTCGCGCCGGGCGCGAGCCAGATGCGAGGCGGTCCATAGGCTCGAGCCAGACGCACGCAGTCGGCCAATTGATCCTCGATAGGCGGCAGGACCATCAGCACGTTCTCCGCCTGCCGATCGCGGAGTCCACGGCCGAGGATGCCCTGAATGCCGACGTCGTCGAACGCCTGCAGGATGGCGTCGTAGATCTCGGTGTCGGCATGATCGACCATGTAGTCGAAGATCGTGGTGCAGCCTGAGCGCAGCGACTCGACGCAGCCCAGCGCGGCGGCCACGTAGCACAGCCGCGGGGTTAAATGGGGGATGCTGGGCAGCGTACAGACGTCCAGCCACTCCATCAGGGGCAGGTCGTCGCCGAGACCCTTCAGCAGCGTCTGGTACAGGTGCGTGTGCGTATCGACCAGACCCGGAAAGATCAGCATGCGCTCGGCGTCGATCGTGCGCCTGGCCTCGAAGCGTCCTTCGATCTCGTGACGACGGCCAACGGCCATGATGGATTCGCCCTCGACGACCACGCCACCGTTGGCGATCACCAGCCCGTCTGGCCGCGCGGTGACGATGGTGCCGCCGAGGATCAGCAGGTCGACGGTCGTCATCGCCGCTCGCCTGCGCGCTGCGGGCCGTCGAACGCGGCGATCTCCTCGAGCACACCGGCCAGCTTGTCCACCGTGGCCTCCACATAGGCGTGGCCCTTGTCAGCGGTCGCCGTGCGGGGGTTGCCGAGCACGCCCACGGCCGACAGGTCGGCGGTGAGCCACGAGAATCCGACCGGCCCGCGCACGGCAAGATGGCGGATGCCGTCGGGCATGCGCGGGTAGTCACCTGCACCGTTCGCGCGGTCCATGTGGACCAGCTCGGGCGCGAGCGCCAGCATCCACGACGTCTCGCTCTCTCCGGCGTGCATGCCCCAGGCGTTCTCGTCGGGATCGGTGACCGCGTCCGGCAGTCCCATGCGCGAGATCATGATGCTGAACAGCTGCATGCCTGTTTCCTCGTGGAGATCGCGGGCGATGTAGTCCAGGACCGGCGGATTGCCGCCGTGGCTGTTGAGCAGTACCAGGCGTGTGAAGCCGGCGCGTGAGACGCTCACCGCCACGTCCCGCACGACGGCCGCCAGCGTGTGGGCCGAGAGCGTGAGGGTGCCGGCGAATGGGCGATGCTCGTTGCTCTAGCCATAGCACAGTGGCGGCACCACCCAGACCTGCACTTCAGGTCGCAGCCGCCGCAGGGCCATGCCGAGAATCGTCTGGCCAACCAGCGAGTCCGTGACGCACGGAAGGTGGGGGCCGTGCTGTTCGATCGACGCGACCGACAGCACCACCGCCGCTTTCTCCTTGGGCAGAGCAGCGATATCCGGGCTGGTCAGGTACGGCAGGTACCTGGAGGCCGGGAAGGGATGGTGCACCTCGGCCGTCACGCGCGCACGGCCACGGGCTCGGCTGGCGTGACCAGGCGTGGCATCACGTCGCGCATGAAGCGCTCCATCTGTTCGATGGCCTGTTCACGGACCATGCCTGGAAAGTGGGGGAAGATGCTCAGGTATTCGAGCCCCAGGTCGCGCTGCAGCCCGACGATGTCTTCACCCACCTCGTCGGCGGTGCCAATCAGCCACGCCCCTTGAGCGATCGACTCGTCCATGCTCGGGATCCGCCCGTAGACCCACGACTTGCCGCCTTCGTCGGCGTACGCCTTGCTCCAGCCGTACGGGCCCAGGAAGCGCCAGAACTCGTCGTGGCCGGGCCGGGCCAGCTCGAGCGCCCGTTCGTGTGTGTCGGCCAGCACGATGTTCAGCACTGCCTGGCGATCCTCGCCCAGCCGGAGCTTGATGCCGTGGTACTGCTCGACCAGCTCCGCGTAGCGCCGCCAGTTGCGTTTGAGCATGGCGCGGTTCTGGTACCAGAACACGGCCTTGTGTCGCTCGCGGGCGACATAGTCGGCAGTCGGCGGGCTGGTCACCGGCTGCCAGATCTCGACGGGCGTGTTGAACGGTTTCGGGATCAGCGTCAGCGTCTGGACGCCGCGGCCGCGGTCGTCGATCTTCTGCGGTGGGAGCTGGTAATGCTTGCCCTGGAACGAGAAGGTCTCGTCATGCCAGGCGCGTTTTATGATCTCGACCTGCTCTTCGAAGACCTCACGGTTGTAGGTATCGTCGGGATCGTTATTCCAGCCCACCCGCGTCCCAAGCGGCTCGGCTTCGCGCGGCACCGTGCCACGCCCGATCCCGCACAGCATCCGTCCGCCGGTCATCACGTCGGCCAGCGCGAAGTCTTCGGCGAAGCGAAGTGGGTGCCACTGCGGCAGCACGTTGAACATCGCCCCGAACTTCAGGCGGCGCGTGCGCTCGGCCAGGAATGCCGCCATCAGGATCGCGTTCGGCACCACCTCGTAGCCCTCATGTTGGAAGTGGTGCTCGGCCAGCCACATGCTGTCGAAGCCCAGGCGGTCGGCGGCTCTGGCGTAGGCCTCCAGATCGGCGTACACCTTCAGCACATCGCGCTGCCCGTAGCGACGGTCCTGAGGCGGCGTGCCATCCAGCCCCGCGTCTGGCATGTCCACGCCGCAAAAGAAGAAAACACCAACGTGCAAATTCAACGCCCCGCATTAAACCCCACCCGAATCGCGCGGCGCACCAACTATTGCGTTACTGGCACGCAGCCTGCCCCCCGCAGAGGCGAAAACGGAGGTGCAGCATCTCATGCGAGAACCTGTGGAGCCCGTGAAGCCGGGCGAGGAGGTCAAGTCGTCGCTCACCTGGCCTGCCAACGACTCTGAGGCGATCCGTCCTGGAGCGCGAGTCGAGGCGACTGATGGGTTGTTCGGCATCGTCAGGGAGCGACGCGTTGGCGAGGGTCCCGAGCACGCATACCTCGGCGTCGAGACCGACGAGGGCGTGATCTACGTGCCCGAACGGCTGGTGCGCGAAACAAGCGGCGAAACGATCTTCCTCAGTCTGCCTCGCGCCGACACGCGGGCGCAGAGCTCGGCCCACCGCATACCCGTGCGATCCTCGGCCGACGAGCTGCCCCACGAATCAGGCTCCAGCCGGTTACGCTAAATGCTCCTTCGCGGCGCTCAGGATGACATTGCGCGCACAGAATGCAGGAGGCATCTATCCAGGCACGCGGTCGCCCGAGCGCTCGTCCATGGCCGCTTCGCCGAGCAGGCCGAGGCCGTTGGCGACGCGGTTGGTGTAGTTGAGGTGCGCGCACTGGTTGTTGGCGTCCAGGATGTCGAGGTCATCGAAGCCGACCGCGCGTAGGGCGGCGACATCGGCTTCGGCCATCTCGCCCGGGTGCAGCGTCAACTTCTCGACGTAGCGCGCCAGTCCCGCGTCGGCCTCGTCCAGGGCGGAATAGTCACCCTGATCCAGAGCGCGAACGAGCGCGTCGTGTCCGATCCCACAGAGCTGCGTGCGCGCCAGCGAGGCGCAGTGCGGCGTTGCGTTGAGGATCGACGTCAGGTAGCTGATCAATAGTCGCTGCGCCCCGCTCAACCGGGATGGCACGTTCTCGCTGGCGCGGTAGAGCTGCAGCCGCGCGTGAACCAGATCGGCGTCCAGACTGCCCAGCATGGTGAACTCGGTTGGCCGACCCAGTCTGCGGGCCTGCCAGCCGTACGCCTCGGCCAGCCGGCCCTCGGCATCTTCAGGGTCGACGGTGCGAATCCACGCCATGGGCGACCTCCTCATTGTGTGAGGCGATGGCGCCGGCGTCCATCGCCAGGGCTGCGGCGCTCTCCAGGAAGGAGACGGAGTAGTCGTGGGCGTCGAACAGGAGCATTTCGGGCTGAACCTGCCTTAGCGCGTCGGAAAGGCGGGCAACCACGGATGAGCGATCGCCAGCGATGGCGTAGCGCTCGAGCACTGCATCGGGGTCGATCGTTGCTCGTTCCTCTGCGGGCATGTCCACCAGCATGTAGGCAAGGTGCGCGCGCATCTCGGCCGACATAGCCTCGGTCCAGGCCACGTTGGGGTTCCAGGCGATCGCCGGCGGCCGGCCGCGGGCTTCGCGTCCCACACGCCGCAGCGCCTCGACCAGCGCGGGCACCTTCTGAATGGCTCGCCCGGCGAGCAGGATCCAGTCCGCGCGCCGTGCGGCGAAGCGCTCCACGCGTGGTCCGCGGCCGGCGATGGCGAGGGGCAGAGTGCCCGGGCTCCACGGCAGCGCGCCGCCGCGGACCGCGAACTCGCCCTGGTGGTCAACGGCTTCACCGCGCAAGAGCCCGTCCACCACCTCCACGCACTCGGCCAGAGCGGCGAATGGTCGATGCGGAGCCAGTCCCATCGGCGTCAGCACGCGGCTGCCGCCAGCCCCGAAGCCGGCCACGATGCGATCGGGCGCAAGCTCGGCCAACGACGCGAACGCCGCCGCCGTCGCGAGCGGGTGGCGGCTGTGCGGATTGGTGACGGCCCCGAACAGCAGCACCCGTCGCGTGCGCTGCGCCAGGACGGCCAGGGTGACGAACAGGTCGCGATCGGTGCCCTCGTCGGCGACGAGCACCGCGGCCGCGCCCAGCGCCTCGGCGACCGCGCCCAACTGGGCGAGCTCGGACGCCGGCCGCACGGCGTGCAGCCAGACACCCCAATGCGTCTCACGGGAAGTCCGGGCCGATCACGTGCCAGGCCAGCACGCCGCGCAAGCCGGCTTGAAGGTATTCGCGCAGGCGCTCGGCGACGTGGCCGGCGTCGCCGGCAGCCGCGAAGACATCGATCAGGCCGTCGGTGACCAGGCGCGCACCGGCCTCCACGCCATCGGACAGCACCACGTGGCGAATGCGCTCGAGCTCCTCGTGATCGGCGCCCGACGTCGAGAGCACCACTGGCTCGACGCGGTGAATGTAGTAGGCAAGCACGTGTCGCACGGCGTCGCGCGCGGCACGCGCGTCTGCATCCACGCTGGCCAGGACGTTGCTCGCCAGATCGATCTGGCTCGGGTCGCGACCTGCTTCGGTGGCGCCGCGAACGATCTGCTGCCACGCCCAGCGGACGTAGCCAGGGCTGACAATCGCGCCGAGCTGGACGCCGTCGGCCAGCGCACCAGCGGCGCGCAGCATTCGGCGCACGGCAAACACCTGGCCATCGACGCCAGCCTGCTCGCGCAGCAGCCCGCGAACGATGCGGACCGCTTCGACCATGGCGGTCAACGGGCGGCGCGTGCGCTCATCGGCTTCGCCCAGCGCGCGCAGCGTCCACAACGCCGCGCCGACGCCCAGCATCAGCCGCCCACCACTGGCTTCGTCGAGCGCCGCGGCTTCCATCGCGATCAGCGACGGGTGCCGCCAGAACGGGTTGACGATGCCGATGCCGATCTTGATGCGCCGCGTCGCCGCGGCCAGCGTTGCGGCGACCGTAAACACACCGCGTCCGTGGCCGCTTTCGGGCAGCCAGACTTCGCTCAACCCAAGCCGTTCAGCCTCGACCGCCAGTGCAACTGTCTCGGCGACTGGCCCTTCATTGGCCAGTGCCAGTCCCAGGCGACAGCTCAAACTCCCTCTCCCTCTGGGAGAGGGCTGGGGTGAGGGGTGCGTACGAGCACGAACGCTTCCGCTCGTAGCCACCCCTCACTCGCGCTGCGCGCGTCCTCTCCCAGAGGGAGAGGCGGTTTCCGTAGCAACTTCCTAGAGCTTGATGGACTTGTCCAGAAACTCGTTGGTGAAGATATCCGATGGCTGCAGATTGGCTTTCGGCGTCTTGCCTTGCGAGGCGAACACCGGGCTGTAGTCGGTGATCAACGCCTGGACGCGGGCGGTGTCGTACGAACCGTACACGCCATCGGCGCCGTTGCTGACAACGCCCAGCGACGTCATCTTCTGCACCGCGTCCGCCGCGCCAGCGGTCGAGATCTGGGTACCGCCCTTGATCTTAGCGGTGTAGTCGACAAGCACCTGGTTGACCGCGCCCGGGTTCTTGACATAGTCGACCGCCGCGCGCTGTAGCAGCGGGATCAGCCGCTGCAAGCATGCACGATTCGACTCGAGCTTGTCAGCCCGAATCGCAAGTGTGTCCTGGTAGATCGGTACCTCCTTGTCCAGCAGCAGGAACTTGACTGGCTTCATCCAGCCATTGACTTCGTGCTCATAGATGTAAGGCTCGGCGGTCACGAATCCCTGCGAGACGATGTTCCCGTCCGAGGCGACGAACCGCGCCGGATCGCCCGTGTACGACGTGTCAACCTGGCTCTTGTTCAGTAGCCCTTTGCCTTCCATCACGTCGAGATACGGTGCGCCTGAGAAGGCCAACACCGTCGCTCCGTTTTTGCCGATGTCGGCGACGCTGGTGAAGTTCCAATCCGGGTTTCCCCAGAAGAAGATCTGTGGGTTCTTTTCGTACCAGGCAAGCACCGCTGTGGTCGGCTGTTTATCCGAAGAGCCGATCTGCTCATCGGTGCCGAGCATGCCCAGCAGAATGCTGTCGTCCTGATACATCTGGGCCGTGACCAGCTGGAAGCCGATCGCTGGGCCTCCCGCGCGGATCTCGACGTTGACGCCAGTGGTGCTGAGCGGGCCGCTGTACGTGTTCTTGTTGGTGTCCATCGTCCCGTTCGGACCGACTAGCTGGTACATGAGGCCGTGGTCAGGCTCGGGCCACCAGTTGGTCTGGAAGACGATGGTGTCCGGGCAGACGCCCTTCAGACTGGCGGCAGCCGCTGGCGCCGCGCCCGCCACCGCGCTCGGCGATGGCACGACCGAGGCCGCCGCCACCGCGGACGGAGACGCCGCGGGCTTGGCGACGGCTGACGCGGCCGGCGAGGCTGCAGGCGAGGCTGCAGGCGAGGCGGCAGGTGATGCCGCGGCGGCAGGTGCGGTCGTCGGCTTTGGCGCAGCCGGCGCGGCGGTCGGGACGACCGTCGGTGCCGGCGCCGCCGGAGCACAGCCAACCAGCAGGACCACAGCGGCGAGAACAGGCAGGGTCGAACCGAACCAGCGAGAGCAATGCATGCGGGACTCCCGTCGATGAATTGGTTTTGCAGCCCGGAAACGCGGCCGAAACGTGAAAGGTTCCAGAGTCCGGGTGGGCCTCATTCGGTCGTGCGGTGCGATTCGTGCCAGGACCCGACGAGCAGCGTGCCGAGCAAGCCGAAGCCCCAGAAAACCACCAATCCAAGCAGCGACGACAGGGCGACCGCGGCGAACAGCTGCTCCGATTGGAGCCGCGCCCGATAGTCGTCGATCAGCCGGCCGATACCAGGATCGCCCTGGCGGAAAAAGAAGTCTCCGACGATCGCACCGACCACCGAGAGGCCCGCGGCGATTCGCCAGCCGGACACGATGGCCGGCAGGGCACCCGGCAACTGCAGCTTGAGCAGGCGCTGGATCCGCGACGCGCGCTGCAGCGTGAACAGGTCATGGTGCGCCTGGTCGGAGGACTTCAGCCCGAACAGCGTGTTGGTGATGATCGGGAACAGCGAGATCAGCACACACACGAGCACGCGACTGCTGAAGCCGAACTGAAACCAGAAGCCGATCAGCGGCACGATCCCCAGGATCGGAATCGTCTGGAGCACAACCGCCCACGGATAGATCGACCATTCGATCCACCGCGCCTGGATCATCGCCACCGGGACCAGGGTGCCGACGGCGATGGCCACCGCGAGGCCAACGATCGCCACCTGCGTCGTCGACCACAAGGCTCCCACAATTTCGGAGAAGTTGCGCGGATCGAGGAGCCCGACACGCACCACGTCCTGCGGTGGGGGCATGAGGAAGCGCCGCCGCGGCTCGAGCAGCACGTAGCTGATCGCCAGCCAGATCCCGATCATCAGGGCGAACACCAGCATGGGCGCGATCATCTGCGCCGCCGCGCGTCGGCGCCTGCTGTCCGGCGCACGCGCCACGCTGGGTGCGACGGGTGATGCGCGCGTCGACCGCGGAGCCCCGACGCTCACCGCGGCTTCTCGCGAAGTGACGCGGAGATCTGGCCCGCCACGCTCGCAAACTCCGCCGCGAAGCGCAGCTCGGGTGCGCGCGGATACGCGAACGGGATCGGGATCTCGGCGACGATGTGGTCTGGCCGGGGCGACATCACCAGGACACGCGACGCGAGGTAGGCGGCTTCGTTGACCGAATGGGTCACGAACAGGCCAGCGAAGCCTTCGCGTTCGAACAGGCCTAGCAGCTCGGCGTTCAACCGCTCGCGCGTGATCTCGTCCAGGGCACCGAACGGCTCGTCGAACAGGAAGATGCGCGGTCGCATGGTGAGCGCGCGCGCCAGCGAGACGCGCATGCGCATGCCGCCCGAGAGTGCCCGCGGGCGGTGTCTCTCGAAGCCACTCAGGCCAGTCAGGATGATGGCTTGCGCAGCGCGTTGGGTGCGCTCGGCCGCGGATACGCCTGCCAGCTCCGCCAGCAGCTCGACGTTGCGTTGAACCGTGCGCCACGGTAACAGCGTCGGATCCTGGAAGACGTAGCCCAGATTACCGTCGCCGATCCTGATCTCGCCCGACGACGGAGCGGTCAGGCGCGAAGCGAGCCTTAGCAGCGTTGACTTGCCGCAGCCGGAAGGGCCAACGATGGCCACCATTTCGCCCGATCGCACCTGGAAGGTGACCCCGTCGACCGCGCGCGTACCGTCTGGAAAGACCTTGGTGACGCGCTCGAAGCCCAGCGCGATACCGCTTGTCGCTGGTGGGTTGGATCGCTGACCGTTCTGGTCGGGCGTACTTGGGACCGCGGGTCGTCCGAGCACGCGCAAAGGGTACATGCACACCCGCGGGCTTGGCCTTGTTACGAGTGCACAAGGCGAGTGCCTGCGCGCGCGCATCGCGGGCGCTAGACGAAGAGGGGCTCCATCTGGAGCCGCTCGACCATGCGCTGGACGTCTTCGTCCGCGGGGCGCGTGGTGAAGCGCTCGGCGGCGTCGAGCACCTTGGGCAGCAGATCGACGTCGCCGGAGGTGATCACGAACGTTCCTGGCTCACCGAGCGACCAATGCAGCGCGACGTCGATGTCGCCCTGCTCCGACAGCGGCTGATACCACGTCGTGGCGGTCCGCTCGCGGCCCATCCACGGCCGATAGGCCAGCGACTTGATGGTCTGGACAGCCGCGTTTCGCTCCTCGCAGGTGGCCTTCAAGGCGTAGAAATTGTCGCGGTAGTAGGCCGACTGCAGTGTGGTGAAGTTGTAGGGCAGCAACACGGAGTCGAAGTCAAACCGTTGCAGACTGCGTCGATGGGTGGCGGCAATCTGGGCGCCGTGACCGGTCACGCCGATCGCGCGCACCAGGCCTTGCTCGCGCGCTTCCCTGGCCGCGTCGATCGCGCCACCCGGACTGAGCGCGTTGTCCCACTCGATCGGGTCGGACAGATTGTGCAGCTGCCACAGATCGACGTGATCCACCCCCAGCCGGTCGAGCGAGCGGTGCAGTTCTTCGCGAGCCTCGTCCGCACGGCGTTTACCCGTCTTCGTAGCCAGGAAGAACCGCCCGGGATGGCGATTCAGCCAGGGAGCAACGCGCAGCTCGGCGTCACCGTAGCTGGCCGCGACGTCGATGTGGTTGATGTTGTGCTCGAGGAGCACGTCGAGCGTGCGATCGGCGACGTCCTGCGTCACGCGGCTCAGCGCCGCGGCGCCGAAAACGACGCGCGTGCTCGGATGGCCCGTGCGGCCAAACGGCAGAAGCGGAATCGGCATGAGCGATAGTCCATGCTACGCCGGTGGCGGAGCGATGCACACTGGCCCCCTGGCACTCGCAGAGTCGGCAGCGAACGAGCGGGGCGAGCGGTTGTTTGGCAACGCGGGCGTAGGCAAGATCGGCAGACGGCCGCGGCCAACTCGTAACAGGCGAGACTCCCGACCAGGTCGGCTCAATTGCCGATCATCTCGCGTAGCCGGCGGGCATTGTCGATCGCCGCGGGGCGGTCGTGCCACAGCGTGTCATTGTTGAAGTAGCTGTAGCTTTCGATGCCCTGGTCGCGCCAGTCGCGAATGCGTTTCGCCCACGGCGCCAGCTCGTCGTCCTCGAAGAAGTGGCTCCGCGACCCACCATGGAAACGTACGTAGGTCCAGTCAGCGGTGCTCTGCACGTCGAGCGGGATTTCCCAGCCGATGGGCAGGCAAAGCGCCGCGTTGCTTGCCCGCAGGCACTCGTACACCTCGGCCACAAGCCAGCTCTGATGGCGAAACTCGAACGCATACTGATGCGGCGGGTGAGCGCTCAACGTTTTCAAGAACTCGCCGAGTCGGGCAAGATCGACGGCCCACCGCCGCGGGAACTGGAACAGCACTGGCCCGAATTTCTCGCCGAGGCCGCTGGCGTTGTGGAGCAATCGTTGGAGGGGCTCGGCCGGCGCATTGAGCTTCTTCATGTGCGTCAGGTAGCGACTGGCCTTGACGGCGAAGCGGAACCCGGCCGGTGACTTCTCACGCCACAGCTCGAACGTGTGCCGTGGCGGCAGCTGGTAGTACGAGTAGTTGATCTCGACCGTCTCGAAGTGCTGTGCGTAGTAGGCGAGCTGCTCGGTGGCGTCAAGCTTCGGCGGGTAGAACTTGCCGTTCTCCCAGTGCTTGTAAGACCAGCCTGAGGTGCCAATCCACGCTCTGGCCACCCACAATCCTCACGTTGCCGCGTCGCCGAGCAGGCGTTCGACGATGACCGTGTCGCGCCACTGTCCGTCGAGCTTACCGTGGCGGTAATACACGCCCACTTCGCGGAAGCCGACCTTGCGGCAGAGACCACGGCTGCGCACATTCTCGGGAAAGATCCGCGACACCAGCTTCCAGAAGCCGGCCGCCTCGCACGCGTCGATCAGCCCCTGGAGGGCTGCCTGCGCGGCGCCCGTGCCGCGCACCGCGCGATCGGCATACACCGAGAACTCGCACACTCTGTCGTAGCAGGCCCGCGGTCGGTAGGCACTCGCCGCTGCCCAGGCCACGACCTCGCCATCCTGCTCCGCGACAGTGATCGGGTAACGGCCCTCGCGCTCGGTGATGTAGGCCTGCATGTCCTCGGTCGAGCGCGGCTCGGTTTCGAAGGTAGCGATGCGCTCCTCGATGCCCTGGTTGTAAATGCCCGCGATGGCCTCGGCGTCCGCCGGACGGGCAGGGCGGACGATCACGCGGCGTGGGCAGCGTTATTGAATGCGCGCCGCAATCGGACGATGTTCGATTCGACATGGCGCGACGGATGAACGCTATTTGAGAGAAGCACGGTGTAGCGCCCCCGTTCGAGGTCGATCCACACGCCGGTTCCGGTGAAGCCGGTGTGGCCGATGCTCCGCGGGCTCATCAGGTCACCCCCACTCCAACCCGGGTGTGCCAGAACCCAGCCGAAGCCGCGCCGCTCGTGGTCGGGCGGCTCGGCGCGGGCGTGCTCCTGGCTCGCGTACGCCAGCACGGCGGCCGGCTGCAGGCGGCACTCGAGGAGGGCGCGAACGTAGCCACACACGCCGCGCAGCGTTCCGAACAGGCCAGCATGTCCAGCCACACCTCCAAAGGCCGCGGCGTTTTCGTCGTGGACCTCGCCCCGCAGCACACGCGAGCGCCACGGGCAGCGCTCTGTGGGCGCAAGCGGCGCGTCGGCGGGTGGCTGGAAGGCGATCGCCTCGTCGAGTCCAACGCGCGCGAGCAATCCGCGAGCCAGCGCATCCAACGGTTGCTCGTACAGCCGCTCCAGCAGGTAGCCGAGCAGCATGTACCCGAGGTCGCTGTAGACGATCGCTCCGGGCGGGCGCTCGGGCCTGGTGTGCAGCAGCTGCGCGAAGAGTGTGGCTCGGTTCAGTCCGAGCGTATAGAGCGGCTTCCATGCCGCCAATCCGCTGGTATGCGTGGCCAGCTGCAGGACAGTCGTATCGCCGAGGTTGGGACGCTCCTGCAGCCAGGCGATCTCGGGCAGCGTGTCGCGGAGCGGCGCCTGCGGATCGATGCGCCCGGTCGAAACGGCTTCGAGGAGCAGTGGAACGGTGCACAGCACCTTGGTCAGCGACGCCAGGTCGTACCACGTCTCGGGCGTGACGGCTGGTCCGTCGGTCTCCGTCCGACCGAAGCACGCCGTGCGCTCGTCGCGACCGTCGCCGACCGCCGCCGCGGCGCCAGGAACGGGACCGCAGGCGATGGCGCGCTCGATCGGCCCAAACGCCGCGTCCACGTCTCAGCGGCCGTTCGGGATCGAGCCGTCCACGACGCGATAGACCACCCCGTCTTGCATGTCGACGACGTACACGTCGCCAGCCGCATCCTCACCAAACGAGCTGATCTTGATGGGCTGAAACCCGAGCTCCACGCGCTTCCAACCGGTGTCGGATCCGCCGACGAGGGTGAACACGCCGCCAGTGCACAGGTCGCCGAACAGGTAGCTGCCGACGAAGGCGGGCACGGTCGAACCGCGGTAGACGTAGCCGCCGATCACCGCGCAGTTCATGTCGTGGCCGTAGGTCACCAGCGGCGGTACCAGGCCAGGGTCGTGGCAGTGCGACGGGTCCACGCACTCGGTGCCTTCGAGCATCGGCCAGCCGTAGTTCTCGCCTCCCTGGCTGCTGGCCGGCTGCATGTCGACCTCTTCCCACTTGGCGTCACCGACGTCGGCAATCCACAGGTCGCCGGTCGCTCGGTCGAAGCTGAGCCGCCACGGGTTGCGAAAGCCATACGACCAGATTTCGCCGCGCGCGCCCGTCTGGCCGACGAACGGGTTCGTCGGCGGAATCGAGTACGGCTGGGCCGAGTCAACGTCGATGCGCAGGATCTTGCCGTAGATCGACG
>VBGG01000386.1 GCA_005883405.1 Chloroflexota bacterium | reverse complement strand
TGACTTGACAGTGCCCGCCCTGGCGGGTGTAGCGTAGAGCCGTCATCGCGGACCGACGTTCGGCGTGACGGGGGACGCGTCGAGTCGTCAGGCCCGGAAAGGGGGTACTGCGCATGGAGTGGACAGCGCCCGATTTCGAGGAAGTAGAGACTTCGGCTGAAGTAACCGCGTACGTCGGTCACTGGTAAGCCTTCGGGTCGAATCTCGGCTTCTGTTGTTCGGCGTGCCGCGCTGGTGCCCCGGCGCGGCACTTTTCTTTCTGAGTCCGCGGGGAGGGCCCTGTGTGGGTGCGTGTCCTCGGGTCGGGCGCCGGGGGTGGCTTCCCGCAGTGGAATTGCAACTGCCCCAACTGCCGGGCTGCGCGTAACGGTTCGCCCGGTTGTCGGCCGCGCACACAGTCGTCGATCGCGGTGAGCGCCGACTACGAACGCTGGTTTGTGTTCAATGCCTCGCCCGATGTCCACGCGCAGATCGGCGCGTTCCCGGCGCTGTGGCCGCGACGGGCTGCGCGCGATACACCGATCCAGGCCGTGGTCCTGTCAGACGCCGAGTTGGACCACACGCTGGGCCTGCTACTGCTGCGCGAGAGTCGGCGCGTACGGGTGTATTGCACCCCGTGGGTACACACCGCGCTGACCGAGTGGAACCCGATCCTGCGCACGCTGGCCGCCTTCGCGCGCGTCGACTGGCAGCCGATCCGACTGGGCGAGATGCAGCCGCTGTGTACGACTGAGGACACGGATTCCGGGCTGCGCTGCGAGGCGTTCAGCACCGAAAGCAGCAAGCGCCTGACGTTCGCGCCGGCCGAGTCGGCGGGCCACCCGGAGGCGAGCGTGGGGTATCGCATCAGCGACGCGCGCACCGGCCGGTCGCTGGTGTACATGCCTGCCCTCGAGAAGCTGAGCGCCGGCGTCCGAGGACAGTTGACGGATTGCGCGTGCCTCATGATCGACGGCACGTGCTGGGTGGACGACGAAATGGCCCGCCTGGGTATCGCCGGCAAGACCGCGCGCGAGATGGGTCACCTGCCGCTGAGCGGTGAAGGCGGCACCCTCGAGCAGCTGGCGGGATTGGACATCGCACGCACCGTCCTGGTCCACATCAACAACACCAACCCGGTGCTGATCGAACATTCGCCCGAGCGGCAAGCCGTGGAGGCGCGAGGCATCGAAGTCGCCGTCGACGGCATGGAAGTGGAGATCTGATCGATGATTTTGGCAGCTCAGAGCGACATGGTCTCGGCCGCGGCGACCGGCGAGCAGACGCCACTCGACCGCGACGCGCTCGTAGCCGCTCTGCGGGCACAGGCACCCAACTACCACGACCGGCATCCATTCCATGTGTTGATGAACAGCGGGCAGCTGAGCCAGCGGCAGATCCAGGGCTGGGTTGCCAACCGCTTCTACTACCAGAAGATCATTCCCATCAAAGACGCGGCGATTCTGTCCAACTGCCCGCATCCCGAGGTCCGTCGCCGCTGGATCCAGCGCATCCTGGATCACGACGGCGAAGACGAGGGCCGCGGCGGCACCGAAGCCTGGCTGCGCCTGGCCGAGGCCGTTGGGCTCGGTCGTCAGGACGTGCTCGACGAGCACCTGGTCGTGCCGGGCGTCCGTTTCGCGGCGGATGCTTACGTTACCTTTGCACGGACCCGCCCCTGGATCGAGGCGGTCGCCTCCTCGCTCACCGAGCTGTTCGCACCGGACCTGATGAGCGTGCGTCTTGCCGCCTTCGAGCGGTACTACACCTGGGTCGAACCGGCCGGCCTGGCGTACTTCCGCGCGCGGCTGACGCTTGCGCCGCGCGATGCCGAGCACGCCATCGAGCTGGTTACGCGGTACTGCGTGACCCGCGAGCAGCAGGAGCGCGCCGTGGCCGCCCTTGCGTTCAAGTGCGATGTGCTGTGGAGCATTCTCGAGGCGACTCACCACGCCTACGTAGAAATCGAGAGCGCGTGAGCGCCAACGAGCTCACCCTCGCCGAGCGCCCCCGGCTGAGCGCGCGTGCACGCATGCAATACGACGCGGTGCGCGAAAAACAGGTGCTGCTCTTTCCCGAGGGGCTGCTGGTATTGAACGAGACCGCCGCGGCGATCCTCGCGCTGTGCGACGGCCAGCGCTCGGTCGCGGAGATCGCGGCCGAGCTGGGCGCGCGCTATAGCCGCCCGGTCGATCAGGATGTGCTGAACCTGCTCAACCGGCTTGTTCAGAAGCGGCTGGTCGAAGCGCAAGTGGTGGAACCGATGGCACACGCCGATGATCGATAGACCGTACGGCCTGCTGGCAGAGCTGACGTACCGCTGTCCACTGCACTGCCCGTATTGCTCGAACCCCATGAACCTGGCGGACTTCGGCGACGAGCTGTCGCTGGAGGAGTGGACGCGCGTGCTGGCCGAAGCCCGCGAGCTGGGCGTGTTGCAGCTTCATTTATCGGGCGGGGAGCCGCTCCAGCGGCGCGACCTGGCGGACATCGTGGCCGAGGCGCATCGCCTCGGCTTCTACACCAACCTCATCACCAGCGCGCTTTCGCTCACGCCCGAAAAAGCGCAGCAGCTCAAAGATTCGGGCCTGGACAACGTGCAGATCAGCATCCAGGCCGCGGACGCGGATCTGTCCGACCGCATCGCCGGAACCCGCGCGTACGACCGCAAGATCGCCGCGGCGCGGGCGGTCAAGGCGCTCGGATTTCCGCTCACGCTGAACTACGTCCTGCACCGTTACAACATCGATCAGGTAGCGCAGCTTCTGGAGCTGGCAGAAGACCTCGGGGCGGACCGGGTTGAGCTGGCCAACACCCAGTACTACGGCTGGGCGCTGCACAACCGAGCCGTGCTGATGCCGACCCGCGCGCAACTGGAGCGAATCGAACCGGTCGTCCGCGCTGCGATCGACCGCCTCGCCGGCCGCATGCAGGTGCTGTATGTGTTCCTGGGGCAGCCGTCAGCTCACTCTGCGGCCGAATGGCGACGTGCTGCCGTGCCAGGCCGCCGACCAGATCCCCGGTGTCGCCATCGAAAACGTGCGGCGCCGATCGCTCGCCTGGATCTGGGACGACTCGCCGATGTTCAACCGCTTTCGCGGTCTGGACTGGATGCAGGAGCCGTGTCGAAGCTGCCCGCGCAAAACCATCGACTTCGGCGGTTGCCGCTGCCAGGCGTTCCTGCTCACTGGCGATCCCGCCGCCACCGACCCGGTGTGCCATCTCTCGCCACGCCACGCGGTGGTGGCCGATGTCATTGAAGCAGTGACGGACGCCGAGGCTGATACGGATTTTGCGTACAGATCTCTGCAGCGTGAAGCTGCCAGCGTGGGCCAGCCTGGGATGCCCGCTACGCTCGCGTCGAACATGCGTCAGCCATCCGCGGCACCGCCTTCGGATTGACAATCGAGGTCGCCAGGGTCACGTTGCGCGGGTCCTTCGCGCCAGGAAGGCGGTGACCGCCTGATGGTGCTCGTCGGTGGTGTAGCAGATTGCCTGGGCCTGCGCGCCGAGGGCAAACGCCTGGTCGGCGCCGAGCTCGAACGTCTGGTCCAGGATCGACTTGCTCAAGGCCAACGCCGTGCCAGCGTTTGCGCCCAGCTCGGCCGCCCACTGGACGGCGCTTTCGAGCAAGTTTTCGGCAGGCACCACGCGGTCCGCCAAGCCGATCGTCAACGCTTCGTCGGCCATCACGCGCCGGGCCGAAAAGATAAGCTCCTTGGCTCGCGGCAGGCCGACGCGCCGGGGCAGGAAGTACAACCCGCCCAACGCCAGATCCATGCCGAGCCCGGCCGCGGCGCCGTTGACCGCCGCGAGCGTGGGCTTCTCCAGCGTGTGTAACGTCGTGATGGTGGCGTGCAGGCGGCGCTGCCGCAACCAACCGCTGCCAGCCAGCTGGCCTGGCGGCGCACCGAGGCGGCGCTGCATTGCCGAGATGTCGCCGCCGGCGCAGAACGCCGGCCCCTTACCCGTCAATACCAGCGCCTTGATCTCAGGATCGTCCGCCGCGCGGTCGAGGAGCTCCTGCAGCTCGGCGCGCGTTGCGTCGTCGATCGCGTTGCGCACTTCGGGACGGTTGAAGGTGACGACCGCCACGCCCGAAGAGGAATCAATCGTCAGCTCAACGCGCCGGCCCTCGTCCACAGCTCGCAAGCTTACCGCCAGCAACGGCGGGGACTACGATCACATGGCATGGCTAGCATCGTCGCCGGCTTCGCTTCGTCACACACGCCGCTCATGAGCCTGCCCGGTGAGGACTGGGGCAAGCGGGCCAACGACGATATGCGCAATCGCGAGCTGATCCGTCCGCGTGATGGCAAGCGCGTCACGTATGACGAGCTGCTCGAGTCAGCCGACCCGAGCATTGCCGAGCAGATCGATGAAGAGATCTTCTGCAGCAAATACAACGCCATCCAGGTGGCGCTGAACGAGCTGCAGGACACGTTTGCCCAGGTCGACCCTGACGTCGTCGTGATGTTCGGCGACGACCAGGATGAGATGTTCTTCGACGACAACTACCCGATGATCAGCGTCTATTGGGGCGACGTGCTGACCCATTATCCGCGTCGAACCAATCGACCCGGACTGTCAGAGGCGATGCGCATCGCCGCCGCGGTCTACGGCACCGAGGTCATCGACTACCCGGTCGAGACGAAGCTCGGACTGCACCTGATCGAGCAGCTGGTCAATCGCGACTTCGACGTGGCCCAGCGGCGGTACATGCAGCCGGAGTACGGCGGCACGATCGGACCGGCCACCTGGTACCTGGACTTCAAGCGCACCACCACCCCGCGCCGCCAGGGCATGGCCCACGCGTTTGCCTTTCCCGTGTGTCGCTGGTTCGCCGGCAAGCGGCCACCGATGGCGCCGATCACCATCAACACGTGCTATCCGCCGAACTGGATCAGCCCGCGGCGAGCCTTCGCGCTCGGCCGCGCGGTGCGCGAGGCCATTGAAGCCTGGGACAGCGACGCGCGGGTGGCGATCGTCACCTCAGGTGGGCTCAGCCACTTCACCGTCGACGAGGAGATCGACCGCCGCGCGCTCGAGGGGCTGACCTCCGCTGACGGCGATAGCCTGTCGACGCTGCCTCGCTACAAGCTCCAGTCGGCGACCACCGAGATCCTGAACTGGGTCGCGGCGGCCGGCGCGATGGGTACGCTGCGCATGGAGCTGCTCACCTACCAGGCGGGCTATCGCTCGCCAGCCGGCACCGGCTGCGGCTGCGCCGTCGGCCGCTGGCTACCGACCGACGGCGGCTGAGAAGACCCCGCGCCGGCCCCGACGCCGCAAAAGTGACTCCAGGGCGAAAGCGCCCGGCCCCACCAGCACCAGCATGATCGCCGCCGCCCACAGCATCAGGTCGATGCGCATGCTGTCCCAGCCACCGAACGGCGGCTGCCGCGGCACCTTGAGCAAAAACGAGGTGACGAAATACTCAACAACAAATAGCACAGCCACCCAGCGGGCGTAGAGGCCGAGCAGGACCATCAGCCCGCCGATGAGCTCGAGAAGCGGGATGAACACGCCCCAGAAGGGCGCGCCCGGAATACCTAACCCGCTCACCACCCCGGTGAAGGTGCCGAAACCGCCCGCGTTGAACTTCTCCAGCGCGGCGACGGTGATTATGAGGCCAGCCATCAGTCGCACAACCGTGATCCCCCAGCTCAGTGGCAGCGCCCGCACGCTCGTGCTCCTCCCGACGTTTTTTCGAGTCTACCGGGGATGTGCCGCGGCGCTCCGGTTACTATCCGGCCGTGACAATTCGCACTTGCGCTCGGTCGGCTCTGTGGCCGCGAATCCGACACAGGCCGCCCACGGGGATCCCCTCTGCGGGAACATGTTCCGACACTCGGCCGCGAGCGAGCGCATGCAGCGATTTCGCACCGGGCATTCCAGTTGTGCCTGGTCCCAAGGACCGGTAGCCGTGGTGCCGAGGGCGTTCGCTGGATACGTGAAAACCGCCGCCATGTCAGCCGGCGAGATCGGCGATAGTCCTCTGTTTCTGCTCGAATACGCGCTGCGCCTGCTGCGCGTGCTGGTGCTGATCGCGTTATGGCGCATCATTCTCGAAGGGCGGCCCGGCTCCGGGCCGATGCCCCTGGCGTCGGTCCTCACGTACACGGTGGTCGCCGAGGTCTTCGCGGAGCAGCTCGCCGTCCGCACTACGCTGAGCGAGGCCTTCTGGCACGGCACGCTGGTCATGCGCTTCCTGCGGCCGATGGGCCTGGTGCGCCAGCTCGCCGCGGAGATGCTCGGTCGCTGGGGGGTGCATCTTGGCCTGTTTTCACTGCCGCTCTTTCTTGTGGCCCCGCTTCTGGGCGTCGATCCACGGCCTGCCTCGCCGCTGGCGGCCGTGCTCTTCGTGTTGTCGCTGTGCCTGGCGATCCTCGTCGGACTGGCGATGGAGGTGCTGTTCGGCGCCGCCGTGGTGGCGCTCGAGCAGCCGGTCTGGATCATCGAATACCTCCGCACCGCGATCGCCACGCTCATGTCGGGTTCGCTACTCCCACTGGCCTACTACCCGTGGGGATTGGGCGACGTCTTCGGCTGGCTGCCGTTCGCGGCGATGGCCTGGGCGCCGCTGGCCATCTTCACCGGCACGGGTAGCGCGGCCATGTTGCTGCTGAGCCAGACGCTGTGGGTCATCGTGCTCTGGCCGCTGGCCGACTGGCTGTGGCGATCCAACCGCGAGAAGCTGGTCGGCTATGGCGGCTGAGCAACTTCATCGACTGCTTCGACTGTGGCGGCTCTACGCCACCATGGACGTCCTGTCCGTGACCCGCGGACCGCAGGTCATGATCGCGTACTACGTGTCCGACCTGATCACCGGGCTGGCGGCGATCACTGCCACGTTCCTGCTGGCCGAGCGCTTCGACGGAATCGGTCCCTGGACGCGGTCGGAAGTGCTGTTCTTGCTCGGGTACGCCCTGCTCGTACGCGCGCTCATCGACACACTCTTCAATTGGAACCTGGCGCACATCAGTCGACGGATCGGTCGCGGACAGCTCGACCACCTGCTGGTCCAGCCGCAACCGTTATGGATGGCGCTGCTGACCGAGGGTTTCGCCCCGGCCACTGGGTCGGGCATGCTTCTCCCAGGACTCGGACTGCTGATCTGGTCGATCCACCAGCTGGGCCTGACGCTGTCGGCAGGCTGGTACGCGTTGCTCGTGATCAATCTGCTCGCCTCGATTGCCACTGTGCTGGCGTTCGAATACGCCTGGGGCAGTCTGGCCTTCTGGGCGCCGCGGGCTACGGAGGAGATCAACTCCGATACATGGCGACTGCTGATGCAGCTCGCGCCGTTTCCTCTGGATGGTCTCTCGGGCCTGGCCGTGGCCACGCTGCTGACCGCCGTGCCCATCGGGCTCGTGGCGTGGTATCCCTCGCGAGCCCTGCTCGGCATCGGGACTGCGTCGCTTCCCGCGGAAGCCTACATGCTCTCGGCCGCGATCGCCTTCGCGGCGTTCGCGATGTGGATCTTTACCCGTGGACTCCGCCGCTATGGCCGCACTGGATCAAGCCGTTACCTCGACTACGGACATCGTCGTTGAGCTGTCCGGCGTACACAAGGTCTACCGCCAGCGCGTGCGCTCGGCGCGGGCGGTCGACCTCTTCCGCAACTTGCTGCGGCCGCGGATCCGCGTGGTCGAGGCGCTGCGCGGTATCGACCTGACCGTTCGACGCGGCGAGGTCGTCGCGTACGCCGGGCCAAATGGCGCGGGCAAGAGCACCACGATCAAGCTGCTCTCAGGGCTGCTCGCGCCGGACGTCGGCTGCGTCCGCGCGCTTGGGATGGATCCAGTGCGCGATCGCGTCCGCTACGTAGGCCACATCGGCGTCGTGTTCGGCCAGCGCACCGAGCTGTGGTGGGATCACCCCATCGCCGCCAGCTTCGAGTGGAAGCGAGTGGTGTGGGGCATTCCCGACGCGCGCTACGAGCGCATGCTCGGCCTGGTGCGCGAGCTGCTCGGCCTCGACGACATCTTCCACACCCTGGCGCGCGAGCTGAGTCTCGGCCAGCGCATGCGCGCCGACCTCGCGCTCGCGCTGCTCCACGAGCCCGAGATCCTGCTGCTCGACGAACCCACCCTCGGCCTGGACGTGCTCGCCCGACGCCGCATTCTGACGTTCGTCAAGGAGCTCAATCGCGAGCGAGGGGTGTCGGTGGTCGTGACCAGCCACGACATGGCCGAGCTCGAGCAGCTCGCCGGCCGCATCGTCCTGCTCCACGAGGGCGAGATCGCCTTCGACGGTGTCTTCGCCGAGCTGCGCCGAGTGCTGACCGGTCGGCGCGTGCTCACGCTGGAGACCTCGTCGGGCGCACCCCCAGTGCTGCGCGGCGCTGTGCTGGTCCGCACCGACGCCGGTCGCCACGAGTACGCCTTCGACGCGGCCCGGGTGAAGCTGTCAGACCTGCTGGAGCAGGCCGCGGCGGTCACCGATGTCCTTGACGTGGAGACGCACCGCGCCCCGATCGACGAGGTCGTGGCAGACCTGTACGAGCACTGGCTGCGCGGCTCCTCATAAGTAACGAGGGCCTCTCAGCCCTGTACCGATGGCCCTTCGGGCAAGGCCGTTCGGACCAAAGTCCTAAAATGCGTGGCCTTTAGACCCACCTCAGGTGTATTGCGGGCGCCGGCGCGCGCTCTGTATGGCTGACACGAACACATGGCGCCGCGACCCGGAGGGCCACGAACACAGATGGACACACGCCACCCCCCATTTCACCGCCTGGCCGATCTGGCCGAGAGCAAGCTCGGCGAAGCGGATCGCGCGATGGCTCAGCAGCACGTGTCCGACTGCGCGCGCTGCTCGCGGGACCTCGAGTGGCTCAGCCACATGATCGAGCTGATGCGGACAGACCGTACCGAGGCTGCGCCCGAGCACGTCATCCTGCGCGCCGTTCGCCTGTTCAGTCAGCACCAGGCCGGCGCGCAGCCGAAGTCCGCGGACATGGTCCACCGCCTGATCGGCGTACTACGCTTCGACAGCGCCGCCGCGGCCCCGGCCTTCGGGCTGCGGGTCGGCGCCGATGAGGCGACGCGTCAACTGCTGTTCGCTGCCGAGCCGTACGAGATCGAGCTGCGCACCAGTAGCGCGGCAGACGGTGCAACGGTGGTCGGCCAGCTGCTCGGGCCGGCCGGGCCGGTCGACTCCGCCGATGTCGAGCTGGTCGGCGCGGATGCTCGTGTTCAGGCACGTCTGTCCGACCTGCTCGAGTTCAGTCTGCCGGCCGTGCCGCCAGGCACGTACCGCCTCGAGCTGCGCCTGGACCAGGCGATCGCGATTGAGATTCCCTCGCTGCACCTCGGCTGACTCAGGCCTCGGCTCACAACTCGCCCACGCTCACCGGCGGCTGTCGCGTCGCGGCAAGTAGTCGACGCAGACGCTCGAGGCAACGCCCGCGAACGGGCCCGATGCTGCCTTCGGCCATGCCGAGACGCTCGGCGATCTCTACGTAGCTGAGCGGCTCGTCGGCGTAGAACAGCAGCAGCACCAGGTCGCGGCATCGGTCGGCGAGTCGGTCGACCGCCCGACGCAGGTTGGCCTGCTCTTCGAGACGCACCATTTCGTCCTCGGCCAGGACCTCCGAGTCCGCCACGTCGGCGGCGTGCTCTTCGGGCGCGAGCGCCGCTCGAGTCACGGCGAGGCGTCGGCTGGCCCGCCAGGTCTCGCGCTTGGTGGCTGTGACCAGCCAGGCTGAGAGTCGATCCGGCTGCTCGAGGCGATCGAGGTGCTCGACCAGACTGGTGAACACCCGCTGGAACACATCGGCGGTCGCCTCTTCGTCCAGACCACTTCTGCGCGGGATGCTGTAGACCAGTCGCTGGTATCGCTGGACCAGCTGCTCCCACGCCTGCTGGTCGCCGCGGGCGCAGGCCCGGACGAGTTCGGCGTCGCTGGGTTCCATAAGCCTCGCAAGCTTGCCAAGGGGCAGCCCAAACGTCTACGGACCAGAGCCGAAGGAAGCGTCGGACCTGAGACGAAAGGTCCGTCAGACCTTGGTCGGCTATCCACGCCGTCCGCAAGTGTGGTACGCGCCAACCCCCCGCACAGCGTCAGCGCCGCTGGGCCGCTCAGTGCATCGCGCCAGGGCGGCTCATTGCATCCCCGTCGCGGCTCGGCCGGTACGCTGGGCGGCACGGCGTCCAGTGGGGCCTCTGTCGACGTCGTACTCTCCGCGTCGACGGCCTCGGCTGGCAGCTTCGCTCGAGCTCACGGTGGGATGCTGAGCCTCGTACCGACCGTGAGCGCGTCCGGGTCGCCCCCCACCGCATCGCGGTTCGCGACGTAAAGACGCGGCCACGCTTCTCGCTGTCCGTAGAAGCGCTCGGCAATTGCTTTGAGCGTATCGCCCTCCAGGACGGTGTACGTCCCGGCTGCTGTGCGTCCCGGCACGTCTCCGTTCAGGACTGCGATGGCTCGCTCCAGTACCACGTCATCGCCCGGCAGTGCAGTCGTCAGGTCCACGTTTACCGTCTCGTCCGGCACAACCCCCACGCCATTGAGCCGTTTGCCCGCCGACGACTGGATCTCCAGCACCGTCACCTGCAGGGCAGAGCCGTCGTCAAGCGGAAACATCTTTCCACCAGCGACGTTGCCCTCGGTGGTCGAGCCGACGACCGTGGCGACGCCCTGCTCTTGTACCGCGGCGGCGAAAATCTCGCCCATCGATGCGGTTCCGTTGTCGACCAACACCGCCAGCGGGAATACTGGAGCGGAGCGGCTGACAGCGACACGCGTCTGCTGGCGTGCGCCGCGGTCGACGGTCTCGTACACGCGCGTCCCGGGCGGCAAGAAGTGGCTGAGCAAGCGCACCCCCACGTCCAGGCGTCCGCCCGAGTTGCCGCGCAGGTCGAGGATCAGACCGCGCACCCCCTGATCCTCGAACGTGGCCATGGCCCGCTCCACGGCGTCCGCGACGGATTGCTCGGGAAAGCTGCGCAGTCGGATGTAGCCAAGGTCGTCGCCGATCAACCTCGACGCCACGGCGTCCGGTGCTATCTGCTCGCGGCGCATGGTCACGGCGATGGGCGTCGGCAAACCACGCCGCCCGATCAGCAACTCGACCGTGGTTCCCTCCGGTCCGCGTAGCAGACGGACCGCCTCAGCTAAGGGCAGCGCTGCTGTCGCGGCGCCGTTTATCCCCAAAATCGCATCGCCCGCGCGGAGCCCAGCGCGTGCGGCTGGCGTGTTGCTGAACACCTCGCCGATCAGCAGGCCGGGGCCTTGCACGTGGGCGCCGATGCCGCCGTATTTCAGCTCCCCGCGCGACCACGCCAGGTAGTCCTGGTACTCCTTCGGGTTGAGAAACGAGGTGTGCCCCTCATTCACGAACGCCACCATGCCACGCACAAGGGCATGCGCGGGCACGAAGTCGGCGGGCCTGTTCGGCACTTGGTTCAGGTACGCCAGCGTTGCAGCCCGAAACTGGGCGAGGTCAGCGTCCCGGTCGTCGGTAAGCACGGGCGCCAGGTCGGGTGAGGGCGCGTTGTGCTGTGCCGCCTCCTGCTCGAGTTGGCTCCAGGCCGCTTGCAGTAAGGCGGCCGAGCCAAGCGGATGCACGAATTCGTCCATGAGCAGGTCGAATGCTTGCTCGACCGTAGCGGCCTGTTGCGCATCGATGACCCGCGCGGCCGGCTGCTGGGCGTAGAGAACCGCGGCTAAACCAGATGCGCTTGCAGGCCTCGCGGCGCCACCGCTCGAGGCTGCGGCGAGTGCAAGGAACAGGGCAGCGAGCATGCGGACCAGACGTGAAGGGAAAGGAGGGTGATGCACGGTTCACCTCGCGCGGCATGCGCGGTTGGATGATTTCGACCAGCTGTCGATCGACGGGGAAGGGCCCCTCGGGCGCTGGGTTTTCGCCCGAGAGGCCCCGTCAGACGTTCGTCAGTGCGAAAGGCCTGGCCGGTTAGCTAGGCATCCGCACCGCGGTCGTCGGCCGCTTCGGCCTCGCCACGGCCATGGCGCGCGTCCACACCCCGGTCGTCGGCCGCTTCGGCCTCGCCACGGCCATGGCGCGCGTCCACACCCCGGTCGTCGGCCGCCTCGGCCTCGCCACGGCCACGCCGCGCATCCACGCCGCGGTCATCGGCCGCCTCGGCCTCGCCACGGCCACGCATCCACGCCGCGGTCATCGGCCGCCTCGGCCTCGCCACGGCCACGCCGCGCATCCACGCCGCGGTCATCGGCCGCCTCGGCCTCGCCACGGCCACGCCGCGCATCTACGCCGCGGTCGTCAGCCGCCTCGGCCTCGCCACGGCCACGCCGCGCATCCACGCCGCGGTCGTCAGCCTGCTCCACGCCACGGTTGTCGGCCGGCTCGGCTTCGCCGCGCCGCGCGTCAACCTGGACGAATTGGGCCTCCTGGGCGTGAGCCACGCCGCTGAGAGACATCGTCGCCACAACAAGCAGTGGCATCACTTTGAGAAAGCGTATTTTTGACATCCTGGTCTCCACTTGAAGAGTTTTCTTCACTGGCTTTGGATCGGGGTCGCGCCCTGCACATGCTGACGCGAGATTCAGTTCAGTAACCCCAAAATCGGTACGACTGCTATTCGCGGGATATCGTTCCTCCTTCGTCAGGTCACCTTTCGGCGTCGCATGTGGATCAGTCGGGTGACCCCCTCACCCTTCGACCCACGTGAACCGCGCTGAACGGTTCACTCGAAATGTGGCCCTGCGGGAGGCAGAAATACGCTCTGCCGGCGCTGCCACGCGAAATTAGGTGTTTCCCACTAAGAACATTTGTTCTACAATACGAGGCGGCGGCAACAAAAAAAGGCCCCCGCGAGGGGACCCATTTGAGAGCGGAAGACGGGATTCGAACCCGCGGCCCCCTACTTGGCAAGCAGGTGCGCTACCGCTGCGCCACTTCCGCTGGGGAGAACAAATGATACCCAAC
>VBGG01000387.1 GCA_005883405.1 Chloroflexota bacterium | reverse complement strand
GAGATCGAGTCGAGACATACAGTCTCCTCCAGGTTCGACGGCCCGAGCCGTCTCAAGCTTGGATGCATCCCATGTTATTACCCCCCCGCGGCTGCAAACGCTGGTGGTGGGCATCGCGCTGGCGATGGCGATCGTCTCCTGGCCGCCGGTCGAGGCTGGCATCACGCCCTTCCTGATCTTCAGTCAGACGATTCCGAAGATCGCCATCCCGCCGTTGTTCCTGATCTGGTTTGGCAACTGAGACCCATGCCAAAGGTGTGGATCACCTTTCTGATCTGCTTCTTTCCGATCGTGAGTTATAGCCAGCTTCGATCGGCCGTATCGCCGTTAGACCCTGGTAGTGATATCGGGACGTCTGGGAGGCTGAGTAGTAAGCCAAAGGTCTCAACGAAGAGAGGTCCCGCAGTGGAGATATCGCTCAATGGTCACGCGCCCGCCGAGGCGCTGCGCCCCACACCGCTCCTTCCGCCAGGGTTTAGCGTCCCTGCCTCGCGCTGGGTCCACCCCAGCTCGCGCCTGCGCGCGCTACTCAAGTCAGAGCCGTTTGTGTTTGCGCCCGGCGTCTACGACCCGTTTACCGCCCAGCAAGCCATGTACTACGAATTTCCGGCGGTGTACTTCAGCGGCTACTCGTTCGCGATGGGCCACGTCGGCTCGACCGACATGGACCTCTATTCGAGTGTCGAAATTGCTGACGGCGCGCGCCGCACGGTCAGCGCGCTGCGCAAGTTCCAACTCACGATGGCCGTCGGCGACCCCGACGCTGGCGTGTCTCCCAGGCACCTGCCCATTCCACCCCTGCTGGTGGACATGGACGGCGGCTACGGCAATGCCTTCAACGTGGCGCGCACGACCGAGCTCTACGTCGGCGCAGGTGTCGCCGCCTGCCACCTGGAGGATCAGGTCCTCCCCAAGCGCTGCGGGCATATTGCTGGTAAAGCGTTGATTTCGGCCGAAGAGATGATCGGCAAGCTCAAGGCGATTCGCAACGTTGCCGACGACCTGGGAAACCCGGACTTCGTGATTGTCGGCCGCACTGATGCAGTCTCCGCGGTCGATGCCCCGGAATCGACACGGGGCCTGGCGCTGGCCGTCGAGCGCGCCTGCCGCTACCTCGATACCGGTCTACCGGACCTGATCTGGTGCGAATTTCCGAACGCCGATCGTGGTCCCGTTGAGACGTTCTCGGCAGAGGTCCACAAACGCTTTCCAGAGGCGCAGTTTGCCTTCAACTGGTCCAGCTCGTTCAAGTGGCACGCGGAGTCGAATCCGCTGCGGTGGACCGAGCTGGGCGAGCTGGGCTATCGCTTCATCTTCATCACCCTGGCGGCGATTCATGCCAACGGACTCGGCTTCGGCCAGTTGCTCCAGGGGCTCCGCCGGCAGCAACAGGATGGCTACATCGCGCTGCAGCGCGCGGAGTTCGCCGACGGACTGGACCTGCCCACGCGCAGCCACCACCTGTTCTCGGGCGTGGCGTACCACAACCTGATGGGCGGCGAGTACGGCGCCGCGCGCCTCAACCGCGACATCCTCGAGGAGCACCACGCCGCCCAGACGGTCTAACAGCTGACACTCACGTTCAAAACAAGTAAAGGCGCTAGCCGGTGACGTCCCAGGGCTGCATGTTCTCGCCACCGGTGACGCGCTCGGGGTCGATGCGGATGATCATGCGCTCGATCTTCGGGCCGCGGTAGGCGCCGCCGGTGTACCGCCGCGCCAGGTGCTCGATGTGGTCGTCGCCGCCCTCGAGGGTATGACTCGCCAGTCTGCCCTGGATCTGCGCCCAGCGAAACATATTCTTCGGATCCAGCACCAGCAGGCTCACGCGCGGATCGCGCTGCATGTGCTTGAACCAGGCCCGATTCGGGCCGCCGTTCAGCCAGATCTGACCGTCGCGGTACTCGTACCACACCGGGACCATCTGGACGCTGCCATCGCGGCGAGTCGTGCCGACGATGATGGGCAGCGGCTCGTCGAGGAGCGCCTTCAACCGTGGACCGAACTGAAGAGCCATAGGTATCTGTATACACTGAACGCGTTTGCGCTTCGATGTAGTGGTGGCCGGCGGCGGCAATGCCGGCCTCGTGGCGGCGATCTCAGCGCGGCACCACGCTCGATCGGTGCTGGTGCTCGAGCGCGCCCCGGCGTGGCGGCGGGGCGGCAATAGCCGACACACGCGCGACATCCGCTACGCGCATGGGCCTGGCGAGGCCTTCACCACCGGTGAGGCGTACCTGGAGGAGGAGCTGCTGGACGACCTGCTTCGGGTCGGCGGCGGTCAGAATCGCCAGATGGCCGAGCTGGTGGTGGAGCAGTCGTGCACCGTGGCGGAGTGGATGACCGAGCATGGAGTCCACTGGCAGCAACCTTTGACCGGCACGCTCCACCTGGGTCGCACCAACCGCTTCTTTCTGGGTGGTGGTAAGGCGCTGCTCAATACGTACTACCAGACCGCTGAGGCGATGGGCGTGCAGGTGGAGTACGAAGCCTCCGTAGAAGACGTGGTGTTCCACTCGGGCGACAGCGTGAGTGGAGTCGTCGTGGAGCAGAACGGTGTCAGGCGCGAGATCACCGCCGGAGCCGTGGTGGTGACCAGTGGTGGGTTCGAGGCCAATCTCGACTGGTTGCGACGCTACTGGGGCGACGCCGTCGACAACTACGTCATCCGCGGCACGCCCTACAACGACGGTCGAGTACTTGCCAGCCTGCTCGATAAGGGCGCCGCCAGCGCGGGCGATCCGAAAGGGTTCCACGCGGTGGCGCTCGACGCCCGGGCGCCGCGATTCGACGGGGGCATCGCCACGCGGCTGGACTCGATCCCGTTCGGAGTCGCCGTCAATAAATTTGGCAAGCGCTTCTACGACGAGGGCCAGGACTTCTGGCCCAAGCGCTACGCCATCTGGGGACGGCTGATCGCCGAGCAAGCGGATCAGATGGCGTACTCGATCGTCGACTCGCGCATGCTGGACTGTTTTCTCACTTCGCTCTACCGGCCGTTCGAGGCTGCGACCGTGGCTGATCTGGCCACCGCGCTCGGGCTCGATCCTGCCGCGCTGTATGAAACGGTCGCAGCCTTCAACGCGGCGGTCGGGCCTGGGGGTACGTTCAATCCTGGCGTGCTCGACGACTGCGCAACGTATGGCCTGGATCCGCCGAAGAGCCACTGGGCAGTGCCTCTCGAGGTGCCACCGTTTTATGGCTATCCCTTGCGGCCGGGCATCACGTTTACCTACCTCGGGCTGGCCGTTGACGCCTGTGGTCGGGTCAAGATGGCCGATGGCGCCGTAGTGGACAACCTCTTCGCCGCGGGCGAGGTCATGTCCGGCAACATCCTGTCGTCGGGTTATCTGGGTGGCTTCGGTCTGACCATCGGCACCGTCTTCGGCCGCATCGCGGGTACCGAGGCGGCCCGTTGTGTTTCTCCCTCTCCCTCTGGGAGAGGGCTGGGGTGAGGGTGGCGTAATGGCCGAGATCCCCGCCAAGACGTTCTGGCAGCTGGAGGTGTGCAATGCCTGCCGCTACTGCGAGGGCTATTGCGCGGTGTTTCCGGCCCTGGAGCGGCGGCGACGATTTACGCCAGCGGACGTCGTCTATCTGGCCAACCTGTGCCATGACTGTCGCGCGTGCTTCTACGCCTGCATGTACGCTCCGCCGCACGAATTCGGCGTCAACATTCCCAGGGCATTGGCTGAGGTCCGTGAGCGGACCTACGCGGAGTACGCGCTGCCGCGCGTGGTCGCGGGCCTGGCACGGCGCAACGCCTGGCTCCTGTTGACCGTCGCCGTGGCGAGCCTGGCGTTTTTCGGCCTGATCGCCGCTTTCTCCCCGCGAGGCTTGTTCCAGGCGCAAACGGGGCCCGGCGCGTTCTACACCGTGGTCCCATACCTGGCGATGGTGCTGCCGGCCCTCCTGTTGTGGCTATATGCAATCGGCGTCATGCTCGCCGGCGCTTTCGCTTTTGCGAAGGACATTGGCGCAACCCGGACGCAGTCTGGCAGTTGGCGGGCCGCGCTCGCCGCCGCGGGCGAAGCTCTGGGACTGCGGTACCTGCGCGGGGGAACCGGAGGCGGCTGCTACTACCCCAGCGAACGCACCTCCAACACGCGGCTGGTGCTGCACATGCTGGTGTTCTATGGCTTCATCAGCGCGTTCATCGCGACGATCGCGGCGGCCATCATGCAAGACGTCTTCGATCAGCTACCGCCGTATCCGCTGCTGAGCGTCCCGGTGGTGCTCGGCTCGGTTGGTGGAGCCGTGATGATCGTCGGCGCCACCGGGCTGCTGTATCTCAAGTGGCGGAGTGACCGAGCGCCGGCTGACGCGCAGACGCTCGCCCTGGATTGGCTGTTCCTGATCAGTCTGGATGTGGTGTCTCTGACGGGCATGCTGTTGCTGGTCCTGCGCGAGACACCAGCCATGGGCGTGCTGCTCGTCGTCCACCTGGCGACCGTCCTCGCCCTGT
>VBGG01000385.1 GCA_005883405.1 Chloroflexota bacterium | reverse complement strand
GCGTAGCCGCCGGTGCCACGCAGGCTGGTTACGACTCGCCGCCCAACCAGGCCGGAATCAACCCCGTGCCCCACGGCCGCCACCACGCCACCCACCCCGTTGCCGAGAATGGCGGGCAGCGGCGGCAACATGGAGGGGTGCGGCGGACGACCAGCGCGCACCTGGGTCTCGACGAACGTGAGATTGGCGACGTCTACGTCGATGACGACCTGGCCCGGCCCGGGCAGCGGGTCACAGACGTCCTCAGCAACCAGCACCGAGGGCGGTCCGAAGTCGTGCAGTACGACAGCCCGCACGCGCCAATTGTGACCGCCCTGAGCTCGCCGGTCACTGGCCAGTTGACTAGAAGCCGCCTGTACGTTGGTTCAGTCCACGTCGAGCGTGCGCCCGTCGCCTCGCGCGTGCCCTCTGCCAGCCCCGACCAGCTCGCGTGCTGGTTGGCCGGGCTCGGGGATCGGCTGCCAGCGCGCCGCGAGCCGCTCCATGATCTGCGGCATGGTCGTGTATTCCATTTCGTCGAGGCTCAGGCGGTGCGGCTCGAAAGGCCCGTGGCGGCGCATGGTGTAGGCCATCTCGTTCGCCATCTCGCGCGCCTTGTCCCACGCCGGGTCGGCGAACATGTCGCGCGGGCCAACGAGTTTGCCCTCGGCAAGTTGGAAGCCGAGCGCCACGACCCGCGGCGGCCCGTCGAGGCGGCTCGGTCGCGCCTGCTCGAGGGCGCATGGCATCAGCGGACCGCAGTGTGAGCCACGCATCCAACCGCCGACGAAGTGTGGCCACGCGAATGGCTCCAACGCCTCGCCCACGGCCGGCAGACCGCTCTGGCAGCGCACGAGCAGCGACGGATCGTCCTTGCCGACGTAGCGCCCCGCGATCAGCGAAAGCTTCGTCGTGGTCGCCGAAGCGCAGATCTCACCAAGCTCACGAGAGTAGATCTCTTTGATCACGTAGGCGTGCGGCGCGCCGATGTACATCAGCAGGTCGTACAACTCCTCGGGACACGACATTCTGATCTGGGTGTTGCCCTTCAGGTCGTGGACCACGAAGTCGAACCCCTTATGCATCTTGTTGTCGATGACCAGCCCCGGCGTGTTGAACGGATCCGCGAAGACCTTGTAGAGCGGCAGGTTCCAGGCGCCGGGCTCGGTCTTGTCGGCCATGAAGACGATGACTGGCTCGGACGGCCGCTCTTCGAACTCCATCTCGCACACGCCCGGGCCGAGGCCGCGGACGTTGCCCGAGAAGGCATCGACCAGCAAGTCCTGGCCAGCGCCGTACTGCTTCAGGCGCTTCGCAACCTCGGTGACCTGTTTGAACGTGTCCCAGGCCAGACCATGAATCCGCGGACTGTCGACCCCTTCGCGATGGGTCATGATCAGGTTGATGTCGTCGCCGACGCGGGTGACATGAAAGTCCACCAGCGCGTCGGACTTGCCGAGCAGCTCGTGCGCTCGCCCGAGCAGCTCAGGATGGACCTCGCCGTGCCCCACGAAACCGCCGACATCCGCCTTGATGCAGCTGAGTGTGATCCTCATCGATCGCCCTCCTTCGGCCGGTCCCCGCGTTGGGACCGCTGTTCATCGAGAATAACACTGACCCGCGCTCGCGTCGTACGCCCGGCTGCAGCGGGACGACGATCGTGAGACACTGAGGGGCAGGGAAGGCGTATGGCTGACGTTGTTGTCCAGGAGACCGCGTGGCGGCACGGTTACGAGGCGGCGCTCAGGGATGTCGAACAGCACGTGGCGAAGCATCACCCGTCGACGGACGCGGCGTTTCTGGTGGGCATCCTCGCCGAGTTACGTGCGCGCCTGACTACCGCGCATCGTGCTGATCCGCTGGCCGCCGAGACGGCCGGGATTCCGTCCGAGGAGCTGGAGCGCGAATGGACAGCTGGCTGACCCGACCAATCTGCGCGGACGGGGGAACGTGATGCCAACGTACATCGGCCTTTACACGTGGACAGATCAGGGCGTCAAGAACGTGAAGGACACGGTCAGGCGGGTCGAAGAGGCACGCGCCGCTTTCGAGCAGCGCGGCGCGCGTCTGATCGCGGCCTACTGGACTCAGGGTCGATACGACCTGGTGAGCATCGCCGAGTTTCCCGATGAGGAGACAGCCAGTGCCAGTGCCCTGGCGCTCGGTATGGCCGGCAACGTCCATACCGAGACGATGAGGGCATTTTCGGCCGAAGAGATGCAGCGCATCATCCTGCCGCCTTCCTAGGGCCAGTCTGTCACAGAAGTTCGGCCGACTGCGTCTTTTGCCGAAAAGCGGCTTGTCGGCCGAACTTCTAGCCGCATCACCGGCCGTACTCGGCCCGCGCTGGGCGCTCTGGGGCCGCGGCCAAAACCAGTCTTGCCAATGCATTCGGCGGCCGCGTCCCCAGGCAATCAATCAGAAGAAGTTCGGCCGACTGCGACTTGACGAGAAACGCGGCTTGTCGGCCGAACTTCTATTGTCGCTGGGCTGCCTTCAGGTACTCCCCGGGGTTCTTGGCAAACAGGTCGCGGCACTCACGGGAGCAGAAGTGATACGTCTGCCCCTGGTATTGCATCTCGGCCTCTTCCTGTCCCGGCATCACCTCGGTCCCACATACAGGGTCTTTCATGCAGGCCTCCCTCGTCGTATCCATTTAACCACGTTCAACGCCCCGGGTCGACCGCCAGTTTTCCAGAGGTGCCGCCGTGCAATGTAAGGACCGCTTGGAGTCATACCTGCGCGAGAACCACGTGCCCTACCAGGTCCAGCACCACGCTCGGGCCGTGAGTGCCCAGGAGATCGCTGCGAGCGAGCACGTCCCGGGCAAACTGCTGGCCAAGGTCGTCATGGTCAGGGCCGACGACAGGATCGTGATGCTCGCGCTGCCAGCCGCGTATCGCGTCCACGAATCGCGGCTGCCCGCGGTGCTCGGCGCGCAGGACGTGCGCCTTGCGCGTGAGGACGAGTTCGCCAGTAGCTTCCCTGACTGCGAGGTCGGCGCCATGCCGCCGTTCGGCAACCTGTACGGTGTGCCGGTGATCGTCGATCGCGCGCTGGCCGAGGACGACACGATCGTCATCCAGGCGGGTACGCACACGGACACGCTGAGCCTGAAGTACAGCGACTTTGCACGCCTGGTCGAGCCGACGCTGGCCGAGTTTGCCCGCCGCAGCTCCTGAGGATTCTTCCCTCCGCGCGCTTATTCCGCCGATTGGCTGACAACTTCCAGACCTTGGTCCGTACTCCAATGCATAACGCAGGAGCATGCTGGGGGAGTTATTCAGCATGCACGCCAGCACCAGCTGAGAGGTGCGGGTGGCTGAGACTATTAGGACAAGGATTGGGATGTCTCCTCATGCATACACAGGTATCTCCTCATTCTCGTCGGGGTCGCCGCACGCGACACATGCTCACTCTTGGAGGCCTCGCAAGTGGGCTCCTGCTGGCCCTGCCAGCCGTGCTAGGCGTCATGCCGGTTGCGGCTCAAACCGCCACCACGCCAATCCCGCAGCTGCAGGATCGCGGCCTCGCACCGGACGCCGACCGGTTGCTCATCCAGGATCGACGCCTGGACGACGCATTCGCCAGCGGCCTCGACGATCCGGCTATTGCTGACCCGCTCCTCATCAACGACGTGCCCCAGGAGGACCGCCAGGTCGATCGGCAGCTGGAGGTGGGCGATGACCGGTTGAGCATTCAGCCGGCAACCCAGCTCGAAACCGGCGATGTGCGCCAGGAGGACCGGAGTGCGACTCGCGGATCGGACGACGTGGTGACGACGTACTACGGATCGACCACCAGCACGACCGCGGCGCCGCTCCAGGAGGACCGAAGTGCCACTCCGGACGTCCGCCAGGAGGACCGGAGTGCGACTCCGGGCGACGTCCGCCAGGAGGACCGAAGTGCCACTCCGGACGTCCGCCAGGAGGACCGGAGTGCGACTCGCGGATCGGACGACGTGGTGACGACGTACTACGGCTCGACCACCAGCACGGTCGCGGCGCCGACGGTGCACGAACGATCTGGCAGCTCCTCGTCGTCGAGCGCGCCCTCGAAGTCGGGCAGCAGCGGCTCGAGTGGCAGCGGCTCGGGCGGCAGCGGACGCGGCGATGGCGGCGGACACCACTGAGACCAACGCATAGCTCGCGCTGAAATCACTCGCGCTGTAGGCGGCCCCCTATCCCCTGGGGCCGCCTACAGCTGTCTCCAAATCTGCCCTTCCATTCCGCCGCCGGACGCACCATAATGTGGGTCCACGGGAGCGTTATCCGGGCACCCTGGCCCTCAGCTCACGTCAGATCCCAAGCAAGGAGGACAAGCGTACAACTGAACAGCGCTCGGCCAGACCACGTGCGACTCGGCAGGCACGACACGGTCGAGAGGACGATCGACGTGTAGCTCAACAGTGGGGCCAGGGTGATGTGGGACAGCGAGGTTGGGGGCATCGTGTGCGGCGAGTTGGAGCCCGCGCACGTCGCGGCATTTGTCAGGCGGCAGTGCGCCGCCGAAGTGGAGCGGGTGCTCCTCGACGTACAGCCGCTGCTTGGCGGGCTGGAATCGCGCGCGGTGGCGCGCGTCCAGGCGGAGGCGGTCCTCTGCCAGGACACTGTGCGCACCTTCACCTTCGTAGTCAAGCGCCTGGACGGACCCGCCAATCGCGAGCTCGCCATGTACGAGCTCCTGGCGTCAGCTGGAGCGAGAGCTACTCCACAGCTGGTGGGAGTCCATTCAGTCAGCCCCGCTACCAGTTATCTGTTTCTCGAGTGGATCCCCACATCCCGTTGTCCCTGGGCAGAGCCTGCCCTGGTCTCCCACGTGCTCGAGCAGCTCGCCGAGATCCACGCCGCTTTGTCCGCGGCTCCACTCGCCGGCCCGCTCGGCGCCTGGGACTACGAATCGGAGCTGCTCCCCAGCGCGCGGGCGACGCTCGATACCCTCGAGCTCGCCGTGCCGCCAGCTGATGGCGTCCGGTCCGTTAGGCCCGGCCGTTTTGCATGGTGACGTGCACTCCGGGAACGTGCTGATCCGAGAGATGACCGGCTCGCGCTCGGCGGTGCTCCTGGACTGGGCCCGAGCGCGGCTTGGATCGCCGCTGGAAGACGTCAGCTCCTGGCTGGAGTCGCTTGCCTATTGGGAACCCGGTGTGCGCAGGCAACGTACGTCGCTCTTGCGGCACTACCTCCGCGCCCGCGGTCTTCCGCCCGCTGTCGTGCGCGAGGCGTACGTCTGGTACTGGATAGCGGCCGCCAGCAATGCGTTGGCCGGTGCGCTGCGGTACCACCTGCAGCGGGCCATGCGTGTGGGCGACTCGTCGCCTCGGCGGCAGGCCGAAGCCATTCGCGCCGTACGAGATTACCTGCGGGCGATTGAGCTTGCCGACCTACTCTGGCGCCACGAAGTCGTGCCTGAGGTGGTCATGATCATCAAAGGTACGCACACGGCCGGCTCCGTCGCCCCATTGGACGATGGTCAGGCTGGCATTGTTGGGACGGAAGGCCTCCCAGCACGCGGCGCGGATACCGCTGAGCGCGCCGAGGACCTGGCTGATCACACCCGCATGGGTGACGACGATGACCCGCTCGCCGCGATGTTCGGCAGCGATCGCGCTTACGGCGCGCAGGACGCGGCGGCGGAAGTCACGGTAGCTCTCGCCGCCGGGCCACTGGAAGCCATCGTCGATCTGCCGCAGATTGGCGTGCCACAGGATCGGATAGCGTTGTTGCACCTCGGTGATAGGCACGCCTTCGAGGCGCCCGCAGTGAATCTCGCGCAGTAGATCGAACGCGCGGGGCGCGAGGCCCAGGCGAGCGCCCAACACGTGAGCCATGCTCCGCGCCCGTCTCAAGGGGCTGGTATACAGCGCCGTCGGGCGCGGCGCCCCCTCGAGTCGGGCGCACAGGCGTTCGACCTGGGCCCAGCCGCGGCGGCTGAGGGGCGGGTCGAACCAGCCGCACAGGCGAGCCCCAGCGGGATCGTTGTCGGCCACGTGCGCGTGGCGTACGAACACGAGCGTGCTGAACCGCATGTTGCCAAGCATGATGCCTGCAACGTCCATACCAGCGCTGCTTTAGCGGGCCGGCCGCCGCCTTCGTTTCCAACGGTCAGGCTAATCAGAAGCCGAAGGCAGGCACCCCGAAGCCTGGTTGGCGACACGAAGCTTGTTGATCGTGTTGTCGTCGGCGTAGGCGATGTGCGCACAACCTCGAGGGTCGAGCGTTTCCATGATGAAGTCGAGCAGGTTGCGGTTGGAGCTGGGTGCGACGCAGGCGATCCCCAGGTTACAGATGTCTCCGATGTGCATCGGAGTGGTCGTGATCTGGGTGGTCGTCCACGTTGCGGTGGCAGGGCTCAAGTTGAGATTCAGGGATTGCCCGGCGTACAGGTTCCAGTGGCACGCGGGCGGGTATGTCGTCGGGTTCCCATTCGCGGGCCCGGGCCCGGCGCAGCCGCCCGGGTTGGCCTTGCCGAACGCATCGGTGGGAACGATCTCGGGGGTACGCAAGTAGGCCACATCCACCTTGCCTGGGTCTCCCGCGGCGATAGCCGGGAAGAAGTGCGTGCCAGTTTCGCCTGGTGGATTCACCCGATAGGGTCTCGCGGCGCTGCCCGGGATCAACCCGCCACCACCATCCCAGGTCGTGCCTCCGTTGCTCGACCAGACGACGTACATGTCGTACTCACACGAGGTGTCGGATTGCACGGTTCCGGCCGTAGACTCCGCCGAGCACGTCGCCGGGTTGGAGTTGAGGTTGATGGCAAACGCGAAATACGGATTGCCCAGCTTGTCAAGTGTGAACGCGACAAATGGAGTCGAGGCGTCGTGGCCGAATCCGGCGTCGAAGGCCTGCTGCGGAGTCCACGTTTTGCCGTTATCGTCCGAGTACGACACCCACAGCGTGTGAAACGACTGCAGCATGGTGACATTGCAGCCGGTGGCATTTTGCGCCAGGTCGGCCGCGATCCAGGCGACGATGATGCGCCCAGCGTGCGGCGTGCCCGGCGGCGCGATGCCCACACCCGCGGGCACCGTGTTGCAGAAGGTGAAGCCCTGGGCGACGAGCGTGCCTGTCACCGCTCCGCGGGTGACCGCCGGCTCGGCCAGGACCTCCTGGGGCGGGCCGAAGGTCGCGCCACCGTCGTGCGAGATGTTTACCCAGATCTGGCTCGGGCCGAAGAAGTCGTGATACATGAGCACGACCTCGGCCTGGGACGACTTCGTCGCCGGCGGGAGGATCGAAGCGGCTACCCAGTCCCGGTCAACCCCGAAGGGTGAGCAGCTCGTCGCGCACTGAGGAATGAAGCCGGCGCCGTGGGACCACGTGGTGCCGTGGTTGACGGACTTCCACACGTCGGCCTGCAGTGGAGCAACGCCCTGGCTGCCGGCCAGATTGCACAGGTACACCGCGTTCCGCTGGTCTGTGGCGAGGCAGTCGTCACCGCTGTTGGGGTCCGCGGTGGTGACCTGTTTCCAGGTCGCTCCGTGATCGACGGAGGTGTACGTGATCGTCCCGCCGCTGGGCGTGGTGTCGTACAACTGCCCGAGGGTGTCCGAGACGATCGACGGCTCGCCTCCGTAAGCGCCGACATCGCTGACGGGTGTCCGAGACGATCGACGGCTCGCCTCCGTAAGCGCCGACATCGCTGACGGTATACGCCGGTGGGTTGGCGGCAAAAGCAGCGCTCCCGCCGCCCAGTGACACACCCGCGAGCATGATCAGGATCCAGCCAACGCGCGCCGCATCCCGGACGCGACACCTGACGCTTTTCATCGGCACTCCTTCGCGGCTGGCCGCGCAGGCAAGTTTCATGCCTATGTGCGCGCTCCCTCGGGCGCGTCCGGGTCGTCTTAGACGATCGAGATGCCCTGGCGCGCGTCCTGCGCGAAGAGGCTCTTTGGGATCATGGCGTGGACCCCCTTATTGCCGTCCACCACCTGCGTCACGCGAAAGCTGACGGCCATGCTTGCCAGGGCGTAGGCGTCCAGTCGCGCCAGGCCAGCCTTGCGCTCGAGGAAGTCGAGCGTGTTGTGGAGGGCGATCTTGAACGCCTCGCCCAGGTCCGGGTGCACACCCAACGCGTACCAGTGCGTGTCGGTCTCGGCGAAGGGCCACGCCCAACCGGCTTGCTCATGGAGGACAACCTTGATACGGACCTCGCGCATGGCGGTCTCGAGCGCCGTCAGGTTGACCTCGCCATCACCCTGGAGCGCGTGCGAATCGCCGGTATACAGCTTGGCGCCGGTCTGGCAGACCGGCACGTACAGGACCGAGCCCTCGGTCAGATCCCGCAGGTCCAGGTTGCCCGCGTGCTGGCCGGGCGGGACGGAGCTGACGACGCCGCCCGCCTCGGGCGCCAGTCCGAATGTGCCCTGGAAGGGCGCAAGCGGCAGGGTGATGCCGGGCGTGAATGACGCGGTCATGGCGCCGAGGTCGAAGTCGAAGTAGCGCACCTGACCGTCGGGGAACTCGTCGGGCAGGGCGCCGGTACCCAGGGCGCCCGGGTTGTTGAAGTTGACGCCCCAGTCGATCGGCAGCAGGCGCTGGAAGTGGACGGCGACCATATCACCGGGCTGCGCGTCGCGGACGCCCACCGGACCGATGATGGACTGCGGTCCCTTCCCAGGGTTGTCGCGTCGCATGCGCGCCAACTCTTCGATGGGGACCCCCGGCTGGAGCCTGTTCAGAAAGTGTGTCCATGTGTCCGGGTACACGATGACGTCACCCGAGTCCACGTCCAGAATGCTCGGCAGCGTGGCATCGAACACGCCCAGTCGCACCGTGGACGAGGTCGACGGAACGGTGTGCACGCGGCCCGTCTGGGCCGTGGCGGTGCTGGCCGGTGGTCGGCCGCCCGCGCCGGACCCGCGCGGCTCACCAAACGCGGCGAACGCTGGACCGACCGCGGCCAGCAGGCCGAACATACGGCGCGCGGCCTGCAGCGCTCGGCGTACGCGGCCGCGCGCGTCCCACACTGCTTCCAGCACCTCCTGGTCGATGCGCTCCATATGCCGTAAGTGGTCCGCTTGGGCCCTGTACGCCGCCTGGGCGACATCGTGGCGGAACACCAGCGCACCGCGCTCAACACATTCGCCACATCCGAACATCGGTCACCTCCCGCCGGGCCGCCATCTTTGCCTACCGACGTACCGCCCAGCCGCGATGAAGTCAATCGCCCGTTAGCATGTAGATTGACGCATGGACCGAGCATTCATCGCCATCGGCGCGCTCAGCGGCTGCCTGGCCGTGGCGGCGGGAGCCTTCGGCGCGCACGCGCTGCGCGCCCGCCTCGCGCCCGAGATGCTTGACGTGTTCCAGACCGGCGTCACCTACGAGATGTACCACGCGCTGGGGCTCGTCGGGGTCGGTATCCTGCTGGCACGCTTCTCAACGGAGGGCTCTGTCTGGCTGTCAGCCGCCGGCTGGCTGTTCATCGCCGGATCGCTCCTGTTCTCGGGCAGCCTGTATCTGCTGGCGCTCACGGGCACCCTGTGGTTGGGCGCCATCACCCCGCTCGGCGGCGTCGCCTTCCTGCTCGGCTGGCTGGCCCTGGCGACCGGCATCCTGCGCTGACCAGGCCTCGTGCACAGCGCAAAGAGGCGTAGCCTTGAGCGTATGCGCATCAGCGAGATGGTGATCACGCCGCTGGCGTGCCCGGACCCGCCTCTGCTCAATCATCACGGGGTGCACGAGCCCTGGTTCCTGCGCGTCATCGTGCGTTTGCGGACGGAGGAGGGCCTGGAGGGAATTGGCGAGGGCCCGGGCGGAGGGCTGTACGTCCAACAGTTGAACGCCGCCAGCAAGCATGTTGTCGGCGCGGACCCGTATCAAATCGAGGCGCTACGGGTGCTGATCGGCCGCCCGAACGTCTTTTCGACCATCGAGGTCGCCTGCCTGGACCTCATCGGCAAGGCAACCGGTCGGCCGGTGTACGACCTGCTCGGCGGCGCAGCGCGGCGACGGGTACCGTTCGCCGCCTACCTGTTCTATAAACAGGCCGGCGATGACAGCTGGGGTCAGGCACTGACCCCGGAGGAGCTCCTGCGCCAAGCGGAGCGCTTCCACGAAAGCTACGGCATGACCGTCTTCAAGTTGAAGGCTGGGGTTCTGGAGCCGGATCTCGAGGTGCGCACGATCAAGCTGATGCGCGAGCGTTTCGGACCGATGGCGGGACTCCGCATCGACCCCAATGCCGCCTGGTCGGTTGAGACATCCATCTGGGTCGCCGAGCAGCTGCGCGAGACCGCGCAGCATACGCCGCTGCCACTCAGTACCAACATGTGCGTCACCGCGTTCGAGCACATTCCGCTGGCATTTCGGCAGCGGGCAGTCCAGGTGGTGCTGGGCGACCACCACGGCTGGGGCGGGCTGACCGCGTACCGCCACCTGGGCGTGATCTGCAAGACGCTCGGTTGGGGCCTCTCTCAGCACTCAAACAGCCACCTGGGGGTGAGCTTCGCCGCCATGATCCACGCCGCGGCCGCGATTCCGAACATGCTGTACGCCAGCGACACGCATTATCCGTGGAATGCCGAGTCGGATGTTGTGTGTGAGACCGACCGCTTTCGCTTCCGTGACGGCAAGATCGACCTGTGGGACGCCCCGGGCCTGGGCGTCAGCATCAACGAAGACAAGCTCGAGGCCGCCCACGCCGCCTACGTCAATCGCGGCTCAGCCGCGATGGCGCGCGACGACGTCAGCGCCATGCGCGAGGGTCAGCCCGATTGGCTGCCGCATATGCCCAAATGGTGAGACGCGGATTCTTCGGCTTCGCGTGAGAATGACACCGCCCGCCAGGACGAGGATTACGTCGGGACCTGCTCGACGGTCCCATTACCGATGATCGTGTTATTGGATGCGCGTTTTCGTTCGCGCGTTCCCGCGTTCGCGCGTTCAATGGCTCGATGTTCTGGCTCGGTCAGCGCGCAGCGCGAGCGCGCCTCGACGGGGGCGAAAGACGGGGCCACATGCAGCCAAACACACCGCGGCGAAAGAACGCGCGAACGCGTGAACGCGTGAACGCGGAAGCCGCAGGGTAATGCACGAGACTCAATAGTGATTGCTGCCAACCTGGCCAGCCTGGTCGTCGGCCTTAAGGCTTCTTGTCATCCTTCGCCTTACCACTACCGTTCGCCGTGCTGCTTGCGGGGGTGGTGGCATTGCTGGTCGGCGGGGGACTGCCAGAGGTGGTGGCGCCGCTGTTCGGAGCAGGGCTACTGACCGGGCTGCTCGTCGCGGCGGTCGTCGCGCTCGAGCTGGTTGAGGGGCTCGGAGCTGCGCCCGCCGAGTCC
>VBGG01000384.1:1180-6307 GCA_005883405.1 Chloroflexota bacterium | reverse complement strand
GGCCGTCGCACGTCGACATCGATCCAGCAGCCGCGTGGATTGCGGCGGATGGCTCGATCGATCAGATCGTGCAGCACCTGTTGGATGCGCGCCGCATCGACGAGCGCCGTCAGTCCCTGAGGTGCGCCGAAGCTCACTCGGTGTGCAGCCGATCGAGCGCGCGCGCTCACCACGACGCGGCCGACCAGCGGCGCCAGATTGACTCGTTCGCCGTTGAGCGTAAACGTGCCGGCCTCGATCGCCGCGGTCTTAGCGAGCTGGTCGAGAACGCCCTGGATGTGCTCCGCGCGCCCATCGACAACGCGCGCGAGCAGCGCCAGGCGGTCCTTTGCATCTGCGTCGCCTCGCGAGGCGACGCGCGCCAGACGCTCTGATGTCCGCTTCGCTCGGTCTACACAGGGTTGCAGTTGGTTCGTGCTCTCGGCGAGGAGCTGCTCACAGCGGCGGAGCCGCGCCTCGGTTTCGGCCAGGGCTGCCTCGGCCCGAGCCAGCCCGAGCGCGTGCTTTTCTTCCTCTTCCAGGCACCTCGCGTCGCGGAACGTGTGCAGCACGTACCGCGGCGGGCTACCAGGCACCTCGAGCGGCGCCATCGAGCATTCGACGCGGATCTCCTCGCGAGAGGCGGTCAGCGCCGGCCTGGCCTGCGGGACTCGGGCAAGCAGCACGTCTGCTTCGCCGGTCCGCGCGTAGTGCGCGATCTGCTCGCGGTGCAGGCGGGCCACGGCCCGTGGCATCACCAGCTCGAGTGACCGGCCGATCGCCTGTGCCGCTGAATAGCCGAACAGGCGCTCCGCGGCGGGATTCCAGCGAACGATCTGTCCCGAACCGACGTCGCTCACGATGAGCGCGTCGCGGCTGAGCATGAACAGCTGTTCGAAGGTAACGGCGGGCGACAGGGTATCCGCGACGCTGGATTTGCAGCGCCGAGTTGGCGACGTAGAGCTGCGCGGGCGGGCTTGACCGCCGCGCAACGTGCGGGATGGCCTGATGTCAGGCAGTGTGTGAACTAGCATGGGTCTCCTGTTGGGAAGCGTCACCGGCCGTGTTTGCCACGGCAGAGCGCTTACAAAGAGCGACAGCGGAAGGTCGTGGTCAGCGCAGTTGGCGCTGAACGCAAATGACGTCCGCTGTCGAGCTAGCCAGGAGGCGTGAGGCTAGACAGACAGATTGGCGGCGGTCGCAGGCTGGCGAGGCGCCAATGCGTGCGCCAGGTTGCGACGAGCCTGAGTGAAGTAGCGGCGGGCGGCGCGCTGCCAGGCGGTCCCGCGGTGGACAGCGAGAATGTGGCGGGCGCGGCTGCCGCGTTTCTTGGTCGAGACGGAAGTGACCCGGACTGATCAGGCAGGCCCTCGAGAGGGGTGGGGAAGCGATCCACGATGCCTGGCCTGAAGGCGGACAGCGTATTTGGCATTGGCGCAGTCAGCCGGTCCTGGGCGATGCCCGCGATGCTAACCGACGGCAGGGACGGGACGCGCGCGGCAGTGTTCAGGCTGGCCAGAGTGGCATCTTTCGCCTGTGCAGCGGCTCCATCCGTGTGATCGAACTGATCCACATAAGCCTCGTCGGGACCCACACTGGCGAGCGCGTTGCTCAAGCTGATGCCGGCGCCCGCGAGTTCATCGCCCACGCTGGTGGACCGCCACGGCGCGCTCGTGCCCGAGGCCCCTGACCCCTCCAGCACCCGGGGCTCGAACCGCGGCCACCGCTCGGCCATCGTGCTGGCCCCGCGTACGTCGTCGGCCCTCGTGGTCGTATCGAGCTCGGCGGCGCCCGCGCTGCTCGTTGGCTGGCCGTCGGCGGCTACCGTGCTGGTAGCGAGGCCTGGGTCGGCCAGCGTGCTGACATCCCGGTCGAGGGTGGCGATTTGAACGCCCGCCGCGTCGAGGATGGCAAACAGATCCGCGCTGACGGCCCCGATCGCCCCCGGCTGCACCTGGCCACCACCGCCGTTGTCCGCCAGCTGCGGCAGCGTAGGCCCCACGGGCTGCGCGGCATTGACCACAGGCTGCGCGGCATTGACCACAGGCTGCGCGGCATCGAGCACGGGCTGCGCGGCATCGAGCACGGGCTGCGCGGCATCGAGCACGGGCTGCGCGGCATCGACGACGGGCTGAGCAGCATCGACGACCGGCTGAGCAGCATCGACGACCGGCTGAGCGGCATCGACGACGGGCTGCGCGGCATCGACGACCGGCTGCGCCGCATCGACGACCGGCTGCGCCGCATCGACAACCGGCTGCGCCGCATAGACGACCGGCTGCGCGGCATCGACGACCGGCTGCGCCGTGCGCCGCATCGACGACCGGCTGCGCCGCATCGGCGACGGGCTGTGCCGCATCGAGGACGGGCTGAGCCGCATCGAGGACGGGCTGAGCCGCATCGAGGACGGGCTGCGCACCATCGACGACCGGCTGTGCGGCGTCGACGAAGTGCTTCGCGGCATCGACGACCGGCTGTGCGGCATTGACCACGGGCTGCGCGGCATCGAGGACATGCTGCGCGGCATCGACGACCGGCTGTGCGGCATCGACGACGGGCTGCGCACCATCAACGACCGGCTGTGCGGCATCGGCGACGGGCTGTGCGGCGCCGAGCGCCGACTCGGCAAGTGCCCTGGTCTGGTCGACCACCGCTGCCACGAGCGGTGGAGGAGGCGACGCGTCGCTCGCGCCGCCCGGCGCCGGCGGCTCGGCGAGGGGCGGCGCGGGCGGGCTGGGCGGAGACGGGGGCTCGGCCAGTTGCGGCGCGGGCGGGCTGGGGAGAGAGGGGGGCTCGGCCAGGCGTGGCGCGGGCGGGCTGGGCGGCGGAGACGAGGGGTCGGCCAGTGGCGGCGCGGCACCAGCTGATGGAACTGGGGGCGAAGCCGTCGTGGCGGGCGGTGGCTGGGGCAAGCTTGGTGGGGCGGGTGCGCCCGGCGCGGCGGGTGCGACTGGCGGAGGCGCTGGCTGAGCGGCGCGCGCAGCGGTCGATGACGCGGCTTGCGCGGGAGGAGTGGTCGCCGACGCGCTTTGTGGTGGGGCGGAGCTCGCCGATGCCGCGGCGTGCTGCGCCGACTGGAGCGCGTTGCTGGCCGACTGGACCACGTTGCTGACACTCGTTGCTGGCGCCGTCGAGGCGGGAGCAGACGTCGAGGCGGCAGCCGATGAGGCCGAAGCGGTCGAGGTCGAGACTGGCGCGGTCGAGCCGTGAGCGGTGGAGGCGGGAGCGGTCGAGGCCGGAGCAGTGGAGGCGGGAGCAGACGGGGCCACTGGCGGCGCGGGCGCGGCGACCTTGACGGGCTGCGTCACCTGGCTGACTGCCGCCGGCGGCGCGGGGGCTTGGGGCACGCCGAGCCCATCCGCCAGCGCAACCGTGCCGCTGAGCCAGAGCGCGGCACTCGCCGCGGAAATCGCCGTTACCAGGCCGTTCGGCCCAGCCAGTCGCATATGTCCAACTCCCAGTCAAGCAAGCTGCAAGCGTTGTGCCAACCCGTCACTGAGGCGACACCTTCGTTTCGTAGAACCGTTACATGCCACCCTGGTATAGTGGCGCTGGCCGCCTGCGTGCTCGCGGCATAGATACGATTGATAGGTGAGCGAAAGCGATCATGCTGTTCGGCCAGGTCCAGGCGTTCATCGAAGTCGCCCGAACGGGTAATGTGAGCCGCGCCGCCGAGGCGCTCTACGTCACACAGCCAGCGCTCACCGCGCGCATCCAGGCGCTCGAGAAGGAGTTGGGCGAGGCCCTCTTCGTGCGCACTGGCCGCGGCGTGCGTCTGACCGACGCTGGTCGCGTATTCCTGCCCAACGCCGAGCGCGCGGTGCAGGCCGTCGAAGACGGTCGTCAGGCCCTGTCTGACCTGCGGTCGGCGAGTGCTGGAAGGCTGGCGCTCGGCGCGGCGCCCGCCGTGAGCACGTACGTGCTGCCGCCGATCTTGAAGCGCTTCACCGGTCTACACCCCAGAGTGGACGTGGCGGTGCGCACAGGCCACTCGGAAGAGATCCTGGCCATGGTGCTCAACGACGAAGTCCAGGTCGGACTGGTGCGCACCCTGCGTCATCCGGACATCGACTCGATCCCGCTGTACGAAGACGAGCTGGTGCTGGTGTGCAACACCCAGCACCGCTTCGCTCGCCGCGGCTCAGTCGAGCTGGCCGAAGTCGGTCGCGAGCGTCTGGTGATGTTCGACCGCACCTCGAGCTACTTCGAGCTGACCCAGTCGCTGTTCTTGCGGGGGGGCGTGGTGGCCCACACCGTGATGGAGCTCGACAACATCGAGGCGGCCAAGAAGATGGTCGAGGAGGGCCTGGGTGTCGCACTGCTGCCGCGCGTGTCGGTCGCGCGCGAAGTCAGTAGCGGGCTGCTGTCCGAGATCGACGTGCTGGACGCGCCACCGGTGAGACGCAGCGTTGACGCGATCCGCCGCAAGGACGCAGGCACACCCGGGGGTGTCGTCCACGCGTTTCTGCAGGAGCTCGAGACGGGGCTCAAGCTGCGGGAGCGGCGCTCCGTGCAGCTCGTCGTCTAGCTGCCACAAGCTTCAGGCAGGCTCGATCGTCGTGGTCAGGCCGCAGCTCTGCAGTCGGTCGCGGTAGAGCTCGGCCAGCTCGAGCGGACAGGTAGTCACCGTGGCTTTGCCGTTCTGGTGCGCCTCGAACATGATCCTGGTTGCCCGCGTGGCGCCCAGGTTGGGCACGCTTTTGACCAGGGAGCGCACGACGTACATCATCTCGTTGTGGTCGTCGTTATGAAGGACGACCGACCACGGCGGCAGGATGGCCGGCTTCTGCTCGGTGCCGATGTCCGGCCGCGTCTCGGTGGTTGTCATCAGTCCCGAACGTCGAATCGCACCCCCTGTGCCAGCGGCAGGTCGGTGCCGTAGTTGATCGTGCACGTCTGGCGACGCATGTACGCCTTCCACGCGTCCGAGCCAGCCTGGCGGCCGCCGCCGGTGGCCTTTTCGCCACCGAAGGCGCCACCGATCTCGGCTCCCGAGGTGCCGACGTTGACGTTGGCGATGCCACAATCCGAGCCCACCGCCGATAACCACCATTCTGCGCTTTGAAGGTTAGTGGTGAAGAGGCTGCTGGACAGCCCCTGCGGCACCGCGTTGTTCGCCGCGATCGCGTCGTCGACCGAGTCGACTTC
>VBGG01000384.1:0-1098 GCA_005883405.1 Chloroflexota bacterium | reverse complement strand
CCAAACACGACCTGACCGCCCTGCCGTTGGATCTCGTCGAGCCCCTGGCGGAAACCATCCAGCGCGCGTTGCGAGATCAGCGGGCCCATGAGCGTGCGCTCGTCGAGCGGATCGCCGATGGCCACGCTGGCATACGCACGCGCGAGGCGCTCGACGACCGTCGAGGCGATGCCGCGCTGGAGGATCAATCGTCGCGTGCTGGTGCAGCGCTGGCCCGCGGTGCCGACGGCCCCGAACACCACCGCCCTCAGCGCCAGGTCCAGATCGGCGTCGTCGAGCACCACGACCGCGTTATTGCCGCCCAGCTCCAGAATCGCGCGACCGGTGCGCTTGCCGACGGCCTCCGCGACGCGCTGGCCCATGCGGCAGGAGCCCGTCGCCTGGATGAGCGGGATGCGGGTGTCGCCGACCAGCATCTCGCCGATGCTCGGACCCGGCCCGACCACGAGACCGAACACGCCCTCGGCCTCGGTGCCATTGGTGACCGCATGAAACAGCTCCTGGGCCGCGATCGACACCAGCGGCGTCAGCTCAGATGGTTTCCAGACGATGCTGTCGCCGCACACCAGGACGATCGCCCAGCCCCAGCCCGGCACGGCGACAGGAAAGTTGAACGCCGAGATGATGCCTACCACGCCGAGCGGGTGCCACTGTTCGAGCAGCCGGTGCGACGGTCGCTCGGACTGCATCTCGCGCCCGTATAACTGGCGCGACAGGCCGACCGCGAAGTCGCACACGTCGATGACCTCTTGCACCTCGCCGCGCGCCTCGCTGAGGATCTTGCCGTTCTCCAGGCTGATCAGCCGGGCGAGATCCTCTTTGCGTGCCCTGAAGGTGTCGCCCAACCGTCGGACGATCTCGCCGCGGCGCGGGGCGGGCACCTGGCGCCACGCGCTGAACGCTCGCTGCGCGGCCACGACCGCCTCGTCGTACTCGGCCGGGCTCGGCGTGCGCACCCTGGCCAGGGTCTTCCCAGAGGTTGGATCGAGCGACTCGATGACCTCGCCCTCGCCGCGCAGGAAGCGGCCCCCGGCTGCCACGCCGCTCACGGTGGCGCCCGGCTCGAAACCAAAGGCTGAAAGGATGTCCGCTACCGTG
>VBGG01000383.1 GCA_005883405.1 Chloroflexota bacterium | reverse complement strand
GGTGGTGGCGCTGAGTGGACGCCCCGAACACCGCGACGAAGCCCTGCGCATGGGAGCAGTGAGCTTCGTCTCGAAGGGCGATGCGCCCGACTCCTTACTGCGCGCGTTGCGCGCGCTGCGGAGCGTCAGGTGAGCGCGATGACGGTATCGATCGGATCAGGCGCAGGCGTCGGACCGTCGATCACGTTGTCGCGGGTTGATAGTGGAGTCCCGTCGCGGACCAAGCGCGCAGACCTCCCACGCTCCGCTTCGCTCCACGGGGTGTACACCCGCATGTCAAGCGGAATCTCCAAACTGCCACCGGCTGGCCAGTCGAAGACGTGCAGGTACGTGACTTCACCGCGTGCGGTGGTGCGGCACCAGTCGAGGCCCTGCAGCGGCCCTGGCCGGGTGCCATACACCGACTCGCCGTTGACCTCCAGCCAGTCACCCATCGCGTGCAACCGATCGATGCTGGGTTGCGGAATGACGCCTTCGGCGGTCGGCCCCACGTTCAGCAGGTAGTTGCCGCCTTTACTGGCGATGTCCACCAGCTTGCGGATAAGGTCCGTCGGCGTTTTCCAGTTGTGGTCGTTGCGCTTGAAGCCCCAGGTGTCGTTGATGGTGGCCGGCGTCTCCCAGTCCGCCTGCAGCTCTCGAGACGGAATCAGGTTGTCGCCTGTCTCGGCGTAATCGCCAAGCCCGTTGCCGATGCGGCCATTCACCAGACAGTCCGGCTGGATCTGGTGCACCAGATCGACCAACGACTGACTCTGCTCGCGCGTCATGCGCTTTGGGGTGTCGAACCAGATCAGCCCGACTGGACCGTAGTTTCTCAAAAGCTCGCCGATCTGCGGCTTGACGTACGCGTCGACGTAACTGTCGAAGTCCCTCGAGGCGGCGTCGGGAAAATCCCAGTCGTTGCCGTCGCCGTTGGGATGATGCCAGTCCTGCGTCTGGGAATAGTAGAAACACAGGCGGACCCCGTGACGCTGGCAGGCCTGAGACAGCTCGCGCAGCGGATCGCGACCGAACGGCGTCGCGTCCACGATGTTATAATCGGTCTGCTTCGAGTCGAACATGCAGAACCCGTCGTGGTGTTTGGCGGTGATCACCAGGTACCTCTGGCCGGCTCGTCTGGCGAGCGCCGCCCACGCGTCGGCGTCAAACTTGACCGGGTTGAACTGACGCGCGAGCGGTTCGTACTCCGCAATCGGAATGCGCGCGCGGTGCATGATCCACTCGCCGATTCCGGGGACGTGCTGGCCGTTCCATTCGCCGGCCGGAATCGCGTACAGCCCCAATGGATAAACAGCCCGAAGCGCGCCTCGCGGAACCAGTCCAGACGTGGATGGTTTCGCGCATCCAATCGTTGTTCTGAGCCACCGCCTATCATGCCAGTGATCAGTCGGTCCAGCGCACGATGCGCTGTGACTCGATCTTCGCTTCGTCCAGGTCCATACCCAGCCCGGGCGTTTCGGGAATGTGGACCACGCCCCGCTCGGGCTTCAACGGAGTCTTGAGAAAGAACTGGTGGATTTCATTCCACTTGATCAGATATTCGAGCAGCGGACACACGCTCGTGGGTTGTGACGCGATCAGGTGCGCAGATGCTGGAGTGGAGTGTCCGTGCGGAATGACCGGCAGGTCATAGGTCGACGCCAGCGCGCAGATCTTGAGCATCTCGGTGATGCCACCGGCCCAGTAGATGTCTGGCTGGAGCACGTCCACCGCTTCGGCATCCATGAGCGCCTTCAATCCCCAGCGGGTGTACTCGTGCTCTCCGCCGGAGATCGGTACACGCACCTGACGACGGATAGCCGCGTAGCTTTCGATCTTGTCGGGTAGGACTGGCTCCTCCAGCCAGCGCGGCTCGTAGTCTTCCAGCCGCTCCGCCATGGCGACCGTGTACGGCACGTCCCAGCTCATCCAGCAGTCCAGCATGAGATCCACCTCATCGCCGATCGCGCCGCGCAGCGCGCTGACGAGCTGACTGTTGCGAACCATGCCCTGCGGACCATCGGCCGGTCCATTGCGAAAGAACCACTTGGTGGCGGTGTAACCCTGACGCACGAACTCGCGCGCGCGCTCCGCGGCGCGGTCCGGCTCCACGGAGTAGCCGAGCGCGCTGGCGTAGGCGGGGATCTCGCTGCGCGTCGGCCCGCCGAGCAGTCGGTAGACGGGCGTGTTGAAGTAGCGTCCCTTCAGGTCCCATAGCGCGCAGTCGACCGCGCTGATGGCCATCATCGTCAGCCCCTTGCGGCCGTGGACAGAGACGCGATAAAGCGTGTCCCACACCACTTCGTGGGCGAGTGGGTCGGCGCCGATCAGGTGCGGCTTGAGATCAGCATCGATCAGAAACGCTTGCTCACGCGGTATCGGGCCACCAATGCCGACGACACCCTCGTCGGACTCGATCTCGACGAAGAACGTTTCGATACGGTAGGCGCCGTCGTCTGTCTTTGGCAGGACCTCGGGACCCTGAGCCCGATATTTGGGGTAGACATCCACAGGCCGAATGAGACGCTCTTCCCAGAAGTCGCCTTCGAATCGCATACGGCCACTAACGTGCCGCAGGCGAACATCGCCGATGCGCATCAGGTTCCTCTCCTCACAAAGAACGCTAGCTGTTGACGGCTTCGTGGCTCGCGCCAGCGGCTCTTAAAGATTCGGGATGGAGCCCGTCGGAGTTGCGGGTTGTACTGACGAGACGGCGTCGCCTGCCGCGCCCAGGAAGAAGTCGCGCAGCATATCCCAGCCGCCCAGCGCTGGACCTTCATTCGCTAGACCCACACAACTCAGGGGCGTCGCCAGATATCGCGCTCGTGCATCAGCGCGATCTGCGGTTCGATCACTTCCTTGCGGAACTGGGCGTGAGTGAACGGCGGCTGCTCCAGGTACAGATTCTTGGGATAGATGGATTGCGAATAGACCAGCTGATAGAGCTCGGTGCGCAAGTCCTTCATCCAGTTGTCCCACTGCGCTTGCGCGCGGAAGAGCCGGCTCCGTACAGGTGCTTGCCGACCACACGCCCCTTGTAGTCGACGACCATCGACTGGCCTCCGAACGTGTCGATCGGTAGGTCCGAGTCCTGTTCCAGGTAGTAGGTGGCGAGGTTCGGTGCGAGGACGTAGTAGTTGTTGTCGAGCGCGCGGGCACGGTTCTGGATCTCGAAGAACTCGTTACCGGTGTGCGGATGTGGATACGACGCGCGGTACACCACCTCCGCGCCGTTCATCGCCAGACCGCGCGCGTTTTCGGGATACGAACCTTCATTTGCCATCAACACCGCCAGTCGCCCGATCTCCGTGTCGGCGACTGGAAAGAACGCATCGAGATTCAGCCCGTACAGCTCGATCCAGCGGTCCCACACGTCGTGCGGTGTCACCGAGTGCTCGACCGGATACAGCGTCGCCAGCTTGTAGTGCTTCAGCACGATCTCGCCGGCTGGGTTGATCGCGAAGCCCATGTTGAAGAAGCGGTCCGGGAACGCTTCGTGCCGCGCCTTGGCCTGGCCCATGATGAACGTATTCCAGTGACGCGCGAGGTCGCCCAGGAATCGGGTCTCCGAGCCGGGGATGTCGATGGCCGACTCACGTGCGTACGTCGCGTGGTCCAGGTCGAAGACCTCGTCGGTGAAGCCCTGCAGGGCGCCTTCGGGCAGCGCGACGAGTCGCACCGGCAGATCCAGGCTCGACGGCCACGACGCGGCCGCGATCAGGTGGCTGATGTGGTCCAGGTTGCGTTGGATCTCGGCGCGCTTACGGATACCTCGCACGGTCGGGATCAGGCCGACCGCGGTGTACGGATCAGGCACGAGCCTCAGGATACCGGCGCCGTGCTGATATTCGACGGGGCTCAGGCGAGGCTGTTGACCGCGGCAAGCACGGCGTCG
>VBGG01000378.1 GCA_005883405.1 Chloroflexota bacterium | reverse complement strand
AAGCGGTTGAAGTCGTTGACGTAGTAGCTGCCCAGGTACGCCTGCAAGGCGTCGAACACGTCGCTGAGGTGCACCCCCATCTTCTTGACCTTCTCCCGGTCCACGTCCACGTAGAGCTGCGGCGTCTTGGCGCGGAATCCGTCGAACAGGCCGACGAGGCCCGGCTGCTGGTTGCCCTTGGCGGCCAGGTTGTCGGCCGCGGCTTGCAGCGCGCCATAGTCCACGTCCCCGGTGGCTTTTACCATCAGCTTGAAGCCGCCGGCGTTGCCCAGGCCGCGCACCGCCGGCGCCCCGAAGACCAGCACGCGCGCCTCGGGTACTTCCCGCGCCAGGCGGGCGCGGAGGCGCTTGAGGATCGCCTCACCGCTCAGCTCGGTACCCTTCCGTTCGTGGAACGGCTTGAGCGGGAAGAACACGCTGGCGTAGTTCGAACTGTTGGCGTTCAGGACGAACGACTGCCCCGGGATGGACACGACGTGCGCAACGCCGGGCGTCTGGAGGCCGATCTGTTCGACCTTGGAGACCGCTTCGACCGTCCGCTCCAGCGAGGCCGAGTCGGGCAACTGGACGTCGGCGACCAGGTAGCCCTTGTCCTGGATCGGGACGAACCCGGAGGGGATGCGGGCCATGCCGAGGCCCGTCAGTCCGAGCAGGCCGACATAGACCACGAGCACGATCGCGCTCAGGCGAAGGCACCAGCCTACGGTCTTGCCATAGGCCTGCGTCACCCAGCTAAAGAACGCGTTGAAGGCGCCGAAGAATTTCCCTAGTGCCCAGTTCACCGGTCGAATTATGAACCAGCCCAGCGCCCCTCCCGCGACCGCGCCGGGGAGGAAGAGGACGAGGTTGACGCCCCACGTCAGCAGGGAGGCCTTGAGGCCGCGGGGGCCGTCGGCCGACTCGCCCGGCTCGCCGGCGGGCATGCCGAGTTGTGGCCCCAGCACTGGCGCCAGCAGCCACACGGCCGCCAGCCCGCCCAGGAGGGCAAAGAACCACCACGGCAGGGCTTCTTTCCCCTGGTCGCCGTGCGCGCCCGGCTTGCGGCCGCCGAAGATCCAGGCCGCCCGCGCCGGCGTCATGGTCATGGCGTTGACCGCCGAGATCAGCATCGACACCGAGATGGTCAGCGCGAACTGCTGGAAGAACGCCCCGGTGATGCCGCCCAAAAAGGCGCTGGGCAGCAGCACCGAGCTGAGCACCGATCGTCGCCTCGCGCACGGGCAGGCCCTTCTCCAGCCAGCGCTCGATGTTCTCCAGCACCACGATGGCGTCGTCCACGACGATGCCGATGGCCAGCACCAGCCCGAACAGCGTCAGGGTGTTCAGCGTGAAGCCGATGAGCTTCATGACGACGAAGGTGCCGACCAGCGACACCGCCATGTCGATCACCGGCAGCAGCAGGGCCTTCCAGTCTTGCAGGAACAGCAGGATGACGCCGGCGACCAGGACGACGGACTCGATGAGGGTGTGGAACACCTCATCGACCGACTCCCGGATGAACGGTGTCGTGTCGTACGGGATGGCATAGTGCAGCCCCTTCGGGAAGCGCGCTTCCAGCTCGCGCATCTTGGCCTTCACGCGGTCGGCGGTGTCCAACGCGTTCGCGCCGGGCAGCAGGTAGACGGCGAGTCCCGCCGATGGCCGGCCGTCGAGCCGGCACAGCTGGTCCAGGCTCTTGGCCCCCAGCTCGGTCCGGCTGACGTCCCGGAGGTAGGTGATCTCGCCATTGCTGCCGGTCTTCAGGACGATGTTGGCGAACTGCTCCGCCTCGATCAGCCGGCCCTGGGCGCCCATCGTGTATTGAAAGTCCAGCCCGGCGGGGACGGGAGGCTGTCACGTCGTCCACCGTCAGGCCGCGCGACTGCAGCTTGTCCGGGTCCAGCCAGACGCGCATGCTGTAGTCCTGCTGGCTGAAGTTTCGCGCCTCGCCGACGCCCTCCACGCCGGCTATCACGTCCGTCACCCGGATCGTGAGGTAATTGCTCATGTAGAGCTGGTCGTAGTAAGGCCGGCCGGTTTCGGGGTTGTCGTCCGAGTACAGGATTATCCCGAACAAGATGTCTGGAGACCGCTTCTTGGTGGTCACGCCGGCGGCCTTGACCACGTCGGGGAGCGTCGGCAGAGCAATGGCGACGCGGTTCTGCACCAGCACCTGGGCCATGTTGACGTCGGTGCCCAGTTCAAAGGTCACGTCCAGGGTGTACGAACCGTCGTTGTTGCTCGCCGACGACATGTACAGCATCTTCTCGACGCCGACGACCTGCTGCTCGATGGGCGCGGCCACCGTGTCGGCCACCACCTGGGCGCTAGCCCCGGGGTAGTTGGCCGTCACCCGGACGGTCGGCGGCGTGACCTCCGGGTACTCGGCGACGGGCAAGAAGCCGGCCGCGAGGGCCCCGAGCAGGATGATAATAATCGAGATCACCCA
>VBGG01000382.1 GCA_005883405.1 Chloroflexota bacterium | reverse complement strand
CGAGACAGTGGCCGTCGACACCCCGGCCCGCTGAGCGACATCCTGGACAGTGGGCATGCGCCTCCCGCAAAGATTACGTAATCGTTTCAATCGTATGCTCGGGCGCGCTGGGTTGGCAAGCCGTCAGCGGCCGCCCGTTGATAGCCTGGGGCCATGCGAGGCCTCGTATTCCCGGGCGACGGCCAGGTGGAACTGCGCGAATTTGCCGATCCACGGCCTGGCGCCGGCGAAGTCGTCGTCGCCATTCGGGCGTCGGGGATGTGCGGCAGTGACCTGCGTCCGTATCAAGCCGGCCAATCAGCATTCGTCACCGGTCACGAGCCATGCAGCGTGGTCGCCGAACGCGGTCCGGGCGTCAGCGAGCTCCAGGCGCCACTTGGCCAACGCGTGATGGTGCACCACTACTGGGGCTGCGGCATGTGCAAGCACTGCCGCGTGGGCTACACGCAGATGTGTGTGAACGGCGCGCGAGTGATGGGTTTCAGCGCCGACGGCGGCAACGCACCGTATCTGTTGGCGCCCGCCGGCTCGTTGGTGCCGCTTCCCGACGAGCTTTCGTTTGCCGAAGGCGCGGCGATCGCCTGCGGCACCGGCACCGCGTACGCGGCCCTCAAGCGACTGGACGTCTCTGGTCGAGACACGCTGGCGATCTTCGGCCAGGGTCCGGTCGGACTCGCGGCGACGCAGCTGGCGACCGCGATGGGCGCACGCGTGCTCGCGGTGGATCCGTCGGCCGAGCGACGCGAGCTGGCGCGTCAGCTCGGCGCGACAGCCGCCATCGACAGCACGCTCGGTTCACCGGTAGAAGCGATCCGCGAGCTGACCCACGGCGAAGGCGCCGACGCCACGCTGGACTGCACCGGCCATCCGGAGGCGCGCGCCAACTGCGCAAAAGCCGCCCGCGCCTGGGGCCGCGCGTGCTTCGTCGGCGAGCAGGGCACCGCGACGTTCGAGATGACGCCGGATGTGATCCACAAGCAACTCACCATGTACGGCTCGTGGACCTTCAGCACCGTGTTGCTGGCGGAGTGCGCGCGCTTCGCCGTCGATCGCAACGTCCCGCTGCGGAAGGTGTTCACCGAGAGCTTCACGCTCGAGCGAGCTGACGCGGCGTTTCGCAAGTTCGCCGCGCGCGGAATGGGCAAGGGCGTCTTCGTCTTCGACGTGGATCAGGACTCGCCAGGGGTGACCAGCCCCGTTTCGTAGGCCAGCACCACCGCCTGGACACGATCGCGTAGTCCGAGCCTGCCAAGCACGCGCGCGACGTGCGTTTTCACCGTCGCCTCGCTCAACGTCAGACGTTCGGCCAGCTCAGCATTGCTGAGTCCACGGGCCATCAGCGTCAGGACCTCACGCTCGCACGACGTGAGCGCCCCCAGCTCGGCCGGACTGACGGACGGAGCGATGGCCGGCGGCCGCGCCCAGCGCTCGACCAGGCGGCGCGTGATCGATGGTGCGAGCAGGGCGTCGCCGGCCGCCACCAATCGCACTGCCGCCACCAGCTGCTCGGGAGAAACGTCCTTCAGCAGGAATCCGCTGGCGCCAATTCGCAGCGCGGTGTAGACGTATTCGTCGAGATCGAAGGTCGTCAGCATGATCACGCGGCTTCCGTACGGATTGTCGGCAAGGATGCGCCGGGTGGCCTCGAGTCCGTCGAGCCGGGGCATGCGCACGTCCATCAGCACCACATCCGGTTTCAGTCTGCGCGCCGCCGCCACCGCCGCCTCGCCGTCGGCGGCCTCTCCAACGACGTGGATGCCTTCGCTGGCATCGAGAATCATGCGGACTTCGTGGGCGACAACCCCGGCATCTGGATGCTCCACTGCCACGTGCTGCTGCACGCAGGCTTCGGCATGACCATGACGGTCAACTACGCGGGCGTCTCGACGCCGTTCGAGATGGGCAGCCGCTCGGGCAACATGCCGGAGTAGGGGAGAGGGGAGAGGGGAGAGGGGAGAGGGTCGCTTCTCCGTCCCTTGACACGAGTTCGTCGGCGTCGTAATGTTACACCACTGCGGTCGTACAACTGTTTCATACAGACGACTGAACACGAGACTTGTGGCCGCATCAAGGGGAATGGCATGGACCTCGAGCCTGCTCACGCGTCTCTGATTCATCGCTCTCCATCTCGCGCCGGCTGGTCACGTCGTGCGTTTCTGGGAACAAGCTTCGCGGCAGTAGCGACGGGCCTGCTGGCTGCCTGCGGCGCGCCAGCACCCTCGGCGGGGCCGACCACCGCCGCGCCAGGCGGCAATGCGCCAGCCCAGGCCGCCACCTCGGCTGCCGTGGTCGCGCGGCCGGCCCAATCGACCGGCGAGCTCAAGCTGGCGATCGACGCTGAATTTCCGGCCACGCTGGATGCCACCAAGAACGCCTATCAGCTCGTCCGCCTGGGTCTCGCCGAGACGCTCACCCGCCTGACGCCGCAGATGAAGCTGGTGCCCTGGCTGGCCAAAGAGGTCAACAACGTCGATCCGACGACCTGGCGGGTCTCGTTGCGGCCCAACGCGAAGTTCTGGGATGGCACGCCGGTCACCGCCCAGGACATCCAGGCGGCGTTCCAGGCCAACTGGGCGGCGTACCCGGCCGCGGGTGGGCTGCTCAGCAAGGATACCCAGATCAAGGTGGTCGACCCGACCACCTTGGAGTTCAAGACGCCCGATCCGATCGGCAACTTCGCCAACGTCATCTCGGCGCAGTTCTTCGCCATCCACAAGAACGGCACGACGATGACCGGTCCGTACAAGCCGGCGAATCTCGCCGTCGGCCAGGAGCTGGATTCGGAGGCGTTCGCCGAGCACTGGGATGGACCTCCGCCACTGGCCAAGCTCACCATACGACTGGTCACCGACGCCAATGCACGCGTGCTTGCGTTGCGCTCGGGCGACGTGGATCTCGTGTACGGCGTGCCACCCCAGGCCGCCAGGTCCGTTGGCGGCGAGTTCACCATCAACACCGTGTCCTCGGGGCGTGAGGACTACATGGTGGTCAACCACCGCCGCCTGCCGTTCAGCGACAAGGCGGTGCGCGAGGCGACGGCGCTGGGCATCGACCGGACGGCGTTGCTGACCATCGGTCTGGCGGGTCAAGGCTCGGTGGCGACCGGCATGTTTCCACCGGATCAGGGCGTGCAGAACGTTGACATGCAATCGAGCGATCCAGCGAAGGCGAAGCAGGTGCTGGATGCCGCCGGTTGGATCCCCGGGCCAGACGGCGTACGTGCCAAAGACGGCCAGCGCCTTAGTTTCCAGTTGCTCACCGCGCCGGCGCGCACCGAGTGGACGCCGATGGCGGTTGCCATTCAGTCGCAGCTCCAGACGCTCGGCTACGACATCCAGATCGAGCAGGTCAAGAACATCGGCGATCAGCTCGCGCAGAACCAGGACTTCGACATCGCCATGTACTCGGCGAACATGCTCGTCACGGGTGATCCGCTCTACATCTTTAATCAGACGTTGGCCAAGGGAGGTCCGGCCAACTACGGTGGCTACTCCAGTCCGCAACTGGAGACGACTCTCGGCAGCTTGCGCGCGGAAGCCGATGCGGCGAAACGGCAGGCGCTGGCGGTGCAGGCGCAGGAGATCGTCAAGGCCGACAGTCCCAACGTGTACATCCTGGTGGTGCCATTCATCGCCGGTAACAGCAATAAGGTCAAGGGGTATACGCTACATCCCAACGACCTGTATATCGTCGATAACCAGATCTCCGTCGCGGGCTAGGCGGTCGTGGCCATGGGGTTTTTGCGGGAGTGTCATACTGAGCGAAGCGAAGGATCCGCGACTGCTGCGCCGATCACGAGTGGCGGATCCTTCGGTCGTGCCTCCCTCAGGATGACACGCAGCGGTCTAAGGGGAAGCGCTTGGCCGCCACGGACTCGTAAGCCATGATGGCGTATCTGCTTCAGCGCGTGCTTGGCGCGCTGTCGGTGCTGCTGGTGCTGTCGGTGGTTGCGTTTGGGCTGTACGCGCTGACGCCGGGCGATCCGGCGGTTGTGCTGCTGGAGGCCAGCGGCATCCACAGCCCGCCGCGCGAGGCGATCGTGGCCAAGCGCGCCGAGCTGCATCTGGACGATCCGCTGCCCGTCCAGTATATCAACTGGCTGGCTGGCGCAGTGCACGGCGATTTCGGCCGCTCGTTTCGTTCGTACACGCCGGTGGCCGAGCTTTATCTCAGCCGGATCGGCGCAACGGCACTGCTGGCATGCGTGTCTACCGTGCTGAGTCTGTTCCTGGCGTTACCTCTCGGCATCCTGGCGGCCTACCACCGTGGGCGCATCGTCGACCGCCTGGCTCAGATCGTCGTCGCTCTGGGCGGATCGATGCCGGGCTTCTGGATCGGGCTGCTGCTGATCCTGTTGTTTGCTGTCCAGCTGCGCTGGCTGCCGGCGTTTGGCTCGCCCACCCCTTCGGGCATCGTGCTGCCGGCCATCGTGCTGGCTGTCGCAAACATAGCGGTGCTCACCCGACTCACCCGCTCGTCGGTGCTGGACGTGCTCAGCCAGGAATTCGTGATGGTCGCCCACGCCAAGGGACTCTCCGGTCGCGCGGTGACGTTACGCCACGTGCTGCGCAACACCTACATCCCACTGCTGACCGTGCTCGGTCTGGTCTTCGCCAATCTGATGGTCGGCACCGCGGTGGTGGAGTACGTCTTCTCCTGGCCAGGCATTGGTCGCCTGGCGGTCGATTCCGCGCTACTGCGCGATCAGCCGGTGGTCGTCGGCTTCACGATCGCCGCCGGCCTGATCTTTACCACGATGAATCTGCTGGTCGACGTGGGTATCGCTACCCTCGACCCGCGCGTGCGGAGCCTGTGAACGATGTCCATCGCGATGCGCATTCCCGCGGTCAGTCACGCTCCCATCGAGCGGGAGGTGGCGCCGGAGCAAAGCGAACGAAAGCGGCGCAGTCGGTGGCACCGCCTGGGCTGGACCGGCTTCGAGGCGCTCGGCGTCCTGATTCTTCTGGCGGTCGTCGCGCTGGCCGGACCAGAGCTGTGGCGCTGGGGCGCACTCGAGCAGCACATGGACGCGCTGCTTCAAAACCCGTCGGCGGCGCATCCGCTGGGAACCGACGAGTTCGGCCGCGACATCCTGGCGCGGCTGTTGCTGGGCGCACGCTGGTCGCTGGCTGGCGCGGCGGTGATCTGCGGTGGAACCAGCCTGCTGGGCTTCTTCATCGCCGCGCTGGCGCTGAGCGGTGGCGGCAAAACGGACGCGATCATCGGACGCATCATCGAAGCCATGATGGCGCTGCCTGGACTGGTGACCGCACTGGCATTCGCCTCCATCCTGGGCGCCTCGTTCGTCAACCTGCTGTTCGCGCTGATCATCACCAGCTGGCCCTGGTACGCCCGCACCTACCGCGCGCTGCTGCTCAAGGAGCGCTCGGCACTGTACGTGGAGAGCGCGGTGGCCGCCGGCGCCGGTCACTGGCGGGTGCTGCTGCGCCACGTGCTGCCGAACATCATCGGTCCGGCCGCGGTGCTGGCGACCGCCAATTTCGGCGCCGTCATCCTGAACCTGGCAAGCCGCACGCTACTTCGAGGACTACCCGTGGCAGATGATCGCGCCCGGCCTGTGCATCGCCGCCACCGTGCTGTCGATCAACCTGTTCGGCGATGGCCTGCGGGACGTGGCCGACCCACGCACACGTTGAGCACACACGCGAGCGAACGCCGGCCGCTTGACGCCACCTCGCCTCCAGGATAAGATCTGTTACAGCAGTAACATTGTATTAGTTGATTAGCAAGGGAGTTTGCGGACATGAACGCAGCTTTAGCCACCCTGGCCATCGCGGCCGTGCCAGCGTTCGTTGCCAGCGTCGTCGAATGGGTCGAGGCGTTCACCATCGTGCTGGCCGTCGGCAACACGCGCGGCTGGCGTTCGCCAATCTGGGGCACGCTCGGCGGCCTGGGCACGCTGGCGGTGATCGTCGGCGTCTTCGGCACGCCGCTGGTGATCTACCAGGAGGAGGTCAAGCAGAGCTTCCACATCGTCGTCGGCGTGTTGCTGCTGCTGTTCGGCATGCGCTGGCTGCGCAAGGCCATCCTGCGCTTCGCCGGCATCGTGGCGCTGCACGACGAAGAGCTGATCTACCAGCGCGAAGTGGCCGAGCTTCGGGCGGCAGGCAAAACGCTCGACCGCTGGGACAACATCGGCTTCTGGTTCTCGTACAAGGCCGTCCTGCTCGAAGGTCTCGAGGTCGCGTTCATCGTCATCGCGCTCGGCGCACAGGGCGGTTCGGCGCTGCAGGCGGCAGTCGCTGGTGCGCTGGCGGCCTTCATCGTGGTGCTCGTGGCTGGCTCGCTGCTGCACAAGCCGCTCGCGTTCGTGCCCGAGAACTTCATGAAGTTCGTCGTGGGCGCGATGCTGACCACGTTCGGCATCTTCTGGGGCGCTGAGGGCCTGCTGGTGGAGTGGCCACTCGCCGACGGCACGCTGCTGATCATCCTGGCCGGCGTGGCGCTGACCAGCTTCGTGGCGGTCCGCATGCTCGCCCTGATCGCGCCGCAAGGCGCGCGAGTGGCGGCACGGAATATCTAGTCAGGAGGAAGCATAAGCATGAACTATCTCGCCGCCGCCTCGGAGCAGGTGTATGGACTCCTGGTCGAAGACGGCCAGATCGCGATCGGCACCCTGGCCGCGTTCATTGCCTGCGGCGCGATCTCCGCGCTGGCCGGCAATCTCGGCAGCGAGAGCTTGCGCGATGCCGTTGGTCCGCTGCTGTTCGTGCTGCTGATGACCCTGCTGCTGGTCAACCTGTACACCACCGGCCGAAAGGCGTACGCCAAGCGCAGCCAGCACTAGAATAGCGCCGGCCTGGGAGGTGCGGGCTCCCCGGCCGCTAGCGGTTCCGCGTGTCGCCTGGCTAGTCCTCGGCCTCCTGGCCGACGCGACTGATGCGCCAGATCACGCCGGTGTGCGGGATCTGGACGAGCGGCGCATCCGCGGCCACGTTGAACTTCGTCTTCGGGTCGCTCTGGCCAAAGTCACGCACGGCGCCGTAGTCGACCAGGTACAGCGCCTCGTCTGGACCGAAAAAGACGCCGATCGGCCGATTGATGCCGTGCAGGTTGTCGGCGAACGCCTCATCGCCGCCGACGTCGGCGCTGGCGAGATCACTCGGGTTCTTCTTGCACGCCGCGGCGCCACTCGGCAGGTGCGCCTGATTGGCCTTCGGACAGTTGAACGCGAACTTCGATAGCTGCAGCTGGAGCGGCCGTCCTGGGGCGCTGAAGTTCGCCAGCTGGATGTCGTGACCCTCGCCAGGATTGCCATTTTCTGGCGAGAAGCCGAAGTCGCCCTCGCGGGCAATCAGCGCCGCGCCCTTCCTGACGACGCCGTGCACGAACGAGTTGGGGGCGAAGTCGGGCTGGACGGCTGCCACGTCGGCCGGCTCGGTGGCCAACGGGCCGGTAACGGCTTGCGGTGGGAAAGCCAGGACCGCGCGTTCCGGACTGTCGGCGGCCTTGACCGCTGCCGCGCAGGCTGCTGCGTTGAAAACGGGCATGGCAGTAGCGCCGCACAGGTCATCGCCCGGGCCGCCGACCGGTCCGAACACGGCCTGGGTGGCGGCCAGATCGCCGAAGAAGTCCGGCCAGCCGTGGAAGTCGGGCGTACCGTCGGGATTCATCTGTCCGAATTCCAGGCGGTCTGGGGCGAAATTGGTTGGCCGCGCTCCGCGCTCGTCCTCGCCGTTGACGGTCACAAACAGCCCGCCTCGTAGGGCATGGTCGTTCGGCGCGAAGCGAATGCCAAATGGGTTGCGGTAGCCCCACGAGAACGGCTCGATCGTCTTCTCGGGATGGGCGGCATTGATGCGCGCGCGGAGCACGGCGCCTGTGCACATGCCGGGCTGGGTGGCGTCTTCGAACGCGGGTACAGTGGCGCCGGGCCGCTGCACGCCGTGGTTCGAGTACCCGCTGGTCATGTGGCCATCGCCCGAGGACCAGAGGTTGTCGCTGAGCTTGATGTTCTGGCAGGCGATGTCGTGCTGGTTGCCACCGCCGCCGTTGTCGTGGCCGGTGACACCCGAGTTGGTCGCTGAGCCCTGCGACCAGTACACGAAACTGTCCTTCACCTGCAGCATCTCGGTCGGATGGTCGCCCGTCGGCAGGCCAACGATGAACGGGCTCAACTTGCCGGTGTCGAGGCCGGCCGTCATGATGCGCGAGGTGTTGTTGCCCTGGCCGGGCGCACCGCGCACGCCCTGGTTGGAGTCCGTCGCGAAGAGAGTGCCGCCGGCGACGCCACGCTCGAAGGCCAGGCCGATCGCCGGACCATCCGGCTGGTAGCCGGTGTTGGCGGCCGGATCGGCGGACGTCGGCTTGAAGAGCGGCCCGCGAACCGCATGCCCGTGCTGGTTGAGCACCAGCAGGTCAGGCGTGAGCGGATTGGTCTTCGAGAGTTTGCCGCCCCACGCGGGGTCCTCGTTGTTCTGGCAGCGCCCCGGCAAACCGGTGCCCGACTCGACGACCAGCGCCTGGAAGCTGTCCGCGCCGGTCTGCATGAACGCCAGGCCGGTGGGGAAATTCAAGTCGCGCGCGAAGACCTCAACCTTGAATCCCTCGGGCACGACAATGTCTTCGCCCTGGCCGGGGTCGTAGAACACGCCCTCGCCGGGGCAGGCCGCGTTGCCGGCCGTGGTAACCGCGGCCGCGGCAAACGGAGCCTCGAAGGCCGCCGAAAGCGAAGCCGGCGCGAACGCCACCACCAGCACCAGCGCCAGGGTCAACAATGCGCCGCGGGAAACGAGCCCTGTCATTGGGGTCCTTTCCTCTGAATGCAAGGCCGACGCACGAGGGCGACATCAATCAGTCCCACCGGCGCCAGCTGCCAAACCAGATGGCATTTTCGGCACACCCCACAGCCTGCCGAACCACGCCGCGCGCCACCTCACCTCCTTCCTGTCAGCACAGTGCTCCGCCGTCGGTCCCGGGCAGCGGATGCGAACCAGAGGCGTAACGAACGGTAGGTCCGCGCTGCTATTCAGTCAAACCGTCGCCGGCGGATCGCTCGCGGTCGTCGCGCATGCTCACGGAACCTGCAGACCGCAGCTGCTCGAGCGTCACCCTGGGTCCACCGAGCGGCGTGGTCGCGGATTCGGCGCCGGCGCGCAAGCCGGCGAGCACCAGGTCCAGGTGGCGGTGCGCCAGGCCGTTGTCCAGCTCACGCGGAAACTCACCAGGCAGCGGCCGGCTCAGTCGGACTAGCAACGGGCCGATGTCACCAAAGGCCACGTCGCGGCGGAGACTGCCAGCGGTCTGAGCCGCGTCGATCATGCGCAGCACCGGTTCGACGGATTCCTGGCGTGCCTGGCTGACCTCCGCGTCGTCGAACGAGATTCGGCCCAGCAGCGCTGGCATGACGGCGGAAATGCGCAGATCGAGCGCGCGATGCATGTAGCGGGCGAGCGCGCGAAACGGATCTGGCTCATCCGCCAGCGCGGCGCGCGCCTCATGCGCGGCTCGACCGAGAATGTCGAGCGCCAGGCCGCGCATCAGTGACTCGCGGTCGGGGAAGCGGCGGTACAGGGTGGCGATGCCCACCCCGGCGCGGCGGGCGACCTCGTCGAGTGGCGCGTCGGCACCCTGCTCGACGAAGACGTCGCGGGCGGCGGCGAGCAGCTGCTCGCGGTTGCGCCGCGCGTCGGCGCGCAGGCCTGCTCGCTGAGATGTGGAGGAATTCTTTCCAGATACGCGGGTCAATGCGCTATGCTCGGGAGTATATGGAAAATGTTCATCCACTTAGCACGGCCGGCGCCGCCCGGCGGCCAGGCGCGCCGCGCCCGTTCCGATTCGGCGTCGTCGCCGCCTCCGCGCGTAGCGGCGAGGAGTGGGCCAGCAAGGCGCGCCAGGTCGAGTCGCTCGGCTACACCACGCTGGTGATCCCGGACGGGCTGAACTACACGCTCTCGCCGCTGCCTGCGCTGGCGGCCGCCGCGGCGGCCACGCGGGCGCTGCGTGTTGGCACGTACGTGCTGGTTAATGACTTTCGCCATCCCGTGCTGCTGGCCAAAGAGGCGGCGACGCTCGATGTGCTGTCGGGCGGTCGCTTCGAGCTCGGCATCGGCGCTGGCCGCCCGGACGCAGCGGCCGAAAACCGCATGCTGGGGCGCGCGTTCGACTCGGGTGCGGTGCGCGTGGCGCGTCTGGCCGAGTCGCTGGGCATCCTCAAGGGGCTGCTGGCCGGCCAGACCGTCACGGCGAGTGG
>VBGG01000381.1 GCA_005883405.1 Chloroflexota bacterium | reverse complement strand
CTCGAAACGCGGCGTCGGCGCCCCCGCAGAAGCCCATGAGGATGAATTGGCGTGTGGCATTATCGGCATACAGGAAGTCCATCGCTGCCTGCGTTTCACACACCGAGCTCGCCGCGTAAGGCAAATTGTCTCGTCGCGGGAGACTGTCGCCCAACCCCGACAAGTCAAACCGGAAGGCAGGAAACCCCGCCGCCGCTAGTGCTCGCGCAATCTTGACATAGACTCGGTGGGGGCCGATGCGGTGTAGCGTTCCCGCATTCAGCAATATGACAGTCGGCCCCTGAGCGACACCGCCGGACGGTTCGGCAAGCACCCCCACGAGCACCCGCTCGTTCATGCTCGCAAGACCCCGGTCTTGATGGCTTGCACCGCACGCCACAGCCACGGCGGTGGCTTCGAGCCGGCGGCCGTGCTGGACCGTTGTTCACACACGGCCGCCAACTGTCCAAGGGTTTGACGAGCCAGATCGAGGAGGCGGAAGCGGTAACCGAACACGTGCTGGATCTGCGTGATGGCGGTCATCGCAAGGAGTGAGTGGCCTCCGAGATCGAAGAAATTGTCATACATCCCCACACGGTCGATGCCAAGCAGTTGTTGCCAGATCGCTGCCATAGCCTTCTCCGCGGTAGTACGCGGCGCAACGAAGTCGTCGTCGGGCTCGCGCCCGTTCTCGGAGGGCGGAGGCAGGGCGCGTCGATCGACCTTGCCGTTGGGCGTCAGCGGGAGGCGGTCCGCAGTGACGACGTGCTGCGGAATCATGTAGTCGGGAAGCGTGCTGCGCAGATGGTCGCGCAATTCGCCCGCGTTCATCTCGTGGCCGACCCTCGGCACTACGTAGGCCACGAGCCGCGGATCCCCAGGGTGGTCCTCACGGAGGAGAACGACGGCCTGCGCCACGGCCTCGTGCGCGTGCAGCGCGGCCTCAATCTCGCCCAGCTCGATACGAAACCCGCGCAGCTTGACTTGGTAGTCGAGTCGCCCGAGAAACTCGATACTTCCGTCCGGCCGGTACCTGGCCGCATCGCCAGTGCGATACAGACGCGCTGGCTGCACGTTGAAGGGATCCGGGATGAATCGCTCCGCGGTGAGGTCAGGGCGGTTCAAGTAGCCGCGCGCCAGGCCGACACCGCCTACGTATAGCTCGCCCGAGGCCCCGATCGCCACGGGCTGCAGCTGCCGATCCAGAATGTGGATCGTCGTGTTCGCAATTGGCCGACCGATCGTGACCGGGCCTTGAACATCCGTCACGCGGGCGCACGTGCACCAGATCGCGGCTTCCGTCGGCCCGTACAGATTCCACACGCTCGCGGCTCGCTGAAGGAGCTGGCGCGCCAACTCCACCGGCAAGATTTCGCCGCCGCACAGCAGTTTCAAATCGCTCGAACCCTTCCATCCCGCTTGGAGCAGCAGCGACCACGTGGCTGGGGTCGCCTGCATCACTGAGATGCCAGCCGTCGTCAGCTGCTCGAGCAACGCTGCACCGTCCATGGCCACGTCACGACTGACCAGGACAATCCGCGCCCCGACGGTAAGCGGGAGGACGAGCTCCAGCACCGCGATGTCGAACGACAGCGGCGTCACAGCGAGCAGCGTGTCTTGAGCGGTCAGCCCCGGCTCGCGCGACATGCTAGTGAGGAAGTTCACCACACTGGCGTGCCGCAGCTCGACGCCCTTTGGTTTTCCCGTCGAACCGGACGTGTAAATCACGTACGCCAAATGGCTGGGTCCAACGCCGGACGCAGGGTTCGCATCGTCGTCCTGAGTGGGGCTCTCCGGCCGGGCGCCGACGTACACGTGCTTCACGCCGTGCTCCGGAAGGCTGGGGCGCAGTTTGGCTTCTGTCACCAATACCGGCATCCGACAATCGGTGACCATGAAGGCCAAACGCGCTTGAGGATACGTGGGGTCAAGTGGGACGTAGCAGCCGCCCGCCTTGAGGATCCCCAGCATGCCGACCACCATTGCCGCAGAACGCTCCGTGCAAAGTCCCACAGTGACGTCCGGGCCGACCCCCAAGGCGCGCAGACTGTGCGCCACCCGGTTTGCCCGCCGGTTCAGCTCCTGGTACGTCAACCGCTCGTCCCCAGAGACCAACGCCTCCGCATGCGGAGTCCGCTCCACCTGGCGTTCAAACAGCTGATGGACGCAGAGGTCTTCAGGGTAGTGTCGGCGCGTGTCATTCCACTCCACCACGAGCGCGTGTCGCTCCGCTGGCGGCAGGATCGGCAACTTCTCGATCGTCTCAGCTGGATCAGCTACGATGCCCTGTAGGAAGACTTCGAACTGTTGCATCCGCCGCCGTATTGTGTCGGCATCGAAGAGATCGCTGTTGTAGGTACACTCCAGCCTGAGCTGCTTGTCGCATTCCACGGCGTTCAGGTAGAGCTCGAAGTTCTCAAAGCGGCGCGGGTTCCAGCAGTAATCGACCCGAAGCCCGTCGAATCGCAGGTCCTGGAGCTCCCGGTCGCCATTGAACATGACTGACAGCAACGGGATCCTCGCAGGGTCGCGGTGGAGCCGCAGCTTGCTGACGAGCGTACCGAACGTGTACTGGTGGTGTTGGTATGCGTCCGAAAGCCGGTTGCGGAACGCTCGCAGGTAGTCTGCGAAGCGATCCGCGCCATCCACCCGGCTGCGGAGCGGGAGCAAGTGTACACAGTGACCCACCAGTTGCTCACGCCCGACCAGCGGCTGACCTGCGGCAGGGAGTCCAACAACCACGTCGTCCTGGCCTGAGAGGCGGTACAGAAATGCCGCAAATGCCCCCGCCAGCGTGGTGACGAGGGGGCACCCTAGTTGCGTTCCCAACCGCCGGAGGCCGACGAGGAGACGCTCTTCGAGATCGTGGTCTTCGCGGGCCGCGCCAAAAGTGCGTTCCGGCGGTCGCGGCCGATGTGTCGGCAGATCGAGTGCCGGGACTGAGCTCGCGAACTGGCTCAGCCAGTATTCCTCGGCCTTCACGTGTGCGCCGCTGCGCAGCTCTTGTTGCTGGCGCGCGGCGTATTCGCTGAAGCGCGCTGCCTCCCCGAGCGCGGGACCGATGCCACTCCGCGCCGCGCTGTACAGCGCGCCCAGCTCTCGCAGAAGCACGGCGATGGACCACCCGTCGCAGACAATGTGGTGCGCGGTGAACAGCAGGAGGTGCTCCGCCTCGTGCAACCGCACGATTCGGGCGCGCACCAGCGGACCTTGCACGAGGTCGAAAGGCGTTGTCACCTCTTGGCGAACCAGCTCCGATTCTGCGAGCCGGCGCCGCTCGTCGTCCATGGCAGACAGGTCGACCAGAGGAATAGCGATGGTCAGAGAGGGCGCGATACGGAGTGTAGCGCCGTCAGGGCTAAAGGTGCCCCGCAATGCGTCGTGCCGTTGCACGACGCCGTCTATCCCAGCACGCAATGCGGCGGCGTCAAGCGCTCCGGTCAGCCTGAGCGATATCGATTGGTTAAAGGCGCAGGACGCGCCTTCCCCCATCTGTACCGAGCTCCAAATCTCTCTCTGCTGCTCGGTCGCAGGCACCGCCCCCGCCCCCGCCCCCGTCGGCGTTGCGAACGGATCGAAGTCCACCGGCACGCCGGAGGTCATGCGCTGGCCACTCGCCGGTACTTTCCGGGCCGTTCGGGGTCCGGTACGAACCAGGCCGATTGGCCGTCCGGATCGTGCCCCAGCTTCGCGTTGGAGGCCTGAGGCTGATCCGCCGCAGCTGGGATCCGGACGACGGTGAGGGCGCCCTCGATCGTGGCCGCTAATTGGGCCACGGTCGGTGCCTCGAACACGGCCTGCAGCGGGAGCTCGACCTGGAACGTGCGCCGTACCCTCGCGGCTATCTGGATCGTGGCCAAGGAGTGGCCACCGAGCTCAAAGAAGTTGTCGTGCACGCCGACGCGGTCCACACCTAACACGGCGATCCATATCACGGCGAGCGCTTCCTCGGTCGACGTGCGGGGCGCGACGAAGGCCTCAGTGGCCCCCGCCGTGATCTCTTCGGTCGCCGGAAGCGCTCGCCGATCCACCTTGCCGTTCGGCGTGCGAGGCAGCGTGGGGAGGGCGACGAATGCCGAGGGAACCATGAACTCCGGCAGTTCGCGCATGACGTGGCGCTTGAGATCGTCGGGGCTCGGGGTCGCGCGCTCATCTGGCACATAGTACGCAACCAGTTGGGCGCCACCCGACCCGCCCTCCCGGCTCACGACAACGACTTCGCGGACACCAGGGTGCTGGGTCAACGTGCTTTCGATCTCGCCGAGCTCGATGCGGTGGCCCCGGATCTTGACCTGCTCGTCGATACGCCCGAGGAATTCGACCGCTCCGTCGTCCCGGTAGCGAACCAGATCGCCGGTGCGGTACACACGCTCCCCGGTCCCAGCTCGGAATGGATGCGGCCGGAAGCGCTCGGCCGTCAGCTCTGGACGATGCAGGTATCCACGCGCCACCCCTTCGCCCCCGATGTACAGCTCGCCGGGAACGCCGATAGGAGTCGGCCGGAGGTGCTTGTCCAGGACGTAGAATTCTGTGTTCGCGATCGGCCTGCCGATCGGGACTCTCCCTTCAGGGCGAGTTACCTGGAAGGCCGCAGACCAAATGGTGGTCTCCGTTGGACCGTACATGTTGATCAGGTCGCCTCCCACCAGCGACCGCAGTTCGGCCGCCAGCGGCGTCGGGAGGGTCTCCCCACCAACGAGGAACTGGCGCAGCCCTCGCAGCGCTTCGCGGGTCTCCTGGTCGATCGTTAGCGTGGCGGCAAGGGACGGTGTGCACTGGAGGTGTGTCACTGCGTGACGTTTGATGAGCGCGGCGATGGAGCCCTGTTCGCTCGCTGGCGTGGCCTCGACCGACATGTTAGCTCGCTCCCGCAACTGGTTGAGGTACGGGAGGTGGGTGAGCACAGTGTCTGTCGGCACGCCGAAGTCGAGGAGACAGGCGATTTCATCCACACCGATCTCTTTCACCTGATCCACCATCGAGAGGCAGCTCGTGGGAGTACCGAATAGACCGCTCGCTTCGTAATAGCGGGCGAACGCATATTCCACGAGTGCTTCAAGGTCCTCCTCTCCAAGGGTTTGGAACTCGACATCGGCCGTCGCCGCCGCCGTGCCGCGGGCCTTTCGAAAGGCTGAGAACGCCGAGGCGAAGGGCTTGATCAAGCTGGCGGCGCTACGGAGGTACGCTTTCAGCGGCTCGTGCACCTGAGCGCGCACAAACGCTTCGTTGTCG
>VBGG01000377.1 GCA_005883405.1 Chloroflexota bacterium | reverse complement strand
TCCACGCCAGGCGAGGAGCGTCAAGACGGCGAGAGCCACCGTCGTTAGCTGTACTGCCGAGTCGCCGATGGCAGCTGTGCGCGGAAGAGGGCCAGGACGTAGAGGGGCACGATCCACCAGCGCAGCCGACGCGTGAGCGATGCGGCGATGATCGCGGCGAGAACCACAACGGTCAGGTCGTAGTCAACCAAGTGGGGTCGACCAGGCCGGCGACCAGGGACGTGAAGGCCCAGAGCACAGGCAGCGACGACGCGTGCGAAGGGCCGAAGGAAACGGCGCTCGAAAGACGAGAGTAAGAGCCGCGAGACCATGCGTTGAGCAGGGCAAACAGCAATGCCAGCGAGGAAGCGGTGTAGAGGCCTACAGATAGCAGGCGCTGGCTAGGGAGGAGGACGTCGAAGAAGGACTTGAGTGAGGCCATCCGCCAGGCGCTGGCGTTGCCGGATTCGGGCTCGATCAGGATGCGCAGCCAGGCTTGCATGTCGGCTGGGCCGACTATGGCGAACGAGACGGCAAAGAGGGCTACGGGCGGTCAGGCACTACGCGACGAGCGCGCGCCAACGGCGAGAGGCGAGGAAGATCAGCGGGAAGAAGAACAACTGGGGCTTGAACAGACACGGCGCGGACCAGATGCCGGCGGCGCGATCCCTTTTTGGGCCAGGGCGCGGTAGATCAGGGCCTACAGCAGCAGCGAGATGATGGCGTTCTCACCATCGATCAGGCCGAAGTAGACGGGCGGGAACGCCAGCACCAGCACCACCAGGCCGCGCCATCGCTCACGCGCCTCGGCGCGTCGCCGAGTAAGCGCGCGTCGCCGAGCAAGAGCGCGTCCCTGAGCAACAGCCACAGGGCCAGCGCCAGGCAGGCGGCACTCGAGAAGACGGCGAAGCCGGGCAGCAGGTCCAGCAATGCCAGCGGCGCAAACAACACGGCATCGAACGGGGATTGCGAAACGCGTCGTAGAAATCCGGAACGCGGCCGCCGAGCAACGCGTCCTGGACGGCCGAGACGGCCGCGTGGTCGTAGAGCTCGCTGGCGCGTCCTGCTGACAACAGGCGGCCGGCAGTGTGGAAGGGCGATGTAGTCGCCGCCCAGCGGGGGCCGGCCCGAGCGCCATCTCCTGGAGTGTCCTTCGGATCTCGATCACCAGCGGCCCGTCCGTTCGGTCGACCACCTTGGCCAGCGACGCATCCAGGCTCAGCCCGCCTTCCAGACAGGCCCCATCAGATCGGCTCGGACACCAGCGTTGTCGATGTAGAGCGGCTGGTGATCTACCTGGCGCTGATGTGAGCAGGGACAGCAACGCGACCACATTAACCCGCGACACGCGGCGCGGCGCTGGTCACCAGGACTGCCGGAGCGCCGACAACCGTTGGCCATGGACACTGGGGCCGTCCGAGGGCGTGCCCCTGGCCAGGAGGTCGCGCTTGGGTCGGACAGGAGCAGACGGGTTCGACACCCGTGGCGGTTTATTGGGCATGCCGAAGGAGCGTTCAAGCCAGGAAGTGCACAACTTGGGGCGTCACGGTCGCGGCTGGCCGATACGAGTCAGAACAATTGGGCGATCGTTTTCATCGGCAGGAATAGGCGGTAATCGTGGTCGGCAAGGCGCTGGAATCCGTACCGCTCGTAGAAGGCGCGCGAAGCATCGTTTTTGGCGTCCACAACGACGGCCATGGCTGCGATCTGGCTTGCGTGGCTCAGGCTGCGACGGAGTGCGTCGATCAAGAGCACTTTGCCCCAGCCCTGACCAGCCAACTGTTCAGCGACCGCTAGACGTCCAATCAGTACCGCGGGGACCAGCGGGTAGCGGGGCAGGTGTTTGCGAACGTCGAGAGATAATTCGGTCAGTTGAACTGCGAACGCCGAGAGGGTGTAGTAGCCGAGCACTCGTCGCGAGTCATGCTGGCGAAGGATAAAAGGCGCAGCAACGTGGTTGCGCGCGTCCTGGCTAGCCTGGTGTATCAGGTAACGGTCGAGCGCCTCTACACCACACGAAAAGGCCGCTCGGTCGTGCTGCGCGCCGAGCGGCTCTATGATCGGATCCACGAGCGGTCAGGCCGAAAACGTTACCTTCCTGTAGTGCTCGGCTGCCGCGCGTAGCGCCGGGTTGGGCGCTGGGGCGTCGAGCAACGCCTCGACAAACGACTGCGTTTCGCGAGCAGTCAGGTCAAGCACAGCATGATCTCGGATCGATTGCTCGGCAGCGCGTTGAGCGCTGCGGACCAGGAATTCGGACAACGTGGTTCCCTCGAGCGACGCAGCGTGCTGCAGCAGCTCCTTCTGCTCACGGGTCACGCGCGCCTCTAGACGCTCCTGCCTGGGCGGAAACGGTACGGCCATCGCTGACCCCCCTGTACTGCAGCAGTGTACGGCAACTTGCCGTACCCGTAAAGAATTGGCGATGGGGTCAGTGACCTGGCCCTCAACTGAAGGTCGGCTCGCGTCCCGAGCGGCTCAGGCTGACG
>VBGG01000376.1 GCA_005883405.1 Chloroflexota bacterium | reverse complement strand
CGTCGCCGGGCGTGCGATGGCGTTACGCCAGAGGGTTCAGCCCGTGAGAGTTGCGCTCGAGCGCAGCGACGCTCACGTGGGTAGCGCCCGAGCATTGTGTTGCGTTGAGGCGGCCTGCGGCGGTCGAGCGGGATTTGGGCGTGTGGGTGCAGCGGCACGCCAGGCGATGATGGCCAAGACGCCGAGCACGAGCGTCGTTAGCTGCAGCGCTGCGTCGCCGATCGGCAGCTGGGCGCGGAAGAGCGTCAGGACATACAGGAGCACGATCG
>VBGG01000078.1:7775-8240 GCA_005883405.1 Chloroflexota bacterium | reverse complement strand
AGGCCGACGCCAAGGTCGCGTGTCCGCAGAGATCGATTTCCACTTCAGGCGTAAACCAGCGCAAGTCGAAACTGCCATCACCGCGAGGAACGACAAAGGCAGTGGTGCTGTGTCTGTTCTCACCCGCAATCCTCTGCATGCTGCTGTCCGCGAGAAACGCCGAAAGCATGCACACACCAGCCGGATTGCCTGCAAACAGCTCGCCCGTGAATGCATCCACGTGATAATACGGAATTGGCATCTTCGGGCTCCCTTCAGGCCAAGGCTTGAAGCAGGTCCTCGATCAGGTCATCCGCGTGCTCGAGGCCGATGCTCAGCCGTAGCAGATTTCTCGGTGACTGCGACGCCGGGCCTTCAGCGGAGGCGCGGTGCTCGATCAGGCTCTCGCACCCGCCGAAACTCGTGGCGTTCCGAAACAGCTTGACCTTCGACGCCACGGCGACCGCTTCGTCCCACCCACCCTTG
>VBGG01000078.1:3789-7728 GCA_005883405.1 Chloroflexota bacterium | reverse complement strand
GACCGCCAGGGCATTCGCCGCGTGTCGCGCCATCCGGCACGGTAGCGTCCGCAAGCCGCGCAGGACCAGCCACGCGTTGAACGGCGAGCAAACGGCTCCGAGCGTCATGCGTAAATGAAAAAGGCTGTCATACAGCGGAGTGCGCCGTTTCAGGATCAGGCACCCGCCCTGCACGTCGCTGTGCCCACCGTAGTATTTCGTCATCGAGTGCAGCACCACGTCCGCGCCGAGTTCCAGCGGCCGCTGAAACACGGCAGTCGCAAACGTGTTGTCCACGACCACGAGAGCGCCCGCCGCGTGCGCGAGTTGCGACACCGCCGCGATGTCCGTGATGTGCAACCTGGGATTCGAAGGCGTCTCCAGCCAAACGAGCTTCGTGTTTGGGCGGATCGCCCGCTCAACGGCTTGTGGCGATTGGGTGTCTACGACGCTGGCCTGGATCCCCCATTTCGGCAAGTACTGTTGGTGCATGACCCGCACGTGAACGTAGACATCCTCCGGGAAGATCACGTGCGAATTCGGCTCGAGCACTTGCAGCAGCGCTGCGGAGGCCCCCATTCCGGACGAGAACACAAGGGCTTCGTCTCCCCCCTCGAGCAGGCTGAGAGCGTCCTCGAGTCGGTCCTGGGTGGGATTCTCGTCCCGCACGTAGATGAACCCGTGCAGGTCTTCATTCGCCGGTCCGTGTTCGAACGTAGTGGACAGATGAATCGGCGGAGCGACGGCGCCGGTGACGGGGTCGGGTTCGGCACCCGCGTGCACGGCGAGCGTTTCAATTTTCATTTGTGGGGATCCTGCGGCCCGGCGCGGCCTTCGAGCAGAACGGTCCAAGGCTGGACACTCTTTATCACCAGCAACCTTGTGTCGGTCCAAGGGTCCGCAGCCAGGCGGGCCCGGATGATGTCCTCACTCGCTGCGTCGATGACCAGGAGCACTTCTTCCCCAGTGCCCAAGGGACCGCCCAGGAGGACGAAGCCCTCTGCGGCGAGCGTGTTCATGAAGGCCGCGTGCTCGGCCCAGAGCGCTTGGTCCCGCATCGGGGCGGTGGCAATCCAGGCTGGCCCGCGGACGCGCCGCACCGCGAAGTAGGTCGGCACGGCGATTGGCCCCGTGCGCTAGGTCGCATACTGCTCGGCGCCCATCAAGTGAATCGAGACGTAGGGTCGGTCGCCCAGGACCCAGCTGTCGTGCCCCGGCGCGATCTGGAAGATGTCGCCAGGCTTCAGCTCGATCTCTTCGCCATCATCCATTCGAACCATCGCGCGCCCCTCGAGCACTAGTCCAAGGTGGGCGACTTGGCAACTACGCGTCCCCACGACAGGAGCCACGTGCTCGGACCACTTCCAGCCGGGCTCGTACCGGGCACGGCCGAGCGTAGTGCCCGCAATCCGAATGAGGTCCAAGTGGCCGCGCTCGAAACTGCGGGTCTCATCAGGCGTATCAAATCGGCGCAGTACGCACTGTGCCACGGGAGGCCTCCGGCGGGTCTACGGAAGGGGGCGAGTTAGTGTCTATTGATCCGGAGGTTGCATTCCGTCGTGGCCTACTGCAAGAGCCATTTTGACGAACCGGTTAGACCCACTAACTAGGATGCTTCTGAAGTGGAGCCTCAGATGCGTTGGTGAATGGCTCTTGTGACAGAGCGACCTGACGCTGTATCCGTCCAGGGGAGAGTAACCACGCTCGTTTGTGAGACGATTTTGCAGCACTCTTCGCATCGGGGGCCTGGGGCCGTTGTCACCGCCTGGTATCCCCTCGGCAGGTCGAGACCTCCTCGATGGCATGCAATTGGCCGTTCGCCAAATCAACAATGCGGGCGGCGTCGGACGGAGCATGCTGGACCTCGTCTTCGAAGACACCAAAGGCTTGCCAGCAGCAGGCCTAGATGCCGTCGACAGGCTCGCACGTCACGGCGTGGATGTGCTAGCAGGCGAGTATCACAGTATGGTTGCCAATGCGGTTGTGGCCGAGGTTGATCGTCTCAGGCTGCCATTTGTCTGCGCCTCGGCAACTCTGGACGCGATCACTGCTCGTCGCTTGAGCCGTGTATTTCGCATTGCTCCGCCGCAGTCGTACGGCTGGCGAGCCTACGCGTCGTACCTCGCGGCCACGGGCATGAGCCACGTCTTTGCGGTCATGGAGCACAGCATTTATTGGGAGGCCGGTGCAGCGGTCATCGAGTCGCGGCTGCTCGAGTCCGGCATACCCTTCACCCGCCTGCGGATTGATTCGGAGAATGGAATCGTCGGAGCAATCGACGGGATGCAGGCATCGATCGCGGGGGTTCCAACGCCTCACATGCTCCTCTTGCTGGTGAGCCGCCTGGAGGATCTCCGTTCAATTGCGCACGAGGTACGTAACCGTCGTCTGAATAATTCGCCTTCGTTGATCCTGGGAGACCCCGCCGGACGTACAATCTTTCACGACTGGTGGGACGCAGCCGGAGCGGACGCGAGCGGAATTCCGTTCCTCGCCTATGAACGGCCCGGTAGGCTCACGGCCCGCGGTGAAAGCGCTGCGCGGGACTTCGAGACGGAATATGGTCGTGAGCCGAGTTTTGTAGCTCTCGAGGGATACGACGCCATTGTGGTACTGGAGGCCGGCGCTCGAGCCGCAGGCAGCGTCGATCCCGCCGCCGTGTGCCACGCTCTACGCCACACAGAGGTCCAGGGCACCCGCGGTACAATAGCCTTCTCCACGGAGCCGGCCGGCGTGGTCCACCAGCAGTGGAAGTGGGCCCCCGCGTGCGTGGTCGAGTTCCGGGCCGGACGTCGGCGTTTCTCGAGCAGCGAGCTGCTCTGGGACGCCGAGCTGTCCGGCCCTCGACCGACGGAAGCGGGCTGACCGATGCTCCGAACCGATCGCCGCGATGCGGTTCTGCTGTGCACCCTCGATCGCGCGGAAAAGCGGAACGCGCTGCATCCGGACTTGATCCAGGCGTTGGCGAGTACGTTGAACCAGGCAGGAAGCGACGCGTCGCTCGGCGTCGTGGTCCTGACCGGTGCGGGAAATACGTTCTGCTCCGGTTTAGACCTGACCCATCTGGCGAGCCTCGGGGCGGAGCAGAAGGTCGCTTACCTGCGGTCGTTCTTCGCTCTGTTCCAGCAGATCTATGAATTGCCGCAGCCCGTGATCGCGGCGATCAACGGCCCGGCGATCGCGGGCGGCTTCGACATTGCGGCGGCGTGTGACCTGCGCCTCTGCTCGCCGGCGGCCACCTTCGCCCAGACCGAGGTGTCGTTGGGGATCACGCAGATCCTCTACCCCGTCTACAAGGTCATCGGCTTGGGCCGTGCCAAGGAGCTGGCCTTAACGGGGGAGCCGATCGCCGCCGACGATGCTCAGAGGATCGGACTCGTCAATCGCGTGCACCCCGCAGAGTCTTTGGTGGAGCGGGCCATGCAGCTGGCGGAACGCCTGGCATCGAGACCGAGGCAAGCCCTGTTCGCGACGAAGCGTTTGAGTCGCGACCTGATCGAAACGAACACCGAAGCGGCGATCACGAGGATGTTCCAGGACATCAGCGAGCGGCTGCGATCGGATGAGCATCGACGCGAAATCCAGAGATACCTCGCTGGCTTAAAGCAGCGACAGTGACGGCATCAGAGCGCGAGGTGGACGTATGACGGCACTTCCCCAAACGGCAGCAACCAGACCGGTCAGGGTCACCGATCTGCATCGAATGAAAGCGGAACGTCAGCGGATCGTCATGACGACGTGCTACGACACGCTGTTCGCCAAGCTCCTCGACGAGTGCGGCGTGGACTTGCTTCTTGTCGGCGATAGCGTCGCCGAGGTGTTGTGCGGCGCGGGCTCGACGCTCGCCGCCACCCTCGATCAGATGATCTATCACGCGACGGCCGTGTGCCGCGGCGTGCGCCGGGCCCTCGTGGTGTGCGACCTGCCGTTTCTCTCCTACCACGTTTCCGTCCCGTCCGC
>VBGG01000078.1:0-3669 GCA_005883405.1 Chloroflexota bacterium | reverse complement strand
GTACAGGGCCGCGACGAGGCCGCCGCTCGGCGGCTGGAAGCGGACGCCCAGTGCTTGCAAAAGGCCGGGGCGTTGGCGCTCGTCCTAGAGCTTGTTCCCGCGCCGCTCGCCACGAGAATCGCGAAGCAGCTCGAGATCCCCGTCATCGGTATCGGCGCTGGGCCCGGATGCGACGGGCAGGTACTCGTGTTGCACGACCTGCTCGGGTTGACCGAGTCCTTCCAGGCGAGGTTCGTGAAGCGCTACGCCACACTGAGCGACGAGGTGCGGAGTGCCGTTCGGCAATACGCGGCCGAGGTGCGCGATGGATCTTTTCCGGCGGCGGAACACAGTTTCGCCGAGTGAGTGTCACATGAGCGTTATCCGTCGTGCCACGGTCGCCGATGCCGCAGTTCTCGCCCGTCACCGTGTAGAGATGTTCCGGGAGATGGGCCAGGTGACCCCCGGCGTCTCCGGCCGCCTGTTCGAGGCTTCTCGCGCGTACTTCGTCGAGGCGATCTCCGCCGAGCGTTACATCGGGTGGCTGTATGAATCGGCGCCCGGTCCGAACGAAGTCATCGGCGGGGTCGGGATCCAGCTGCGCGAGCTCGCGCCACGTCCGGACCGCACTGGGCAACACCTCCCCAGCGGCCCTGAGGGATACGTGCTCAACGTCTTCACGGAGTCACAGTGTCGTCGTCAGGGCGTGGCCGAGTCTCTCATGCGCGCGCTCATCGCGTGGGCGACTACACGAGGCGTTCACCGGATTTCTCTCCACGCGTCGGCGGAGGGTCGTCCGCTGTACGAGAAGCTCGGCTTCGTCCCCGCGAACGAGATGAGGCGCGATAGCGTTTGAGGCGTAGGCCGCCCTGATTCGAAAAATGGCCGGGAGAGACTGCCATCGGACGAGCATCGAAGACGGTACAGGCCTATCCTACGCGCCTCAAGGAGCGGCCCTGACGGAAGGCTCTGCCATTGCCATCTTGAACCTTTGTCGAGCTTCGGCGCTAGGCGCTGGCGGCCTTCCGATGCGGCGTCGGTTCTGGCCCGCGTCCAGCCGTCACCTCGTCGGCGAAGCGGCCGTTGCGTAGGTCCCTGAGCGCGTCCGCCAATCGCTGCACACCCGCACGGATCTGGCGTGGCTCGAACGCGCCGAAGCTCAGGAGCACGCCCGGGCGGGAGAGACGTCGCAGGGCGAACCGTGACACTGGCGTGACGTCGACGTCGTGGGCCGCAGCTGCTCGCGCCGCGGTCCGGTCGTCCAGGCCCGGCGCGAGCCAGCCGACGCACTGCAGGCCCGCCCCGCTGGGCGCGAGCTCCAGCAGCCCCGCCAGGTGCCGCCGAGCCTCCTCGAGCAGCACCTGCTGGCGCTCGGCATACAGGGTGCGCATGCGCCGCAGGTGGCGCTCGAAGTAGCCCGCCGTGATGAACTCCGCCAACACCGCCTGCTCGAGCACCGGGCTGTGCACGTCCAGCACCGACCGCGCCGCCGTGAACGGGCGCACGAGGTCGGCGGGCACGACGGCGTACCCCAGCCGCAGCGCGGGGAAGAGTGTTTTGCTGAAGGTGCCGAGGTAGATCACCCGGCCGTCCTGGTCCAGTCCCTGTAGCGCGGGGATCGGTCGGCTGGAGTAGCGAAACTCACTGTCGTAGTCGTCCTCGAGCACCCACGCGCGGGCGCGACGAGCGAGGCGCAGCAGCTCGAGGCGCCGGGCCAAGGTCATCGTGACGCCCAGCGGGTACTGGTGCGATGGCGTGACCGCTACGACGCGGGGCGCGGGCCGCCTCGCTTCAGCGAACCGGACATCGATGCCTTCGGCGTCCACGGGGATCGGCACCAGCCGCGCCCCGGCGGCCCGTAGCGCGTTCACCGTTCCCGGATAGGCGGGATCCTCCACCCACGCCACGTCGTCCGGGTCGAGCAACACCTGCGCCGCAACGTACAACGCCTGCTGAGAGCCCGAGGTCACGACGATCTGCACGTCGGCACACCGCACTCCCCGCGACACCGCGACGTACTCCGCGATCGCCTTGCGCAGGGGTGGATACCCGGCAGGATCGCCATGGCCCAGCAGCTCACGCCCCAGACGCCGCCCCACGCGCATGGCGAGGCGCCACCACAGGTCCAGCGGGACCTGATCGAGCGCCGGCCATCCCGGCTGAAACGGTCGCAGCGTGGGGAGGTCGCAGCAGGCGCGCGCCGCCGAGAGGGAGCGGCCGCGCCGCGAGATCCGCGGGCGGTTGCGCACCGGTGTTCCGCCGTTGTCGAGCGCCAGGCGCGCGGCCACTTTCGTCAAGTCATCCGGGAGCGCACGCGCCACCACCGTCCCTGCCCCGACCCGGGCCTCCGCGTAGCCCTCGGCGACCAGCTGGCCGAACGCCGCGGTCACGGTGTTACGCGCGACGGCGAGGTCGGCGGCAAGCGAGCGAGTCGAGGGCAGTCGGGTCCCAGGCCGCAACCGGCCCGCGAGGATCGCGGCGCGCAAGCCGTCGTACACCTGGCGTTGCAGCGTCGCGCCGGAGCGCGCATCGAGGGGCAGGGTGACCGGGATGCCGGCCGGGCGCTTCGCCATAAAGTGGCTCTATCAGTCTGACGAAAATGTCCCTTGTGATGAAGCCATTACAGCAGATAGATAACGGGGTATGGCGCCCCCTGTCCAGGCCACTCTTAGAACCGCCATGTCCTCAACGCTCCGATTCCTCGGGCGGCGGATTGTTCGAACCGTCAAGACGCTGGGCCGGTGGTTGGTGACCACGGCGGAGCCGGTGGGACCTGAGGTCTACGTGAGCTTCATGGATCACGCGACCGCGTCGTGGGGAAGTCGGGCCCCTCCGATCACGACACCGGCGCGCGCCCTGCTGCAGCGTCACGCGGAAAGAGCGGTGCCCGAAGAGGCACCGGCGATCCTCGCCGCCGGACTCGTGGCGCACGTGGGGTTCGTCGAGCGCGGGCAGCCGTACGTGATCCCGATGGCGTATCACTACGACCCGGCCACGCCGAGCACCCTCTACCTGCACGGCGGTCACGCCAGCCGCTTGCTGCGCCACCTGGCGAGCGGCGGCCCTGCCGCGATCGCGGTGACGCTGGTGGACGGGTTAGTCTTCTCCCGCACCGCGCTGTATCACTCGCTGAACTACCGCAGCGTGCTGTGCTTCGCCCACGCCGCACCGCCGCTCGATCGCCACGCGGCCACGGTCGCGCTCGAGGCCATGATCGCGCGCTACTTCCCAGGGCGTACGGCAGGCCGGGACTACGACGCGGCCCCACCCGTACACCTCGATGCCACGAATGTGATCGCCATGGAGATCGAGGAGTGGAGCGCCAAGGCGCGCCGGGGTGGTCCCCTCGGGCCGCGCGACCGCGAGCTGGACGCTCCTGGCAGTGCCGGCGTGCTCGACCTCTCGACGCCGTCGTGAGGCGACTCACGTGTCCCGCGGCCTTACTGTCCGCTGTGTTACGACTCGTCCACGCGCAGGATGCGCCCTTGGAGCCATCCACCTTCGTCTGGGGATCGGCATCGAACTTGTCGCTGTCGCTCACCGTGGGGTCCGCGAAGCGCCGCGCTCTGGTGGTCGCCGGCGTCGCCGGGACCCTCGGCTCGCGCGACAGAGCGGCCATGGTGGGTGCCGGAGTGACGTTCCGATCCGGGGCCGCGAGGACCAGGGTGTTGCTCGAAACCCTCGTGGGGT
>VBGG01000028.1:5958-6537 GCA_005883405.1 Chloroflexota bacterium | reverse complement strand
GTGCCTGCCCCTGCTCGACGCGGTGGACGGACTGGGCATCACCGGCGAGGAGGTCCTGAAGAAGATTGAGAAGTTGCTGCCGTCGTGGACGGAGGATACCTTCCCCGGCATTCTCTCCAATGTGGCGGTGGGGCGGGTGGCCAACCGCTTCAACTTCGGCGGCGCCAACTACGCGATCGACGCGGCCTGCGGGTCGTCCCTGGCCTCCGTGCAGGCGTGTATTCGCGAGCTGGAGACAAGAACTAGCGACGTGGCGGTGGCCATGGGCGCCGACGTCGTGCAGACCCCGTACGCCTACGTCGCCTTCAGCAAGACGCACGCGCTGTCCCCGCGCGGGCAATGCCAGCCGTTCGACTCCTCCGCCGACGGCATCGTGCTGAGCGAAGGAGTGGCCGCGATCATCCTGAAGCGTCTGGCCGACGCCGAGCGCGACGGCGACCGGATCTACGCAGTGATCCGCGGCATGGGCGCCTCCAGCGACGGTCGCGACAAAGGACTCACGGCGCCGCGCGCGGAGGGCCAGCTCCGCGCTCTTCGTCGCGCCTACGCCAAGGCCGGCTTCTCCCCGGCGCGCGTCGG
>VBGG01000028.1:0-5813 GCA_005883405.1 Chloroflexota bacterium | reverse complement strand
CGGCGATCGAACGGAGGCGCAGGCGCTGGGCCAGGTGTTCCGCGAAGCCGGGGCGGAGCCGCAGTCGTGCGCCATCGGCTCGGTCAAGTCGATGATCGGCCACAGCAAGTGTGCTGCCGGCATCGCGGGCCTCGTCAAGACAGCGCTGGCCCTGCACCGCAAGGTGCTGCCGCCCACGCTCGTCGACAAGCCGAATCCCAAGGGCAATTTCGACAACGGCCCCCTCTACCTGAACGGTGAAGCCCGGCCGTGGATTCACGGGAGCGACCAGCCGCGATGCGCGGGGGTGAGCGCCTTCGGATTCGGCGGCACCAACTTTCACCTCGCGCTGGAAGAGTACGCGAACGAGTTCGCCGCCGAGCAGCCGCCGGCACTGACTCACTGGCCGGCGGAGCTTCTGGTCTGGCGTCGGCCAACCACCGAGGCCCTCCGGGCGGCGCTGGAGCAGTGTCATCGAGCGCTGGTGGAGGGCGCTCGCCCCCTCCTTGCCGATCTGGCCCTGTCGCTGTGGAAAGCCAATCGGTCGGAACCCTCGCAGCCGACCCTGGCCATCGTCGCTACATCGGTGGAAGATCTCGAAGACAAGCTCGGCATCGCCCTGGACTCGATGCGATCGTCCACGGCGCGGCTTCACGACCCGCGCGGCATCTACTACGCCGAAAACCCGCCGGACGATAACGGCAAGGTCGCGTTCCTCTTCCCCGGCCAGGGCTCGCAGTATCCCAACATGCTTGGCCAGCTCGCCATGACCTTCGCCGAGGTCCGCGAGGCCTTCGACCGGGCAGAGGGCCGCCTGGCGGGCCAGCTGGAAAGGCCGCTCGGCGGCTACGTCTCCCCGCCCACGGCATTCTCGCCGGAAAAAGAGCATGCGCTGCGACAGGCGCTGACGCGGACGGAGGTGGCCCAGCCCGCCGTCGGCGCCGCCGATCTCGGCATGTTTCACTTGTTGACGCGGCTGGGGCTGAAGGCGGACTTCATGGCCGGGCACAGCTATGGAGACTACGTTGCCCTGTGCGCGGCAGGCGCGCTCACGGAGCACGATCTGCCGCTCCTGTCCTACCAGCGGGGCAAGCTGATCGTGGAAGCCAGCTCCCGGACGCCCGGCACCATGGCCGCCTTCGATGCCTCAGTCGAGGTCGTGGAAGCGCTCATCGCCGGCGTGGACGGCGCCACCTTGGCCAACATGAACGCGCCCAGCCAGAACGTGATCTCAGGAACGGAGGCCGCGGTGGAAGCGGCCCTGGCCAGGGCCAAGGCGCAAGGGGTACGCGGGCAGAAGATCGCCGTCTCTCGCGGCTTTCACTCGCCACAGGTGGCACCCGCGCGCGATCCGCTGGCGCGAGTACTGGCCGAGGTCCGCTTTTCGGCGCCCCGCTGCCCTGTGTTCTCGAACACTACGGCCGCGCCCTATCCGCACGAGCCGTCCGCCATCGCGGCGCTGCTCGCCGAGCATCTCGTCTCACCGGTCCGCTTCCACGAGGAAATCCTCGCCATGTACGAGGCGGGGGCAAGGATCTTTGTCGAGGTCGGGCCCCAAGGGGTGCTGACCGGACTCGTCGGCCAGATCCTTGCCGATCGGCCACACGTCGCGGTCGCCTCCGATCTGAAAGGCCGCCCGGGTCTGCTCCAGCTTCAGCATCTGCTCGGCCGCTTCATCGTCTCCGGCTCGCCCGTCGAGCTGGAGCGCCTCTATGCAGGGCGAGGCCTCCGTCAGCTCGACCTGACGAGCTTGGCCCAGGAGACCGGCCGGCCCAAGCTTGCGCCGAGCACGTGGATCATCAACAGCGTCCGGAATCGGCCGCTGAATGCGCCCGAGCCGATCTTGCTCGGCCAGCGGTGCTCCGTCGTTGCCGAGACCTCGGCACCATCGTCGTCTCGACCAACCGCGAGCCCGAAGCCCCCCGCCGATCCCGAGCGAGCCGTGGGGTTCTCCGTGTCCGCGTCCGGTGGCGCCGCCGCCCCCGCCCCTCGTACCTCCAATCCCCTCGCGCCCGTCGACGAGGCCACGCAGGTGATGCTCCGATACCAGGAGTTGATGGCCAAGTTCCTGGAGACGCAGAAGAGCGTGATGACCAGCTACCTGCAGGGCGCGGGGGCGGCCCCGGCGGCGCTGCCGAGGCCTGCGGCGGCCGCGGCGGCGATACCGGAAGCAGTTGAGCCCGCCGCCGCTTCTGCTCCCGCCGGGCCGCAACAGGACCCCGTGCCCGTCAAGATGGATCGCGTCTGGATTACCAGCCAGCTCCTGGATCTGGTCAGCAAGCGGACCGGCTATCCCAAGGAGATGCTGGGTCTCGATCAAGATCTGGAGGCAGACCTGGGGATCGACTCCATCAAGCGGGTCGAGATCCTGGGCAGCCTCGCCGAGTCCATGGACGGCGGCGAGAGCCACGCTACCTCGAGCCTCGAGATGGAAAAGCTCACGGGCCTGAAGAGCCTGCGCGGCATTCTTGACTATCTCGACAGCGCCCTCGCCTCACACAACGAGGCCCAGCCCCCGCCCGCTGACGGCCCCATCATGCCGTCCGCCCAGCTCGAGGTGCAACGGGCGCTGGTCAGGCTGGCGGACGCGCCGCTGCCTTCCCGCCCGACCCTGCGCCTGCCACGCGGAGTCGTCCTGTTCACCGACGACGGCCGCGGCATCGCGGCAGAGATGGCAAGCCGCTTGGCGGATTTCGGCCAGCAGACGATGGTCATCCGCCACGAAGCCGGCGCCGACAACGGGCGTGCGGACCTGGCCCACGCGGACTTGACCGATGCCGGGGCGGTCGACGTGCTGCTGAAGGGCATCCGCCAGCACCACGGGGCCATTGCCGGTCTGGTGCATCTGCTGCCGCTGGCCACGCCGCCCCGCGACGAAGTGCCGGTGGATCGCATGCGACGCGAGGTGAGATCGCTCTATCTGTTGGCCCGCGCTCTGGGTGAGGACTTGCGCCAGACGGGGGGCGAGGGCGGCGCGCTCTTGCTCGCCGCGACCGGCCTCGGCGGCGGCCTGGGCTTCGCCGAGCAGCCGCTTCCCGAGGGCTACTTCGCCGGTCATGGCGGCATCGTGGGCTTCGTCAAGTGCCTGGCCTTCGAGTGGCCCGAGGTCCTCGTTCGCGTCGTCGATCTCGATCCCCGCAGGCCGGAGACGGAGCTGGTCGAGCGCTTGCTGGGTGAGCTGGGCGGGGCAGGCGGGCCGACGGAAGTCGGCTACCTCGGCGCGAGACGTGTCACCTGGGAGCCGGTGGCCGCGCCGATCCAGCCTGATGCCGGCGCCGCGCCCATTCTGAACAGTGCCTCGACTGTCCTGATCACCGGGGGCGCGCGCGGCATCACGGCCGCCGTGGCCCTGGAGCTGGCCAAGCGCTACCAGCCGAACCTGGTCATCGTCGGCCGATCTCCGCGTCCCGATGACGCGGAGACGTCGGACACGGTATCCCTGACGACGGCAGCGGAGATCAAAGAGCACCTCATCGAGCGCCTGCAGCAGCAAGGCCAGCCGCTCGCCCCCGCCGCCGTGGAAGCGGCGTATCAACGCTTGAGGCAAGACCGGGAGATCCGCGCGAATCTGGAGCGCATCGCTGGAGCCGGCGGCCGCGTTCACTACTATCAGGCGGACGTGCGAGACCGTGCGGCGATCACGCGCGTGCTCGAGGACGTCGAGCAGCGCCTCGGCGGCATCGACGGGGTCATCCACGGCGCCGGCGTCATCGAGGACAAGCTCGTCAAGGACAAGACGCCCGAGTCTTTCGATCGCGTGTTCGGCACCAAGACAACCAGCGCGGTGCACCTGAGCGAACATTTGAAGCCCGAGCGCCTGAAGTTCTGCGTGTTCTTCGCCTCCATCGCCAGTCGCTACGGTAACAAGGGCCAGTCGGACTACGCGGCGGCCAACGAGATGCTGAGCAAGCTGGCCCTGCAGCTGGATCGCCGCTGGCCGGGCCGCGTGTTCTCCGTGGCCTGGGGACCGTGGTCCGGCATCGGCATGGTCGCCGAGCTGGAGAAGCATCTGACCCAGCGCGGTCTCACGTTGATCTCGCCCGAGCAAGGTCCGGCGCTCCTGGTCGACGAGCTGCAGTTCGGCAAGAAGGGTGAGACCGAGATCATCATCGCCGGAGGGACGGTGCACGCGGCCCAGCAAGCTCGGACGACGCCGGCTGCCGAGCTCGCCACCGTGAGGCCATAGGAAGGCGAGCGAGGGTGGCCCAGGAACCTATGGCGAACCCCCGCGAAGGCCTGAAGGGGCCGGAACCCTGCCCGGCTTCGTCGCCCCGTTCTCCCGCATCCTCCCTCGATGTTTGGGACGCGGAGCTGTTCGTCCTGCGCGGCGCGGACCGCCACGACCTCGTCCGCCGCGCTCACACGCTCCACAGCTTTCTTGGCGCCACTGCCGACGTAGTTCTGAAAGACCTCGCCTACAGCCTCAACGCCGAGCTGACGCCTGGCGGCAGTCGCCTGGCTCTCGTCGCCGGGTCAGTGGCGGAATTGCAGGAGCGGCTGACCGCGGCGGCCCAACGCCTCGCCGACCCCGCGCGCGCGCAGATCAAGGACACCCTCGGCATCTATTACTTCGATCGCCCCCTGTATCCGGATGGCCGCCTGGCCATTCTCTTCCCGGGCGAAGGTGCGCAATACCTGAACATGCTGGCCGACCTCTACCCGCACTTCCCCGAAGTCAAACAATCCTTCGACGATGCCGACCGCCTCGCGGATCGAGCATCGCAGCGCCACCGCCACGCCTTCAGCCGCGTGTTCCTGGTTGCCGATGACGCTTCCCCCGACGAGATAATGGAGGCCGAGCGGGCGCTGCGCCAGCTGGACAACGCCATGCTCAGCGTCTTGCTGGCGGACTGGGCCATGTTCCGCTTGCTGTCGCGACTGGGGCTCAAGCCGGCCGCAGTGGCGGGACACAGCATTGGCGAGATGGCCGCCCTGGCCGCCGCCGGCTGCATCGACGGAACGGCGCTCGTCCTGGAACAAATCGTCGCCAGCATCAAGACTCTGCTCTCCAAGGAGACGGGCGGGGAGATGCCCGGCGCCGTTCTGCTGGCTGTCGGCGCCGGCAAGGACCTCGTCGGCAAGATCATCGGCGACTCGCCAGGGCGGGGCGTCTTCCTGGCCATGGACAACTGCCCACATCAAAGCGTGGTGGTGGGACCGGCCACGCAGATGGCCGCCGTCGAGGCGGACCTGCAGGCGCGGCGAATTCTCTGCGAGCGCCTGCCCTTCGACCGGCCCTATCACACCCCGCTGTTCGAGCCTTACCTCGGTGCCCTGCACGAGCTGTTCAGGACGATCGCGTTCCGTCCCGCCCACACCGCCATCTATTCCTGCTCGACGGGACGGCTCTTTCCGCCCGAACCCGCAGCCATTCGTCTTCAGGCGGTGGAGCACTATGCCACCGCGGTCGAGTTCACGCGGCTGATCGACAACATGCACGCCGACGGGGTGCGGCTGTTCGTGGAATCGGGGCCGCGCGGCAATCTGACCGCGTTCGTGGAAGATATCCTGCGGGGCAAAACGTTTGCCGCTCTCGCTTCGAATCTGCCTCGCCGCTCCGGCGTGACCCAGCTCAACCATCTGGCCGGGCAGCTGGCCGCGCATCATGTTCCGCTCGATCTGGATCATCTCTATCGCCGACGGAGCCCGAAACCCGTATCCTGGGCGCCCACGAAGTCCTTCCCCGTCGCGGTCGCGCTGAGCACCAACGGCCACACGGCCGAGGCAATGGCTGTCGGGAGCGGAGTGCCCTCTGCCACGGCAGCCGACCTGCCCGCCCTCGAGACTCCCGCGGACGGGCGGGGCGCTGTCGTTGCCCAGTACCTAGCCGTGAT
>VBGG01000371.1 GCA_005883405.1 Chloroflexota bacterium | reverse complement strand
ACGCTGTGTTGATGTCATCGTGCGGCCGCGAATGCCTGCGCGCGAGTCTGCTCGACCATTTTTTCAATGGCACCGACCGCGGCCTCCGGTTGGTCGAACTGGATGCTGTGTCCGCTCTTGTCCGCGAACAACTGCTGGCTGTTGGATGACAATTCGAGGAGCTCGGTTTGCATCCTCTGCCACTCCTGATCCTGGCCTGGTATCACTCCACGCGACAGCACGATGAGCGGTAGCGCACCGAAACTCTTGACGGCACCAGCCTCTGTCAGGCTGTCGGGCATCCCCTTGCCTTCGTCGATCCCCGCCTGCAGGGCACGTGGCGTGACGGAGACTGCCGTGTAGGCGTTCGCCACTTCTGGCGATAAGCCTGCGTTCAGCTGGAGCGGCCCGGCCAACAGGCGCAGCACGCCAGTTCGCGCCGGCAGCGTGAGTAGCCAGTCGATGATGGACGGTGCGTCCGATTGGGCCGGGGTGCCTGAGGCGGATGACTTGGCGCTGCTCGGGCTCATCGAATCGATCAGCACCACCCCGACGACGTCCGTTGGGTACTGGTTCGTGAAGACACGCGCTGGTAAGCCGCCCAGCGAGTGCCCTACGAGCACGTAGGGACCAGGAACGTCGGCGCGAAGCAGCAAAGTGTGCAGTTCTCGAGCAAAGCGGTCGGCCGTGCGCGGGAGCGGGCCGGAATCGCTATAGCCCATACCCGCACGGTCGTAGGTGCACACCCGCGTCGTCCGGGCCACTCCCGGCTGCACCCAGCTGCTCCATGACCCGGACGAATCGCCCCATCCGGCTTCGATAACGACAGTGGGAGAGCCCGCGCCAACGCAATTGAGGTGCAGGCGATAGCCGCCCACGTCGATCATTCCACCGGGCGGCGGAAAAGCCCGCACATCGGCGGCTTCGGCCACTGACTCGTATACGGCGCCTACGCCGCCGAGGACCACGAGCAGCCCCAAGGCGACGATGAGGCCGCGGCCGATCTGGCCTATACGAGTCCGCCAGCGGCGCGCGGGATTGCGTGGCACGGCGGTAACGGAAGTTCCAAGCGACGTCAAGTGTTGCATCACGGCCCCTTCAAACGCAACCTGAGTAGCGTTAGCGACACAGTACTCGATCTCTTTGGTAAATGCAACCCCAGTTGCGATAATATGTGCAGGTGAGTTCCCAGACGCCGGCAGAACGGAAGCCGAGACCTGGCGGCAGGAGCGCCCGGGTGCGCGCAGCCGTTCTGCACGCCGCGTTTGACGAGCTGGGCGAGAAGGGCTACGACGGCTTCAACATGGAGGCCGTCGCCCGCAGGTCGGGTGTCCACAAGACCACTGTGTACCGGCGCTGGCCTACACGCGATGCCCTGGTCGTAGATGCGCTTGACAGCCGCGGGGACCGGCATTCGCCGATCTCGGTCACCGGGTCGCTCCGTGCGGACTTGCGCGTCTTTGCGGAGGATGTCTTCGCCAAGCTGTCGTCACCGCACGGCAAGGCCATGCTCAAGAGCCTGGTGTCGGCGGTCGATCAGTCGCCGGAAATCCTCGAGAAGGTCGAGAGCTTCTGGCGCGAGCGGCTGGATGCAGGTGCAGCCGTGATCGAATGTGGAATTGACCGA
>VBGG01000374.1 GCA_005883405.1 Chloroflexota bacterium | reverse complement strand
CCCGTCGTTGTACAGAAACCGATTGCGGCGAATGCTGATGGTGCGCGGCTCGGCCACGACCTCGCCGCTCGAACCGAGCAGGGTGTCGTTGGCGAACTGCAAGTTGCTCATGAAGTTGAGCTCGCCTGCTGCCGACAGCAGGGTCAGCCGCGTGCCCGGGATGTCCATCTCGAACAGGCTCAGATGCCGTGTGTCACGGTAATAGAGCCCGTGACCTTCGACGTTCAGCGTCTTGACGTCGCCAGCCCTGTCGGCGACCAGGAAGATCTCGCCTTCCTTGAGAACGGTGCGCTCGAGGACCGAGCCGGTTTGCACGGTAGGCATCAGCTGTCAGCAGTCAGCAGTCGATGTCGAGCGCGCGTCGGCGGCGACGGAGGAACGGGCCAACAAAACCACGATGAAGGATCGCATGTCTGTCTCTCTCGGGGAGGCGGCTGATGGCTGACGCCTGAAAGCTGAAAGCTGACTGCTCGTTACAGCTGCACGATTTCTTCGCGCGCCTCGCCTACGCCGATGAGCTGCACGGGCGCTTCGAGCAGCACCTCGAGACGGCGGACGTAGGCCTGCGCGTTGGCGGGCAGGTCGGCCCATCCGCGCGCACGCATCAACGGCTCTTCCCAGCCCTCGAAAGTCTCGTAGATCGGCCGGCAACGTTCCAGGCTTTCGACCTGGCTCGGGAAGTAGTCAATCCGCTGACCGTCGAGCTCATACGCGGTGCACACCTGGAGCTCGGGGAAGCCGGTCAGCAAGTCCAGACGCGTGAGGGCGATGCCATCGAACGCGTTGACACGCGATGTGTGGCGCCCGGCCACAGCGTCGAACCAGCCACAGCGGCGCGGCCGGCCAGTGGTGGTGCCGTACTCATGCCCGATCTCGCGAATGCGGTCGGCGGTGTCGTCGAAGAGCTCGGTCGGGAATGGGCCTTCGCCGACGCGGCTGCAGTACGCCTTGTAGACACCGATCGCGCGAGTCAGCCGCCGTGGCCCGATGCCCGAGCCCTGCAACAGGCCGGCCACCGTGCAGTGGCTGCTGGTCACGTAGGGATACGTGCCGTGGTCGAGGTCCAGCAGTGTCGCGTGGGCGCCTTCGAGCACGACCTGGCGACCTCGCGCTACCGCCTCGTCGACCAGCGGCTGGGTTTCGGTGATGAACGGCCTGAGGCGTTCCGCGAAGGTCAGGTATTCGTCGGCCATTGCCTCGGGATCGGGTTTCGCCACGCCGACCGCGGCCAGCTCGTGGTACTTGCGATCAAGCACGAAGCGGAGCTTGCCGCGGAAACTCGACGGGTTGAGCAGATCGCCGACGCGCAGCCCGATGCGCCTGGCCTTGTCGACATACGTCGGCCCGATGCCGCGGCCAGTCGTGCCGAGGCGCCGCTCTTCGCGCGCGGCGTCTTCGGCGCGGTCGAGGCTCTGGTGGTAGGGCATGACCAGGTGCGCAGCGGTGCTCACCCGCAGTCCGCTGGTATCGATCTCGCGTGCGCCGAGCTCGTCCAGCTCGGCCACCAGCAGGCCCGGGTGGACGGCCACGCCGGGACCGATGATGCAAGTCGCGCGTGGGTTGAAAATGCCGGCCGGGATCAGGTGGACCGCGAAACGGCCCTGCTCGTTGACCACCGTGTGACCAGCATTGGCGCCGCCGTGTCCACGGATGACCAGGTCCGCGTCCCGCGACAGCAGGTTGATGACCTTACCTTTACCTTCGTCGCCCCAATGGCCACCGACGACCGCGGTAACTGGCATGCGCTAAGGTTAGCGCGCGAACGAGGACCGGTCGGCGTAGTTGCGGGCGTAGTAGGCCCGGTGGTGTTCGCCTGATTTGATCGGCCGCCACCAGTGCGGGTGGTCCACATACCACTGGACGGTGGCATCGAGGCCATCGGCGAAGCGCCACTCGGGTTGCCAGCCGAGCGCCCCGAGCTTGTCGAGATTGACGCGGTAGCGGCGGTCGTGCGCGGGGCGATCGACGACGTACTCGATCAGACTTTCAGGCTTGCCGAGCACGGACAGGATGCGCCGACTGATTTCCATGTTCACCGGCAGCAGTGCCTCGGGTTCAGGGTTGCCGATGTTGTAGATCTCGCCGAGCGTCCCACGTCTCAGGACAGCGTCGACCGCCGAGGCGAAGTCGCTGACGTGGGTCCACTGCCGGCGCTGCTGGCCGTCGCCGTACATCGGCAGTGACTGGTCGTCGATCGCGTTGGTGATGTGGAGCGGGATCAGCTTTTCGGGGTACTGGTACGGGCCGTAGGCATTGGCACCACGAACCACGATCGCCGGCAGGCCGTACGTCTTGTAGGCGGCGAGCACGAGCAGCTCTCCACCGGCTTTCGCCGCTGAGTACGGGCTGGTCGGATCGAGCCGATCGGTCTCCAGCGACGCGCCCGTGGGAACAGCGCCATACACCTCGTCGGTGCTGACGTGGAGGAACCGCCCGACGCCACTTGCGCGCGCGGTCTCAGCCAGGATCCACGTGCCGAGCACGTCGTTTTTGACGAAGGCATCAGGGTCGAGAATGCTGCGGTCGACGTGCGTTTCAGCGGCGAAGTTCACCACCGCGTCGGTGCCGTGCAGCGCCGCCTGGACAGTGTCGCGGTCGGCGATGTCGCCCTGGACGAAACGGAAACGTGCGAGCCCTTCCACGGGCTCGAGGTTGGCGAGGTTGCCCGCGTACGTCAGCTTGTCGAGCACCATCACCTCGTCGCTGGGATGCGAATCGAGCAGCGTGCGGCGAACGAACTCGGAGCCGATGAAGCCGGCCCCGCCGGTGACCAGGATGCGCATGCGCTCAGACCGCGACCGCGCTGGCTTGCGGTGCAGCCTTGTTGGCGCCGTTCTGGCGCACGTAGTCGATCACTGAGTAGTAGACGTCGATCGACTCACCAGCGTCGCCCCAGAAACCGTCGATGACGTCGTACTCCATCAGTCCACGGTCCACATAGGCATTGTTCACGTCGGTGATCTCGAGCTCGCCACGGCCAGAAGGCTTGAGGTTGCGCACGATCGCGAAGACTTCCGGGTCGTACATATAAATACCGATGACCGCGTATGGGCTGGGCGGCGTCTCGGGATTCTCGCGGATGTAGGTCAGGCGGTCATCCTTGCCAAAGATCGGCACACCCAGGTGCCGCAGGTGGGCTGGATCCTCCATTTCCTTGAGCAGGATGCGGCCGCCGCGGGGCTGGTTGAGGAAGTGCTGGACGTAGGGCGCGATGCTCTGGCCGAGGATGTTGTCGCCGAGCATGACCACGACCTTGTCGCCGTCGACGAAGCTCTCGCACAGGCCCAGCGCTTCTGCGATCCCGCCGGCCTGCGCCTGATACGAGAATTGCAGCCGCCGCAATCCGAACTCATTGCCGTTGCCGAGCAGCGGCAAGAACTCGCCTGCGTGGTTGCCGCCGGTCACCACCATGATCTCGTCGATGCCGGCCGAAACGAGCGTCTCGATCGGATAGAAGATCATCGGCTTGTCGTAGACCGGTAGCAGGTGCTTGTTGGTGATCCGCGTCAACGGATGCAGTCGGCTGCCGGTTCCACCCGCGAGGATTACACCCTTCATCGTGACCTCAATAGCGATAAAGCTTGTCGTCGCCGCGGACATCGGTGAGCACGACGCCCAGGAGATTGGCGTTCACCCGCTCGAGCTGCTCGCGAGCGCGGCGGGCCATGTCGCGTTTGGTGCGGCCGGCGCTTACTACGAGCAGCATGCCCTCCAGCCGCGGCGCCAGCACGGCCGCGTCCGCCAGCGCGCCAGCTGGCGGCGTGTCGACCAGGACGAAGTCAGCCTGGGCACGTGCCAGCGCGAGCACGTGGTCGAAGCGCCGCGACCCGAGCGCCTCGAGTGGATCGGCGGTGGCTGTCCCGCTGGTGAGGAGCCGCACCCCTGGCGCGGCGGTGTCCTGCAAGGGCAGGTGCGGGTACTCGCCCAGGAGCACGTTCGCCAGACCCTCCTGCTGAGACTCCAGGCCAAACAGCGTGTGCTGCCCGGGCCGTCGCAGGTCGGCATCGACCACGATCACGCGCCGACCGCCCTGGGCGAGGGCGATCGCCAGATTCGCCACCGTGGTCGATTTGCCTTCGCCCGGCGCTGCGCTGGTGATGCCGATCGTCTGCAGCTGGCGGTCCGCATACGCGAACTGCAGGTTCGCCGCGAGGCTGCGGTACGCTTCGGCGGCCGGCGAGAGTGGGTCGGCCAGCATGATCAGCGCCCCAGTGGCCAGCGATCGGCCGTTCGGCGAGGGCGTGGCGAACCAGCTCATATGCGCGCGGCGGTGGACGTCGAGGGCACGTCAGCCTCGGATCGTGACCTCACGTCCGTGCGCCTGGACGCGGCGGTCGAAGTGCCCGTTGCCTGAGATCGCGAACGTGGGATGACACCGAGCAACGGCAGCTCCAGGTAGCGCCCGACGTCGGTCGGCGTGCGGATAGAGTCATCAAGGTAGACCAGCCCGAGCACCACCAGCCCCGCTACCGCGAGCCCGAGCACACCGGCCGCGGGCACCAGGATACGCGTCTGCGGCCAGATGAGGATTGCCTGGTTGGGTCGATCCAGCGTCGAGAGGATCACGCGCTCCTCGCGCAGCTTGCCTTGCTCGGCGGCGTTGTGCTTGCGGGTGTAGACGTCGGCGATCTCGAGGGTCAGCTGTTCGGCGCGACGTGGGTCGGAGTCTTCGACGTCCAGGCGGACCTGGCCACTGTCCTGGACGGGCTCGGCGCGCGTGTGTTCGAGCATCAGCTCCGGAGACAGATCGGTGTGCAGGTTCTGATCGACCTCGCGCATGATGCCCAGCTGCAGCACCTGTTCAGCGAGAGGCCGAAGCTCTTTCTCGAGCGCCAGGAAGTTGCCGTAGTCGAGGCGGCCGGTGGCCTGCATCAGCACCGACGAACGCCAGCGCGGCTGGACCCACGGCGCCCACTTCACGTAGGCGTACGCAACGGTGGCCGCCAGCAGCGCCGCCACGAGCAGCACCCACCAGCGTTCGCGCAGCGCTCGCAGCGCCTCGGTAGCCGTCACCGCCTCGTCACCTTGCCTGCTCTCGCGCGTGCGTGTGGGCCCACCACCCCCCGCCGCCGCCCCTCAGTGTAAGAGCGGACCGTCACGCCAGGCGTCACCTCAGGCGTCACGTCAGGCGTCACCTCAGGCGTCACCTCAGGCGTCACATCAGGCGTCATCTCAGGCGTCACGTCAGGCGTCATCTCAGGCGTCACGTCAGGCGTCATCTCAGGCGTCATCTCAGGCGTCACGTCAGGCGTCAGGCGGCTGCTCCTCGGCGGCTGCGAGGCCGCGGGATCTCGCCCAGCACCGGCATCTGCAGCACGGCTTCGGCCTCCTGGCGCGTGCGCACGCTCGGGTCGACGTAATCCACCAGGAAGGCGACGCCGATACCGACGATCAGACCGATCAGCGTCCGCAGCGCGATCTCGCTGATCAGCCCCAGCGGCGTGTTCGCGCGGTGTGTCACGGGTGGCGTGACGATCGTCATCTGCGTGTTGTAGGCCGTCAGCGCCTGGAGGTACTGCGCCAGATGGGCCTTATCGTTGAGGATGCGGCTGACAGAGCCGGCGAGCCGCTCGCCTTCGTCGAAGGTCGGCGTGGTGATCGTGATGTCGATGAAGCGGTGCGTTTTCTTCGCTCGCGTCGCGTTCATGATCGTCTCGATGTCCACGTCGTACGGCGTGCTGCTGGTGGCCAGCTCGCGTTTGACCTCGTCGGCGAAGGCGCGACTGGTCATGAACTCGCTCATGTCGTCGGCCAGGTACTCGGAGTCGAGATTCGAGTAATAGGTGGGGTCGTAGTACAGCACGCTGTTCGGATCGGGCGTGGGGATCGTGCTGACCGCCAGCCGCATGTCCGTCTTGTAGGCAGAAGCGCCGCGGACTCCGACCACAGTGGAGGCGATCAGCGCAACCAGGGTGATCGCGGCTGGCAGCCACCAGTGGCGGCGAATGATGCTCCAGTACTCCCGCAGCTCCATGGTCTGGCCTCTCGATCGTGGTGAACTATAGCCATCCGACACTTCAGCGGATCAACTGCACGAACTCGTAGCCGTGTTCGACGGCACTCGCGCCCTGGGCATTAACGATCCACACGCCGACTCGTGGCTGCTCGCGCAAGACGACCTCATGCGCGCGGGCCGCATCTTCGGGTCCGAGCTTCAGGGGTGAATCCAGGACGATGAGCTGCTCGGTACCCGTAGGCAAAGCGGTCCGGGTGCGCGCGGTCTGGAAGTCAGGCACGTATTCGCTGAATAGCAGCTCGGCGCGGTAGCTCGGCACATAAAAGTGCAGCTGGCGGAAGATGTCGTGGGCGAGAACAAACGTCGTCGCCGAAGGCTGCGCCTTCAGGAACTCGATCTGGGCGCTGGTGGTCGCGTCGTGCGCCCGCAGGTCGGGCAAGCGGCCGGGGCCGACCCCGCGCGCAAAGGCCTGCACGTTCCAGGCGATCACCCCCAGGCTGATGAGCCCTGCCACGCCCGTGCCGACGACCCGTGCCGCGGGTAGCCAGCGCCAGCCACGAGCGCGGAGTACCAGCGTGGCCTGCGCCGCCTCGTCGCGCAGGTCGGTAATCGCGAGTGCGATCAGGATGGCGGCAGGAGGCGCCAGCGACAGGACGTAACCCGGCTCACCCAGGTGGGCAAAGACGTACACGCCCAGCGGCGGCACGGTCCACAGCGCGAGAAAGCGGCTGCGGTAATCGGACGCCAGCCGTGCCGGTCCAAAGCGCCGTCCGAGAACGTACAGCACGAGCACCAGACCCACCCCCAGCATCTGGCGAAGGTAGTTGACCAGGAAGTTCAGGTTGTAGGTCGCCTGAGTG
>VBGG01000061.1 GCA_005883405.1 Chloroflexota bacterium | reverse complement strand
CGCGAATCCGGGCCTCAGCTGCAAGGGTCCCGCCGGCCCATAGACGGACTGCGACGTCGCGGTGACCGCTCGAGGGTGACCCCGGGCGGTCGCGTCCGTGCCGGATCGCCTGGCCGAGCTCTTGCAGCAGACCTGCCGACGCCGTGGGTGGCGGCCTTCCCACGCAAGCATGTCGGCTTCCGCGACGGACCCAGCTCAGCCGACAGCGCAGCGAGCGAGTTGCCCTGGAGGGCAGAACCCGTCGCCCGACCGTGTCCCTACTTGCGCACAATCAAGCGGCCCCTGAGATTGAGCCATATTTGACCAGAAGTCGGGGAGCTTCAGTTAGAGTGGTTTTATCGGGAAACGGTTGGAAAGATGACTAGTCCCTGCAAGTTGAAAAGCGCTGGAATCGCATGCACCTGACTGGAATCCGAGCGTTCTGGTATAGCCAGGGCGACCCTTGAGGAGAAACGGCATGAGCCCAAAGACGGTCGTCCAGACGTCGGTCTGCCGCCCCTAACCCCAGCTAACGCGCCACGCGGTAGCGGAGGTAGACGACTTTCGAGGTGAAGGTGCGGGTCTCGACGAGCTCGAGATCCACCCGGCGCTCGTGCCGGGGAAAGAATGGAATGCCACCGCCAACCAGCACCGGGTAGACCCTGGCCCGGTACTCGTCGATCAGATCCAACGCGGCCGCCTCGGCGGCGAGAGTCGCGCCGCCGATCGCGATGTTCCCCTCATCCGGCTCGGCTCGCAACCGCTCGATCTCCTCCGCCAGGCCGCGGGAGGCCAGGCGGGCATTGCCCTGCACCGCGGACAGCGTGGTAGAGAACACCACCTTGGGGAGCGGCTTCCAGACAGCGGCCCACTTGAGCTCTGATTCGTCGAACGATGCATCCCGGTCGTCGGTCTCCCAGTACAACATCGTCTCGTACAGCCGTCTTCCCAGCAGGTGGACGCCGACCTCTCGTATCTCGTCGGTGACGAAGCGAAAGACCTCCTCGTCGGGCGCCGTCGGGATGATGGCGCGGTCCGGCCCGACGATGTAGCCGTCAAGTGAGACGCCCATCGAATAGGTCACGCTGCGCATCAGAAGTCCTCCATGCCGACGCCCAGCGGGTTACATCTGGCCGTGACGAACCGGCCCGGCGGGTTCGTAGGTCCCAATGGTGATGCCGAGATCGGTCGTGGTGAGCTGGACAATGCGCATCGTCGCCGGCAGGTCGCCCTCGTTGAACAAGCGGCGTCCTGACCCGAGCACGATCGGAAACATCATCAAGCGGAAGCGGTCGACCAGCTCGTCTTGTAACAGTGTCTGGAGCAATTTTCCGCTTCCCCAGATCTGCAGCTCATCGCCAGGTTCGTCCTTCAGCGCCCGCACTCCAGCGACGACGTCGCCGGTCACCAGCCGAGCGGTGTCAGGATGCTCGCCGCGCCACGTGACATCGGCCTCGCTGAGCGACTTGGACACGACGTACTTGGGCAGCGAGTTGATCGCGGTCGCGATGGCGTTGGCGGGGTCTCTCTGATCTGGCCAATAGCCACGGAAGATGTCGAATGTTCTGCGACCCAATAGGAACGCGTTGGCGTGTGTGTTGAGCTCGTTAACAAACTCGCCGACTGCCGGGTCGGGGAATGGGGGTTGCCAGCCACCCTGGGTGAAGCCCTCGGTGGGGTCTTCTTCAGGTCCCCCTGGGGCCTGCATCACACCATCGAGGGTCAGGAACGTCTGAACGGTGAGCTTCATATCGGTGCAGGCGAAGCCGTGGGTGTCATCACCATATCGAGCCGACACCTTAGCCGAATCGTGCGTCGTATCGGGACCAATCGCAGTCCTCCCAATCTCGCGTCGAAGCCTTCTTCCGTCCTAGGCACAGTCGAACACCGACCAGCAGATGTCGTTGCGCAACCGCTGGTCTTCGAGGACGAGCTCGCGAATCGCCTCCGGGAGCTGGTTACGTTGCCACCGGCACTCATAACGTCCTGCCGTCTCGCCGTCTGCGCCTTGCGCGGCAGCATATGCGGCCTTGATTGCATAGGCGGCCGCACCGAGTTCGTGCGCAGCAACGTGGGCCACAGCCGCGGCCTGGCCGGCAGCATATGCGGCATGCCGCGCTGCCCCACTCAGGTTTCTGGCCGCACCCATTGCATGTCCGGCCGCGATGCGAGACTCGGTCATTGTGACCTAGCCGCGCGCCCAAGCCCGGCAGCGTTCGATTGCGTGACGTGGCCGCGGGTCAACAGGCTGGGCTGATTCGAAAAAGTCGAGGACGTGGTTCGCGCACGATGCCGCCCACAGGGCGAGGAGATGGTGCTCCGAATCGGTGAGGGTCCCCCCGCGACGGATCGTCACGAAGCGGGGGTCGCGGACTTTCGGGAGGATCAAACCCTGTACCCATTCTGCA
>VBGG01000373.1 GCA_005883405.1 Chloroflexota bacterium | reverse complement strand
GTCTCGTGTCGAGCCGTGGCCAGCCCTGGGCTACGCAATACAGCGGGAAGGTGACGCGGCTCTGGCGGGCGGACTGTTCGGCCGCGTTGGTGGCGAGCAGCGGCGCGTAGACTCTCGCCGCGGCCAGCCCCGCGGCCAGGTGGGCCTGGTGCGTCGCCACCCCGCCGGGCGTCGCTCCGCCCAGCCGCGGCGGCACCGGCCCGATCAGCGCGACGCGCACTCGATCCCGCGCCTCATTAGTGGGGTTGGAGCGACAGCGGGCGGCTCGAGACCCGCGTGGCGCAGGATGACGTCGCCGAGGCGCGGGCCGGAGGCGCCGTCGGTGAACTGCACCCAGTCGCGCACGATGCTGGCGCGCTCGCCGCGGTACAGGCGCGGATCGTCCAGGTAACGGTTGATCCAGCTCACCAGCTGCGCGCGATCCCATGCAATCGGAACCAGGTTGCGTTCGACCAATGCCTTGTAGTGCATGCGGAAGTGCAGCCCGATCACGTAGCGCTGCATCTCTTCGGGGTCGATTGGACTGAACGCCACCAGGAGCGTGGGCGTATCCACGATGGCCGCTTCGAGCGTGACGGTGGTCGCGAAATTTACCATCACGTCGGCGTGGTACAGCAAAGCTGCCATACGCTCCAGGTCATCGCGGTTCATCGTCCAGCCCAGCGTGGCCAGATAGCGCTGCGGAACATCCAGCACGATTTCGGGCGTGTAGCGATACTTCAAATAGCGTCCGACACGGTCGTCCGGATGCAGACGCAGCACGATCTGCAGCGGGTGGTGGATCTCGCCGGCGCGTACCGCGTGAAGGAGCATGTCGACCAGGTACGTCTGGTCACTGTCATAGGTGAACGAGCTGGTCGCCACAAGGAGCGTTTTCTTGCGCGGGTCGAGTCCGAGCTCCGCTTTGCTGAGGCTGCGATAGCCTTCTTGAAAGTACACGTCGAGCTGTGGCGCGCCGACTTCAGTGACCTGCGAAGCGCGGTAGCGATCGAGCGCGACTGCTTCGCCGGCGTTCAGCCGGTTCCAGACGGTGAGCGCGTCCGCCCGGGTGCGCAGGTGCTTCTGCAGGTTGTCCCAGCTGCGGACGCTGCCCAGACTGGGCACGCCGTGGCGGCGCGCGGCGGCGATCAGGTTCGCATCGCCCGGACGCAACGGATCACCCGAAACCACCAGCGCGGGCCGGTACTGGTTGAACAGGTTTTCGTACTCCCGCGGCGTGGGAATGAACCGCTCCTCCAGGCGGTGGATCGCATCCCCCACGCGTGGTGAGCGGGCATAACGCCAGCGGCGCACCATCAGCCGCCAGACCATCGAGCCTGGCGCGTACGGCTGCTGCGGAACGACGCTGATTCGCTCGTGGCGGAACTCTTCCACGAAGGCCGGATCGCGCACGCCGGGCGTCAACAGCACCACGTGCGCCCGCGGGTGGTTCAGCACCTGCTCCAGTGGGCCGCAGCGCAGCAGGTCGCGCACCACCATGCCGGTCTGGGCGGTGATGAAGATGGCTTTCATCTGACGGACGCGGCGAGCTCGCGAAGATCGTAGACGCGTAGCTGGCTGGCGGCGTCGCGATTGGCATGCCACTTCGCGAGCAGGTCGTTCCAACCGCCCCAGGTGACGCCGTAGTGTTCCAGCAGGTCCGCCAGGTACCAGGCGTCATTCCCGTTGGAAACGACCAGCCGCGGCGTAGTACGCGCGTAGAGGTCCGTCAGGTCACCAGCGAACACCTCCGCCTGCATGTCCACCACAAGCACGGGGTACTGCTGCGCCAGGTCGCGCAGATCCGAGGGCACGTTGACGAACGCCTCGCGGAGGCGCGCGTTTGTTCGCCCTTCGCCAACGTAGAAGGCAAGCACAGGTCCGTTGGTGCTCGCCACCGGTCCGCTCGCGATCGCATCAAGCACCGCGGGCATCCCCGACGGCGCGGTATCGAGCGCAGCCACACGCGGAACCGCTCCCACTACCAGTACGACAATCGAGGCCACCAGTATCCAGTTCCGTCTGCGGTCGTTGATCAGCCGCGCCAACCAGTCCAGTGCGAGCGCCGCCGCCAGCATCACCCAGGGCAGCGCGAGTGAGAAGTGCCGCAAACGCACTTCGCCGGTGGAGTACACGCTGTACAGCGCCAGCGGCACCAGCAGCGAGCCGGCCAGCAGCAGGTCGGCGCGCGACGTCGGCTTGCGACGCAGACGCCAGACGAGGACGCCGATGCCGATCATCAGCAGCGCCAGTACTCCGAATCCGTCCATCAACGCGAGGTCCACAAAGTAGGTCGGCCACTCGTCGAAGCGCACGCGATCTGGCGGGTTCATGCGCGAAAAGGCTGCCAACTGCTGAACGTAGTCCAGCCAGTCCGTCCGTGCGCCGGCCACGCCTCCAATCGCTCGTGCAACGACGTACGCCCCTTCAATCAACGCAAGCGGCGCCACAAATCCAGTTGCCACCAGAAAACCGCGCCGAATCACACTCCAGACGCCGGGCCACCAGGCCAGCTCGGCTATCAAAAACACCGCGGGTAGATACGACAACCGGTTGTTGCACGTGAATGCCAGACCCCACAGCACGCCCGCGGCGAGCAGACTCCGCGCGCTCCGCGCCTGGAGGTACACCAACGCCGCCAACGTCGCGAACAACAGTCCGTCGGCTTCGACCAGTGGCTCGCGCGAGTACACCAGATGCTGACCCGACACGGCCAGCAGCCACGCCGCCGGGATCGCGACACGTGGGCCCCAGCCGCGCAGGCCTATCGCGTACGTCGCCGCCACCGTGCCGACGCCCGCCAGTGCAGAGACGAGCGCACCCGCCAGTGCTGTTTTGCCGAGGAGCAGCATTGAAACAGCCAGCAGGATCGCGTGACCAGGTTTGGCGATGTCGGGCGGGTGAGCGTCGGTGCCATCCTGCGTGGCGAGTGCCACCCGTTCGAGCGGATTGGCTGGACCTGGGCCGATCAGCGCGGCAGCCGCTCTTTGCGCCGCGCTGGCCAGAAACGCGCCCTCGCCCAGATACACCCCCGAGTCGAAGTACAGGATCGGCTGTCCGCCGAGCCCCCACAACCGCACGACGGCCGCGAGCGCGATGATGGCAACCAGGGTTCCGCGTTCCGCGTTCCGCGTTCCGCGTTCGGTGGCCGCTCGATTGTCCGTCGTCGGGCCAGCGCGCTCCGTCGGAGTCGCCTCTACTCGCGTCAGCGACAGAAACGCGGAACGCGGAACGCGGAACGCGGAATTCACCATGTCCGCGTGCCGCGGAGGATGGCCTCGCGGTGCCGCGGCGCCAGGATGTCCTCCAGCCGCGCGGTGAATTGGCGGCTCCGCCAGATGTGCGCGCGATGTAGCGCGTAACGCAGCACGAGCTTCAGTACATCCAGGCCGTACTCGACGCTCCGCTCGAAGTTCACCGACGAGGCTTCGGCGAAATAGCGCGTCGGCACCGGAATCTCGCCAACGCGGAACCCGAAGCACACCGCCTGCGCCATGATCTCCTGATCGAATACAAAGTTGTCGGAGTTGAGCAGAAACGGCAGTGTCTCCAGCAGGGCCCGACCGTACGCGCGAAATCCGGTGTGATACTCCGACAGCCGCAGACCAAACGCCACGTTCTCGACCGTCGTCAGGAACCGATTCGATACGAACTTCCACCACGGCATGCCACCCGATAGTGCCGTGCCGCTGAGAAAGCGAGACCCGAGCACGATGTCAGCCGTACCGTCAAGGATGGGCTGGATCATCTCGGGCACCAGCGTCGAGTCGTACTGGTTATCCGGGTGGACCATGACCACCACGTCCGCGCCACTGCGCAGCGCCTCGAGGTAACACGTCTTCTGGTTCCCGCCGTAGCCGCGATTCTGCAGGTGGACGACGACCTTCAATCCAAGGCGTTCGGCGATGTCGACCGTCTCGTCGTGGCTGACGTCGTCGACCAGGATCACTTCGTCGACCACGTCCATGGCCAGTCCGCGGTAGGTCGCCTCGAGTGTGCGCGCCGCGTTGTACGCGGGCATTACTACGACAACTCTTGCGCCATCCTTCATCGTCGTCGAGATGGCGCCATGATAGTTGGCCGGCGCAAGCCCGCCAGGACCTGCTCGCCTGCGCTGGTTTGCACCCGCCAATCGTAGGCTACGGCCAGGAACCCGCCGCGCGACTTGGTCGCGCCCACCAGGCTGTCGCTCCCGAACGCCGACAGATCGGTGGTGACGCGGAACGCAGCGATCGTCCGTGGGAGTGGTAAGGCAAGTGTTGCCGCATGACGGACCTGCACCTCCACCCGGTACAACCCCGGCAACAGCGGCAACGACTCGAAGACGCACTCCAGATCGTGCGGTCCGCTGCGCCAGCAGTCGAACGTATCGGAGGTGGCGGTGAACAGCGGGCCGTAGTCGCCGCGGATCGTGAGACTGCACTGCACGTACTCCACGTCACGACGCGCGACGCACGACAGCCCGACGCGCAGCACATCCCCGTAGTCGAAGTCACTCGTCGCCCGACGATTCTTGTCATGGAGGGTTGCTCCAACGACAGCGATTGCGTCCGTCTGATCCAGAGTCGATCCGCCCGGGCGGGCCGTCTCGCCGATCAGCGCTTCGTCGACGGCATCGATGTACGCGCGAATGACTTCAGCTGTCGGTCCCACCTGGCGGATGACGCCGTGATCGAGCCAGATGGTTCGCGGGCACATCATCTCCACCGCCGACCATCTTGCGGATCGAGCGGTCCTGGAAGGCTACGTCCCCGACTGACAGCACCTCGTCGACCAGCAGTACGTCGGGATCGACATGCGCTGCGACGGCAAACCCGAGGCGCGCGTACATGCCCGACGAGTAGCGTTTGAGGGGCGTCTCCAGATAGGCGCCGAGGTCGGCGAATTCCACGATCTCATCGAACCGCGTCTTCACTTCACGCCGCGATAGTCCGAGGATCACCCCGTTGAGGAAGATGTTCTCGCGGCCGGTGAGCTCCGGGTGGAAGCCGGCGCCGAGGTTGATCAGCGACGCCAGGCGGCCCCTGGTGCGCACGTGCCCGCGGGTTGGCCGCGTGATGCCTGCCAGCAGTCGCAGGACAGTCGTCTTGCCCGCGCCGTTGTGACCGATCAGGCCAACTGATTCACCTGGCTCGAGTCGGACATTGACGTCCCGCAGTGCCCAGATTTCGTCCCCTGCACGTCGACGGCGCAGCCAACCATGCCGCGCGCCAACCGCGTAGCGCTTCGAGACGTGGTCGATCTCGAGCGCCGCGCCGCTCACGCCCTGTGCTCCTGCAAGCGTTGTCAGTCGATCGGCGGCCCAGCAAACGGCACGGTATGGTCGAACGAGCTGATCACGCCGGTCGCACGATTGCGCATCAACACGAAACCCGGCAGCTTGTACGCCGACCAGATCCGCAGCGATCCAAAGCCACCCTCTCGCGCAAGCAGCTCGCGCGCGCCGGGCACGATCGATTCCAGGTCAAACGTGCGCGGCATGCGTGCCGCGATGCTCGGCGTGTCCGAGCTCAGGCAGCGACCGGACGGCGCGAAGAGATCGAAGCGGACAGCCGTCGGCCGCGGATGGTAGTTGAGCAGAAGCACGCTGGTGGCGGTGCCCGTGTTGGCGGCCACGCCTGGCCAGTGCTGCCATTTTCCGCTCATCACCTGCTTGGTGGTGCCACCCTTGAACACGAAGCCCGGCACCGAGCCGCTCAACGAGCCATCGTCGGCCCAGAACTCGAGCCACGAATCGACCCACGGAAAGTGGCTCGGCGGATTGTCGAGGCTGCGGGCGGTGATCTCGACCAGTCCTTCGAACCGCGATTCGCCCAGCGCGCCGAGCAGGGCGGCGCTCTCGTAGCGAAAGATCTCGTCCCCAGCGAAAGGCTCGGACAGAAAGGTATGCACGGGCTGTTCGGCGCCGCGGAAGAACTTCAGCGTGACGGCGAATCGCTCGTATGGATCGACTGTATTGCCCATCGGCACGACGTTGATCCGACTGTGCCGCTGCCCATCGTCGACGAACCAGCCGATGACCGGCAGCCAATCAGGCGCGGCGTGACGCGGCGCGCGCTGCGGCTGCGTCTCCGCGTACGGGATCGCCGCTGTTGGCCGGGGCGGCGCCGCGACACTCATACTCGACTAGCCCTCCCTATTGGTACGCCAGACTGTAGCCGTCCCGAGCCTCGGCCGGCGAGCCCGGGACGACACACAGTCAACGTGCAGTCAGGTCGACTATGGCGCGGTGCTAAAGCTGAAGATATCCGAGTTACCGAAGTTCGGGGCGCAGTCCTGCTGCGGGGCTGGCCGCGGCACAGTCGTCCCATCACGCAGCGACTGACGCCACGCGTCCATCTTCAGGCAGTCAGCGTCGTTGCGCGCATCATTCCATACGGCAGCGCCGTAGGTCCGTGTAGCTGTGGCGTACACGTAGTCGCCGAGGAACTCGCCCACCAGATTGTTCTGGCTAGAGCCGCGCGGATCGCCGTCGGCTCCACGATGGGCCGGCGAGAACGCCCCGGTCGGCTTCGATCCCGCGGGCACCGCCGCATGGAGCAGCACGCCCACCAGGTTGCGCTTCGTCGCCGTCGTCGTCTGGTACGGCGTCGTGAACGCGTTGTAGACCACGTAGACGTTGGCGCCGTCGGGCGAGATGGCCGGCGCGGTGTAAAAGCCGCGGTCTCCAGCGCCCTCGATGGCGCGTGGCGCAGCCCACGTAGTGCCGCCGTCGGTCGATTCGGTGAAGAACACGTGTGGCGCCGCAATGTCGCCGCTCACGAAGCTCATGACGATGCGATTGGTGGCGTCCGCTCCGGTTGGCGCACCATTGGCGATGTCAACGCTCGGAGCGGGGGCGAGATCGCTGCGCGCGCCGGCGATGCCGTCGATCGTCGGTCGACCGAGCACCGGATCGACAAGACCCGGCTGGGTCACCGGACCGACGACGTCCGTCGGCTTGGACCACGTGCTTCCGCCGTCAACCGACTTCGACAGGAATTCGAACGCCTGATGTCCGTCTGGAGAGCTGGTGGCGATTCCGAAGACGTAGGCAACCCCGAGGCTGTCGGTGCGCACCGTGCAGCCGTCGAGCGGGTTGCGCTGGCCATTGTTAGCCGCCGCTCCGATCTGGTGCTGCGTCCACGTCGCGCCGCCATCGCTCGAGGTAGCCACCTGGAGCGGAGCGGGGACCGCGTGCGGCGACTTCTCCTGACCGCGGAAGTCCGCCCAGCAGACGTAGACGTTGCCGAAGAACGTGCTCGACGAGGCATTGTCGGCCCAGATCTGCTCCTTGTCAGAGAAGACCGTGCTCGACTGCTTTGAGGCGATGACCGGCGCCATCCAGGCGAGGTTGTGACCGGCGGCCGCGCCAGCCACGTCGTCGGTTCGCGACACGCCGATCGCCTCGAAGCCGTTGAAGGTCTCCTCCGCACGCGCCGAGCTCAGGTTCGACGTCAGATTGGCGTAGTACAGACGCTCGCCATTGGCCCACGAGAATCGGCCGCTGGCGTCGGGACGCGGGCCGAAGGCGACCGCGGGATCGCCATCGGCGACCAGCCCGCTTTCGAAGTAGCGCGGCAACGTACCGATGGGGCCCTGCTGTGGGGTACACCCGGGGTCGGGTCCGACCACACCCAAGCAGCCGCGAGCGCTCAGCCCGGTGTAGGTCGGCTGCGTCCAGGTCTTGCCCGAATCGAATGAGAAGTACACGCCTGAAACGCCAACACCTGGGGTGAACGGACAGGTCGTGTCGTTGCCCGCGTTGCAGGCCTCCATGTCGATGTTGTCGTTGGCGCCAGCTACGAGAATGTTCGGACGGTTGGCATCAACGGCGATTGCCGGCTCATTCTGCTTGTTCTGCGAAAACGGCGATCGTGGACTGCCGACCGTGACCATCGAGTCAGTGGCGGCAGGCGCGGACGCGGCCGAGCCCACGCTTGTCCCGAGCAAACACAATCCGATCGCGACGCTGCCGATCGGTCGCACGAGCTGTGCACGAAGCATTCACTTCCCTCCAAAGCACTCTTCTGTTGGGGCCCAGCTTCGGGCCGGCGACAACGGTAGCACGCCGCCTTGTCGGCGTGCGCGCAATCGAACGCACGACGCGCAGAGCGGGCATACACTGCGATCGTGACGCGCAGCGCCCTGCTCCTGACCATGCTCGACGACGCGTACGCTCGCGTCCGCGAGCGGCTGGATGGGTTGAGCGACGAGGAGTTCTTCTGGCAGCCGATCCCAAACTGCTGGACCATCTACCAGGACTCCAGTGGCCGCTGGACGTATCACTACGCGATGCCAGACCCGCGGCCGGCTCCAATCACGACCATCGGCTGGTTGCTCATCCACCTGGGCGCCTGCAAGCTGATGTATCACGAGTGGGCGTACGGAGCGGCGCGCCTCACGTGGCCGGACCTCCAGATTCCGCACACGGCCACCGGCGCGATCGAGCTGCTGGAGCACGGCCAGGCTTTGCTACGCGAGGACCTCACCGGGCTGGCGGAACACCAGCTGGACAAGCCGCGCAAGACCAATTGGGGTGAGCTCTGGCCCGCCTGGCGCATCTTCTGGACCATGATCAATCACGATGCGACGCACGGTGGCGCCATCGGCCATCTGCGCGACCTCTACTACTGGACGCACAGCGGAGCTCGCGGCAGCTGAGAGATCAGAGATGCTGCGCCCGCCACGTGCCGAGACGCTGGTTCTGAACGAAGTAGTAGTACATGGCAGGCTGGCGGTTGTTGCCGAAGTACAGCACGCCCGGACGGTTGTGCAAGAAGCCACGTGGATTCTGAAACAACGTTTCTAGAGAGAGGAATCGCGAGCCGTTCGGCCGAAGCTCCACCTGCGCATCGAGCGCGTGACCCTCGTCATCTTTGAGCGTCACGTCCGATATGTACGTCTGGGTGTCGAGGTTTGCCACCGCCAGGAAGACCCGGTATTCGTCGCTGTCCTGGACGTTGGGCACAGTCCAGTAGCCGCCGACCGCGGGAATGGTCAGACCGAATTTCTCGTGCGAGGAAGTGAGACTGCGCTCGTTGTACCAGTGCAGATATGCGCGCGACGAACCGAGCTGCGCGCCCCCGAAATCCAGTGTGATCTGTCCACTCTGGACGTGACCGCGGTGCTGCGCGGGCAGCAAGTCGCGGACCTCGAGGACCAGTGACGCATTCCGTTTCAGCGCGAACTGACGGCTGGTGAGTCGGAGGCCCTCTTGATCGAGGAGAGTCACCAGCACCGACGTGGGTTCACACAGCTGCGGCGCCTCCGGCAGCTCCAGGTTCGAAACGAACACGCGCGTGCGCATGTCGAGCGCATCGCGGTACCACGACGCCATCCGTCTCGGGTGAGCCCGCCGGCTCTGGCGCAGGCGCCACTCGCTGGCTTGCTGGCACCATCCCGGTTAGAGCGCCACCCCGAAGAGGTCCGCGTGCAGCGCGACCAGGTCCTCCAGGTCCGCGTCGCAGCCGAAGCAGGTGGTGCACGCACGGGTCCGCTCGCGCAGCTCCTTCAAGCTGCGGACATACGGCATAGCCGCGACGATCTCACCGCGCGTGAGCCACTCACAGTAGCAGAGGATTTCCTGTTCGTCGGTGGTGGAGTCCTGCACGTCAGTCGCCGCCAATGATGACGTATGGAACATCCGCGCCGCCAGAGCCGGCATCTTTTTGGCCAGGCACCGTGAACTGGCCCTTTACACGCGGCTCGTAGTAATTCGTCCGCACGTTCTGCTTGACCTTCAACTCGACACGATAACGGCCGGGGGTGAGGTGCGGCGGGCCAAAATTGCACACGACACAGAAGGCACCTTCGGGTAGACATATCGGCCAGTTGCCATCGATGTGCATGTTGCCGGCGAACAGCGGTCCGCGGTCACCGCGAATAGTGACCACGAAAACCGGTTCCACGAGCTCTCTCAGTGCACGTCCCCTCACGCGCACACTGAACGGATGGCCCGCCGTCAGGCAGTCGGTCGGACGGCCCTCGGCATCCAGGACCTCGACACCGTCAACGTGGATGTGCGCGCCGTCGCCCCGATCGCCGAAATCTTCGACCGCGTCGAGGTATGCCCGTAGCACGTCCGAAGTGGCGCCATCGGCACACACCGTGCCGCGCTCCAGCCAGATCGCGCGCTGGCACATCAGCTCGAGCGCAGACAGATTGTGCGAGACGAATACGATTGCGGCCCGACCGCCGTCGCGAAGCTCCATCATGCGCCTGAGCGATCGGTCCTGGAACTCCGCGTCACCCACCGACAGCACTTCGTCCACCAGCAGCACATCCGGTTCGACGTGCACCGCGACCGAAAACGCAAGGCGCGCGTACATGCCGCTCGAGTAGTGCTTGACGGCTGTGTCCATGAACACGCCGTCGAGCCCTGCGAAGTCGACGATCGCGTCGTAGCGCGCCTTCACTTCGTGTCGCGACAGTCCAAGGATCACGCCGTTGAGAAAGACGTTCTCGCGACCACTGAGCTCGGGATGAAATCCAGCGCCGACATTCAAAAGCGACGCGACGCGACCGTGAGTCATCACCTGGCCACGGCTTGGGCGCGTGATGCCGGCCACCAGCCGCAGCGTGGTGGTCTTGCCCGCGCCGTTACGGCCGACCAGACCCAGCGTCTCACCGCGAGCGAGGGTGAGGCTGAGGTCGCGCAGCGCCCACACGTCCTGCCGGCGGTCACGCCGGCCGAGCACGTCGAGCAGCACGCCGCGCGCGCCGCGACCTTGCCCGAGCAGGTAGCGCTTGCCGACGCCGTCCAGCCCGACGAGCACGTCAGACGACATCGGCCAGCACTCCGTCGAAGATCGAGAAGACGCGCTGCGCGAGTGCTAGCGCTACCACGCCCAGGACACCCAGCGCTGCCAGTCCGAGCACGTCCGGCGGGTGGTCGCCCAACACCGCCACGCGGAACGCATCGACCAGGTGTGCCATCGGGTTCAGGTCGTACAGCGGCCGCAGCGCGCTCGGCAGGCGCTCGGGCGGGTACAGCACCGGCACCGCGTAGAGCATCAGGAACAGCACCAGGGGCAGCCCGCGCGACACGTCGCGCCAGCCAACGTTCGCGGCCGACAGCAACATCCCGCACGCCGCGGCAAACAGCATCTCCTCGACCAGAATCAGCGGCACGAGCGCGACCCAACCCGACAACGGCACGTGCAACACGAGCATGAACGCGAGCAGCGCGATGAAGCCGACGGCGACGTCGATCAGGCGCGCAAAGACCGGATAGATTGCCAGGATCTCTCTCGGAAAATACACCTGGCGCACCAGGTCGACATTCTTGACCAGGCTCTCCGCGCTTTCATTCACGCTATTCGCGAAGAATTGCCACGGGATGACGCCGGCCATCAGGAAGACAGGGTACGGAACATCGGATAGATCGCTGCGACCAAGCACCTGCTGTACCAGGAACGAAAATACACCTGTCAGCAACAAGGGTTGGATGAAGATCCAGAAGTA
>VBGG01000372.1 GCA_005883405.1 Chloroflexota bacterium | reverse complement strand
CGCCGGACTCCACCGACGGCAATATGCCCAGGGTGCCCGTCTTTCGCGGTCTGCACGGCGGGCTCACGGCCGAGGAGGCGCTGGTGCCCCTGCTCGCAGTACGGATCTAAATTTAAGTTTAATTCCCCAGAGGGGGCCCAGTGGGAAGTAGTTGTCGCCGCGAGCGCTCGCCGAGCCGATCCGCGGGCGGTTGCCACAACACGGTCGATCGCTGCCACCAAGGCTCGACGGGCGCCAGCCTGAGCGGCCCGACGGGCGCCAGCCCGAATGGGTCCCCTCTGGGGAAAATCTATGCCTAGATGCCGGCGAGGTCGGCGTAGCGCTCGAGTTTCTCGAAGTTGTGGACCGCCTGGATGCGGCGGACGGTGCCGGAGCGCGAGCGCATCACCAGGGTTTCGGTGGTGGCGCCGTGGGGGAAGTAGTGCACTCCCTTGACCAGCTCGCCGTCGGTGACGCCGGTGAGCGCGAAGAACACGTCGTTGCCGCGCACCAGGTCGTCGATGGTCAGCACGCGATCGAGGCCAAGTCCGAGCCGTTCCGCCTGAGCGCGCTCGTCATCGTTGCGCGGCCACAGTTTGCACTGGATGTCGCCGCCCAGGCACTTCAGCGCCGCGGCCGTCAGCACGGCCTCAGGTGAGCCCCCGACGCCCATCAGCATGTCGACGCCCGTATCCGGCAGCGACGGCATGATGCCACCCGCGACGTCGCCATCCGAGATGAGCTTGATGCGCGCACCTGTGGCGCGAACGCGATCGATCAGCTCGTTGTGCCGCGGCCGATCCAGCACGACGACCGTCAGGTCGTCCACCCGCTCGCCTTTCGCGGTAGCCAGCGCTTCGATGTTCTCCTCGATGCTCATTTCGAGCGTGCACACGCCGCGCCCAGCGGGGCCGACGGCCAGCTTCTCCATGTAGACGATGCCCGGCGGGTAGTACATCGTGCCGCGCTCGGCAACGGCGACCACCGCGACGGCATTCGGCAAGCCCTTGGAGAGCAGCGTCGTGCCATCGACCGGATCGACCGCCAGGTCGACTTTTGGCGGCTGTCCGTTACCGATGCGCTCGCCGATATAGAGCATCGGCGCCTCGTCCTTCTCACCCTCGCCGATGACCACGACGCCATCCATCGGAATCGCCCGGAGACGGTCGCGCATGGCGTTGACCGCGGCCTGGTCGAGCGCGTTCTTGTTGCCGCGACCCATCCAGCGCGCCGCGGCCAGCGCGGCTGCCTCAGTCACCCGGCACAACTCGAGGGCGATGTTGCGATCAAGTCCGCCGCGCGAAGCTAGTTTGGAGCCTGCGATGTTTTCCGGCGTCAAGGTCATGGTGATCGGCGCCTCCTCGGCATCGAGGTCGTTTGATTCCCTGCTTGCGGGTGACCGAGCGGCGTTGCTCGGACAGGGGCCTATCCGCCGACAGCATACCAGCCGGGTCTTCAGCTGTACTGGGCGTCGACGTCGACTCGCAACTGCTGCCACAGCTGCTCGAAGGTCTCTTCCGGCGTCGGCATCGCCTGGCCGTGGGCGATCTTGTCACGCAGAAACGATGTATCGAGCTCGCAGGTGACTTCCAGGCCGGCGTCGCCGCCGTCGGGCTTGATCGGCACGGCGCGGAGCGCGAAGCGCATGCGATCGGGCGCGACAAGCGCTGAAGCGCGCAGCACGCGATAGAGGCGGCCCTGCCGCGACCGGCAGTATTGGGGCACCACCACCGTCCTACAGAGTAAGACCCCAGCAGGGACCCCGAGATCGGCCGGCTGGCCGAGGAAGCGGCAGCGCCGGCCAGGTAGGGAGACGCTAATCAGGGAGAGACAGCCGGCAGATCGCCAGCCAGCAGCAACGGCGTCGAAGACGTTCGCCACGCCGGAACCGTGCGGACGTGGACGCCATTGAGGACATGTTCCGGCCCTCGCGGCGGTAGCCGTGCGCCAGCGGGGCGCTCCGTGCGGTACACCACGTCAACAGCCCCCGCGCGGAAGTGTTATGCCGCGGCGGGCTCTCCGCCGAGGGCGACGTACTCGGCGCGCAGGCGGTGACGGGCGCGACACAGCGTGGTGCGCACCGCTCCCGAGGACAGGTGGAGGCGGTTGCCGATCTCCTCGCACGACAGGCCCTCGGCCTCGCGCATGAGCAAACACGCCCGATACCGATTCGGCAGGCGCTGCAGCGCACGACGTACCAGGTCAGCGCGCTCACTGCGCAAGACTTCGCGCTCGGGGTCGTGGCTGTCGCTGCTCAGCAGCGCGGCGTTGGCGATCGGATGGTCAGCTGTCGGGCGGCGGGTGCTTTCGAGCGGCTCCCAGCGCACGAGCTGGCGCCGGCGGAGCTCGTCGACGCAGGCGTTGCGCGCGATGCGGAACAGCCAGGGCTTGATCTCCAGCGCGATCGGCGGACGCCTGTCCCAGGCCCGCTGCGCCTTCTCCCACGCGGTCAGGGTCAGGTCGTAGCTGTCGTCAGGATCGCGCATGAGGCGCTGAACCTGGCGGAACACGGCGGAGTAGTGCGTCGCGAATGCTTCCTCGACGGCCACCGGCTCGCGGCCCGTCTCGGCCACGATCTGGGCCTCGTTGGCCTCGGCAGTGCGCATACTGCCACGATAGAGGGCTTCGATTACTCGAAATTTAACGTTTGATTACGGATCAATTACGAAGCGTTGTTGCGTTGTTCCCTAAGACCCGGACTGGAGCGGCGGCATGGCCCATGAGGCGTCGGGGGTGCCGTCGGGCGCCAGGCGCTGGACGCGAGCGTTGCCCGTGTCGGCGACGTACACGCGGCCGGTCGACGGGTCGATGGCCACACCTTTGGGACCCAGGAACTCGCCAGGAGCCGAGCCGCGGTTACCCCAGCTCAGCAGCAGTCGCCCATCGGCGGCGAGCTTGACGACGCGGTCGTGACCATAGTCCGCGACCCACACGTCGCCATCGCGATCAACAACGATACCTTCAGGCCGACGCAGCTGGTTGGCGTCCACCACTCCAGCCGATGTTGATGCAGTGGGTGTGGCCGTCACGCTCGGCGTAGGTACGGAGGTCGCGACGGGCGTCGGGGTCGTCGTTGACGTCGCCGCGGCCAGCAGTGGCACGCCAAGCTGTGCCTGGAAGCGACCCTCGCCGCTAAACCGCTGGACCCGATCGTTGAAGTGATCGGTCACGTACAGCGTGCCGTCCGGCCCGACCGCGACGCCCGCCGGACGTTGAAACTGGCCGTCGCCGCTGCCTCGCCCGCCAAGCGTCGAAAGCAGCGAGCCGTCCTGCCCGAACACCTCAACACGGTCATTGCCGAAGTCGGCCACGTACACCCGTCCACCATTGACTGCCACGCCGAATGGCGTGCGGAGATCACCGGCCGCTGCGCCGGCCGTGCCCCACGCGCTCAGCGCGGTGCCATCCGCGGCGAAGCGCTGAACCCGGTTGTTGAGCTGATCGACGACAAACAGCGTATTGCTGGCATCGATCGCGACACCGAATGGCGAATTGAACTGGCCGAGCGCGCTGCCTGTCCCACCCCACTGGCTCAGCACCGACCCATCGGGCCCAAACTTGACCATGCGGTCGAGCGCGTAGTCACTCACGTACACGTTGCCTTCGCCGTCGACCGCGATGCCAGCTGGCGCCGGTGTGCCGGCACTGCTGAGATCGGCCGCGAACACGTGGGCCCACCAGCCAAGCGACGCGAGCGCTGCGAGCAGCAACGCTCGAAAGGTCGACGGGATCATCGGCCGAGGACAACAGGCGCCGCGGGCCGAGCCACTCGCCGTCTGGTCTCTGCCGCGGCGGTCAGCGGCAGGTTAACGGTGAAGGTCGCGCCCCGATTGGCACCGTCGCTGGCAACATGGATCGTCCCGCCGTGCGCGTGGGCGACGTATTGAGCGATCGATAGTCCCAATCCGGTCCCGCCGTGGGCACGTGAACGTGCCTTGTCGGCGCGGTAAAAGCGCTCGAACACGTGCGGCAGATCCGTGGGCGAAATTCCGATTCCGGAATCGCTGATGCTGATTTGCGCCATGGCCTGAGGACCGCCTGAATCGCGAGCATTCCGGGAACGAACCGGCCTGGCCGTCTGTTGCAGCGGGTCGGCTGCCCTGACGCGCACGTCTATGCGGCCATTCTTCAGCGTGTAGCGGATGGCGTTTTCCACCAGGTTGGCGATCAACTGCTTCAGGCGATCGCGGTCGCCCATGACGAGGCAGCGGGCTTCGATGGACAACGACACGCGGCGATCGCCAGCCAGTGGACGGGCGCGGTCGACCACTTCCGCGGCGAGCTCGCCCAGATCGACGGACTCGCGCTGCATGCTCGGCTGCTCACCAGCGTCCGCGCGCGCGAGCAACAGCAGGTCGCCCACCAGTCGGCCCATGCGCGCCGCCTCTTCCTCGGCTTCGGCGACCGCTTCGCGGCGCGCAGCCTCGGGCACACTGTTGCGCCGCAGCAGAGCCAGGTTGCCACGAATGATGGTGATCGGGTTGCGCAGCTCGTGGGACGTGTCGGCGAGCAAACGGCGCTGCGAGTCCAACATATGTTCGAGACGCGCGATCATATCGTTGAAGGTCGCGGCGAGAAAGAACAGCTCGTCGCCATGGCCAAAACGGGGTCGCGTCACGTGCAAGCGCTGGCGGTAATCGCCGGTGGCGGCGATATGCCTGGCGGTTTCGGTGATACGAAGCACGGGGCTGAGCGCTGCCCGCGTGAGCAGCCAGCCGATCACCACGGCTACCAGCAGGGCGAGACCCGCGGCGGTCAACAGCAGGCGCGACACCGCGGCCATCGTGTTTTCGAACGGCGACAACGACTCGGCTACCTGGACTGCGCCGACCACCTCGCCGCTCGTGTTGAGATGAATCGGCTCCGTCAGCAACCGCACACTGGCGTCGCCTGACGCGACCGGGATGGTGACGAAGATGGGTCGATCGTCGGCGATCGCCTGCAGGCTGCTGGGCGGCACAGGTAGCTCGCCGCCGACCAGGTTGGGCGGTGCAGCCAGCACACCGCCCCTGGTGCTCAAGACCTGGACGTAGATGCCCGGCTCGACGAACTCGCCGAGGGTCGATTCCAGCTGCAGCCCGGGCGCGACGTCCTCGGGTTGCAGCCCGAGGTTGCCAATGCTCGGACCGAGCTCACGTCGCAGCTGGTCCGCGCGCAGTGTCAGACGCTCGTCCATGCTGCTCGACAAACTCTGCTGCAAGGTGAAGTACAGCAACGCACTGAATGCCAGCAGAGTCAGGGCCAGCAGCGCGCCGTACCACAGCGTCAGCCGCGTCCTCAGCGAGACGCCCAGCCGCCACATGCGGTTCACCCGCGCAGCGTATAGCCCGCGCCGCGGACCGTCTGGATGAGTCGCGGTCGGCCGCCCGCCTCGAGCTTGTCGCGCAGGTATTTGATGCGCACGTCCACGAGGTTCGAATCGCCCAGATAGTCGAAACCCCAGACGTCCTGAAGAATCTGCTCACGCGACAGCACCTGGCGCGGATGCCGCAAGAACAGCTCGAGCAGCTCGTACTCGCGGGCGGTCAGCTCCAGCTGCTCGCCGTCGCGGCGGGCTTCGCGTTCGCTGGGCACCACCTCGATGTCGTGAAAGCGCAACACTTCGAGCCGACGAGGCTGCATGCGCCGAAGCAGGGCGCGCACGTCGGTATCGAAGGGCTTGACCACGTAGTCGTCGGCCCCACAGTCGAGTCCGCTGACTTTGTCGACGGCCTCGTCACGTGCCGTAAGCATCAGGATGGGGACCACGCTCTCGCGCCGAACCGTGCGGCAGACCTCGTACCCGTCGAGGCCGGACATCATGACGTCAAGGATGATCAGGTTGACCTGCCCGCGGCGAACGATGTCCAGCGCCGACTCGCCCTCGGCCGCCGTCACGACGTGGTAACCGTCCGCTTCGAGGAAGCGGCGCATCATGCTCAGCATCCTTGGGTCGTCGTCGACGACCAGGACGTGGGCGGTTTGCGCGGGGGCCAGGGTCACGGTGTGGGCCAACAATGATACGTGGTGAACGCCGTGCCCTGGCCCCGCGCGGGGCGTTTAGCCCTGCTCGAAGGCGAACGTCAGGTCGGTACCTGGCAGGTCGTTCGGGCGGCAGATCCAGCGCGTTCCGCCGCGACAGTACTGACCGAAGAAGCGGCTGCCACTCGCTTGCTGCTGCAGGTCTGGCGGCAGATTCGGCGCACCCGGGCCGAGGATGATCTGCTTCAGGTAATCCGCCAACAGCAGCGGCTCGGTGCCGATCCCCGCGCGGAAGTGCAGGATCACCCGCTGGAAGCGCATGTAGATGAAGTTGGCGTTGGTCGGATCAGGTTGCGGATGGGAGATCGGCGCACCCAGCACTTCAAGTCCACCGCGCGCCTGGAACGTCTGCCAGAAGTTCACTGGCTGGCCATTGAACTGATCCGGCGTGACGGACTGGATGAACGTGAGAATGTTCGCGTATTCAGGCGAGCCGACGGCCGGCGTCTGCGCCTTCAGCTGGTCGTCAGGTGATGGGAACACGCTTCCGTTGACCCGCGTGTACGGGAAGATCTCGGGATCGAGCAGGTTGATGATCGCCGGGCCCGCGCCGGGGCAGAGCTGGATGATCAGGCGCTGGAACATCTGCACCGGACAACCCAGGAAGGTGAACAGGCGCGACACGGGGAAGCCGAAGGTGTCCACCTGACCACGCGACTGGAAGAACGAGACGGCCTGGTCGTCCACGCGGAAGCCTGTCTGTTGATAGAACTGGGCATCATGCGCGACGGCCGGCGCTGCCGCGGCCACGGGCGTCGCCGTGGCGACCGGCGTGCCGGTCGCGCCCGCGGTGGGGGTGGGCGTGGCGGGCGGCGCGACAAATGGGCTCACGCTGCCACCGTAGGCAATGACCTGGCTGCCGTTGTTGGCCAGGCTGAAGAACACGAACTGGGCATTGGCCAGGTTGACGTGGCGTTGGATGGTGTTGCCGCTGCGCCCCTGACTGCCGCCCTGTTGGGTCGGGCCGAGATTGGTGACGTCGGTGCCGGTGTACACGTTCAGGTCGGCGTTGTCGGCGGTCGGAGCGAGTGAGATGTTGACGGTCGCGTCCGCGCCCGGGTTGCCGTAGTAGAAGCGGTACCAGACCGCCTGGCCCGGCGCGAGCGTGCCGGAGAACTCGCCGTTGTTGCCGACCAGGGTGATCGCATTGGCCGCGTTGGCGGCCACTGGACCGGCCGTGGGCGTGACCTGTGGCGTCGCCGGATTGGCGGCCGAGGTCGGCGTCGGGGTCGCCAGCGTGGAGGTCGGCGTCAGTGCACCGACGAAGCTGACGAAACGATCTGAATGATCGTTCTCGACTTTGATGAACACAACCCGCGGTCCACCGGGATCGCTGAAGGTCAGCGTACGCACGTTGCCGTTGAGGGTCGACGTCGCGCCGACCTGCGTCGGATTGCTCGGATCACCGGTGAACAGGAAGAAGTCCAGGCGATTCGAATCAGGCGGCTCGAACGTCAGCGTGACCGTGACGGTCTGCCCGCCGCCGATGTAGTTGAACTTGTACCAGAGGCTCTGAGACGGGCTGTCGGTCCCAGCGAACTTCCCGTCCGTGCCGATCGGAATCGCGTCGCTCGCGCTCGACCCGGACTGAGCCTGAACACTGGGCAGCACGCCGAGCAGCAGCGCGCCGATGAGCACCACGGTGGCCCACGGGGCGGTGCGCCGTACAACGGACGACGACGTGGCGCGTTTCATTAGACCAGAGGGCATCGGAATTTGACCTCCTGAGTCCCAGCTGCGCCTCCCCCACCTCCACGGTCTGGCGGTCAGGGATCGGCAGAGGTTGTCCCACACAATTTGCAGTTTCGCTGCGTTCCACCTGAGAACGAGCCACTTCGATTGGTGGTTACGGCCCCAGTAAACAGCGTAACCAAAGCGTAAGAGACCCGTTCGTGATGGATCTGACGCCGGTTGTAATGCGGCTGTTACGCGACGTACGTCACGCTCAGCGGAGCTCAGAAACGGCACGGCGTGGCAGGCGACGTAGAAGTGGTGCGATGAACCTGTTGTGGATCCGCCCGGTTGAAGTCGAGCAGGCCTTCAGGCCTGATGAGCGGCGTGTACGCGACTATGTGGATTTGCCGTCCGGTGTCTCGGAGTCGGTGGATTCGCTGTCCGACAAGCTGGGCATCAGCCGCCGCAGGTGCCGACGCATCCTGGAGAGCCTGGTCGAGCAAGGCGTCGTGCAGCGCCGCGACTTCACCGACATCCAGCCGCTGTACGTCCGCTTTCCTAGCCGGTAAGGCGTTCGCGCGTTCGCGCGTTCGCGCGTTCCGCGTTCCGCGTTAGGAAGCAGGCCAGCGGCCATGGCCCGCCCCTACACTATCTCCCAAGCGTGATTGGGTCAGAGACGCGCGAACGCGAGAACGCGCGAACGCCGTGAGTGACGTTGCCTGTCGCCGCTGCTCGGAGCGCAAAGCGGGTCTCGGCCACGCGCCTCTGCCCGGCAAGTGGGGCGCGGCTGTCCTCGCTGACACTTGCGCCGAGTGCTGGCACGATTGGATCGAGGAGCAGACGCGGCTGATCAACCACGAGCGGCTCTTGCCGTCCGAGCCCGAGCATCGCAAGGTTCTGTACGCCCGCATGGCGGCGTTTCTGAACCTGGAGGCGTAGCGGCGTTCGGCGGCAACGGTTCAGTCTCGCGCCCGCGTTGCTCCTCGTCCTGGCAGCGTGCGCCACCCCGTCCAGCCGTGTGACGCCCACCGCGTCAGCGCCGGTGCCGACGGCGAGCGCAACGGCCACGCTGACGTCTACGCCCCCGCCCACGCCCACGCCCACGCCAACGCCAACTGACACGCCAGCTCCCACCCAGACCGAGGCGCCACGCGGAACCCCGACGCCCAGGCCGCCGGTCACCCCTCTGCCGCTTCAGACTCCCGATCCAGGCGGCCTCGACTCGCGCTTTGGAGTCGCCGAGGGCTTCCGCGACCCGCTGGCCATGGCCGACATCGGCGCCGGCTGGGAGCGCGTCGTGCTGTCCTGGGCCGACATTCAACCTGACGGCCCCGACGACTTCAGCTGGTTGGGTCGCACACTGCCCCCGAAGTCGCTGGCCGGCGAGCTGAATCGGGGCGTGCACCCGGCCGGCCTGCTGCAGTTCACCGCGACCTGGGCAGCCACCGATCGCGCAACTATTGGGGCCGCTTCGTCTACGAGACCGTGCGGTACTACGCCGGCCGCATCGACGAGTGGATCGTGTGGAACGATCCCGAGTTCAAGCCCGACGATGTCGCCGGACAGGGTTCGTACACCTGGCTGGGTAGCGACGAACAGTTCGCACGCCTTATGGAAGTTGCCTATCGCGCCGCCAAACGCGCCAACCCCAGCGCGGTCGTCGCGTTTCCCGGCACCTCCTACTGGGTCGACCAGAACAGCGGGCGGCCCCAGTTCTACGAGCGCTTCTTGCGCCTGGAGACGTCGAATCCTGAGGCTCGCGCCAGCAATTACTTCCACGACGCGGTGCCGCTCAACCTCTACCGCGCGCCGGACGACCTGGTGCGCGTCCACCAGGCCTTCAAAAACCTGCAAAAGAAATACGGTGTCGACAAGCCGCTGTGGCTGCTCGAGCTGAACGCTATGCCCACAGACGATGGCTCAATCGCCTGCGCGGACTTCCATGCGCGCGGCGCGATTCAGACGACGCAGGCGCAGCAGGCTGCCTACGCCGTCCAGGCGCTGGCGCTCGCGGCCGCCGTCGGCTACGAGCGCATCGGCTTCTTCCAGATGGTCGACGACGACCCGTGCAAACAGTCAGCCGTGTGGGGGATTACACGCGATGACGGCTCGCCGCGCGCGGTCGCCGCTTCGCTGCGAACGGCCGTCCGAAGCTTTTCGGGCTTCACGAAGGCGCGCTTCGCGCCACTCGTTCGATCCCCGGCGCGTTGGTCGGCCTGGCCAAACGACGCGAGCTCGTTCACCCCGAACTGGCAGGTGTACGAAGTGGCGCTGGATCTACCGGATGGGCGGCGGGTCACCGCGCTGTGGAACGGCGATGGCGTCGCGCGGCGAATCCGCATTCCGCGCCGAGGATCACAGCCGCGGCTCCTCGACATGCGCGGCAACGAGCTGCCCGCCCCCGTCGCTAGCGGCCAGGACTGGACCATCGATCTGCCCGCGGCCACCGCGCACTTCGCTGGCGATCCTGTCGGCTACTACTTCATCGGCGGGGAACCCAGGCTGCTCACCGAGGAGAATGTCCCGGCTGACGCGCCCGTCGCAGCCCCGCGTCTGGGGTGAGGGTTATGGTTTCGACGTAAAACGGCAGAAGCGTTGCATGCCGGCGCATCGTCTGAAGTTACGCATTCAATGAGCGTCCGACGCGTCCTCGTCATCGACGACGAAGAAGACATTCGAGAGGTGGCCCGGCTCAGCCTCGAGCTGGTCGGTCAGTACCAGGTGCTGACAGCATCAAGCGGGCGCGACGGACTCGACTCGGCGCGCTCGCATCGACCCGACGCGATCTTGCTCGACGTGATGATGCCCGACATGGATGGGCCCGCCGCACTGGCCGAGCTACGCGCCGATCCGTCAACACGCGACATCCCGGTGCTGTTCCTGACCGCCAAGACGCAGCAGGCCGAGCGCATGCGCCTGGCCCAACTGGGTGCCGCGGGCATTCTGACCAAGCCCTTCGATCCGCTCAAGCTGTCCGCCGACGTCGCCAGCGCGCTTCAGTGGTAGCCAGAAGTTCGGCCGACAAGCCGCTCATTCGGCCGCGTTCCTAGAAGTTCGGCCGACAAGCCGCTTTTCGGCACAAGACGCAGTCGGCCGAACTTCTGTGACAGACCGGCCCTAGGAAGGCGGCAGGCACACAATTTCCTAATCGAGGTTTTCGGCCGCCTTCCTAGGGCGCGTACGGTCCGAGTGCCTTGACCGCCGCCTCCTGGAAGCTGGTGTCGATCAGCTTCGATAGATCCGCGCTGGACTTCACCTGGCCAGACTCGACGTAGTAGTTCAGATCCGTCTTCATGCTTGACGTGTCGAGTTTGCCATCAGGGTCGAGCCCGGCTGGTCTCATCTGGTCGAACACTTTCGGATCCTTCACCGTGGTATTCGCCGCCAGAATCTGCACTACCTCGTCACGGCTCTTCTTCTTTGGACCAAAAGCGTCGTTGTAGTCCCTCACACCGCGGATATACGCGTTCATCCAGTGCTGCGCTACGTCAGTTCTGGTGGCAAATTGCTCGCCGTAGACGATCGCCGCGATCTGTTCATTACCGCCGAAGATATCGACGTTGCCTTTCCAGCGCACCCCGCTACCATCGCTGACAATACGCGAAACGAAGGGCTCAATGACGATCCCTCCGTCGATGCCTTTGTTCTGGAAAGCCGCGACCATATCGGGGAAGCCCATCTGCGTAAAGTTCACATCCTGCAGACCCAACCCACCCTTGCGGAGCGCCGTCGCCAGGGCAACCTCGGGCGAGTTGCCGCGCCCACTGGTCACCAGCCTCAGCCCCTTCAGGTCCCTGTAATCCTTCACTTGGCCTGCGTCGATCAGGTCCTTGCGGATCACCAGCGCCGCGAAATCCCACTCGGGGCCGGGCGCCTGGCCCTTGTCTGCGACGATGCGCAGGCCAACCCCGCGATCGGCAGCGTTGAACAAACTCGCCGCCAGACCGCCGGCAGCGATCTGGAGCTGGCCGCCGGTGAGTGGCGCAACCATGTCAACCAGCGTCTGGAAGCGCTGGATGTCGAGGTCAATACCTTCCTCCTTGAAGTAGCCGCGTTCGTTGGCTACGAAGATCCCTCCGTCTGAGCTACTGGACACCACACCGATGCTGACTTTCACGGGCGGGTTCAGTGCCGTGGGTGTATAGGCGCTCGCGGACGGGGGTTTGGCTGGCGCGGCCGGAACGCTGGTTGCCGCGGGTGGCGCGGCCGCCGGCGCACAGCTCGCCGCCAGGACCGCGAGCCCGATCAGGACGGCGAAGGTCAGGCGGGTCATGCGATCGAGCGTACCCCCAGAGGGCTATCACGGTGCGAATCTCTTCAGCTGGCTTCCCAGGTGGCGAGTCGCTGCATGCCGATCCGCCAGGCGAGCATGATCGCGCCGACGGCCCCCAGCGCGACCGCTGGCAAGGCCCAGTCGATGAACGGCATGAAACCGAGCAGGGGGCGCGGCACCGTCAGCACCGCGCGTACCACCCACCACACGAACAGGCCCGTGTTCGACACGAAGAACACGATCGAGAGCACCGATGTCACGATCGTGCCGAGACAGCCGACGCGTCGCTGCGGGTTATCGCCTTCAAAATCGGCGGTGAGGGCGGCACCGGCCACAGCCGCCAGCGTTGCGCCAACCGCCAGCCACGTCGCCGCGAGCAGGGCGGCGCCGGTCTCGAGCGGCTCGCCATTGTGCCTGAAGCCGAGGGACAGCGTCGCCGCCCAGGTCACCAGTACCACAAGCGCGAGTCCGCCCAGCACTTTCGCCCACAGGATGCGTGTCAGGCCGACAGGCGCGGCGCGAAGCAAGGCGAGGTTGCGGCCTTCGTAGGCCAGGGTGGCAGCGCCTTGCTGGCTGCCGATCAGGAACGCGAGGTACGGCACGGGCAGCATGCCAAACCAGAAGCGCGTGATGTGCCCGGCACGGGCCAGTGGATCACCGGCGAACAACAGCATGGCCGGCAATCCGAGAGCGACCAGGCTGATGATCGCGCCGGTGCGCCAGCGGGGGTCGCGGATCAAGGTGCGCCAATCCTTCTGCACGATCGCCAGGACGGGTCCTTTGTCGGCGACAATCGCGGGGAGGCGCCACTTCAGCCGCCTTGCAGACCCACTGGACGCCGAGAAGCGGACCCGCCCCCAGCTGGCTCGAAAGATCGTGCCGAAGGCGAGTTGCGCGCCGACGAACAACGTCGCGGCCGTGACGACGAGCAGCGCAAGCGAGAGGCCGGCGGCTTCGTCGCCGAGCAACAGGTGAGCCGCCCAGGTCGTCGGCGCCCACGCAGGCGGTGGGCCGATGCTCTTGAGCTGGTCGGTAACGGCGTTGACGTCCGCCGGGCTCAGGAGCGATGGGACGCGGTTGCGGCCGAAGCCGAGTGCCGGGACGCCCAGCACGCCCACGGGCAGAAGCAGCAGAATCGCCAGTAGCCGGCTGAGGCCGAGGATCGATTCGCCGAAGCGCATCCGCGCCAGGACGAGCGTGAGACTGGCGCCCAGCGCGCTGGCGGCCAGGGTGAGCAGCGCGCCAACGAACAGTGCCCTGGCGTAGTAGCTGACTGGAAAATGCAGCGCCTGACCGAACGCGTACAGCGCCGCGGCCTGGAACAGCAGCACGTGCAGGGAGTCTCGCCAGATCTCGAGGACCTTCAGGCCGAACAGGCCGCGGGCAGGAACGGGCGCGGCCAGGAGCAGCTCGAGGTCGCCTGCCAGGAACAGGTGGTGAAAGGCGCTGCTCAGGCTGGTGATCAGCGTCAAAACAGTCACGCCGACCAGTAGCACGGGCAGCGACTGGCCCGCCGCCAGCGGGTCGTTTCTCGTCACACGGTCTACAAGGCCGCCGGCATTCAGGCCGGCCAGGATGACGAAGCCCGCCGTGAAGAGCACCGCCACCAGCACCCCGACGACCCGCAGCGCCCGCCGCGGCCCACGGCTGACGCGGTTCCAGGCCATTCGCACGCGCTGTCGCACGAGGTGGATCAGCATCATCGCTCCCGACTCGTCGGTCTTCTCATGTGACCCGCCTCACCCGCACTCGGCCGAGTGCCGGTCGGCAATACGGAACCCGCTCATCTCAGCGTTCGCGGAGAAAGGCGGCCAGCTCGCGCTCTTCGCTGCCGCCTGTGAGCTGGAGGAAGATGTCTTCCAGCGAGTAGGCGTTGCGCTGGGCCTGCTGACGCAGCTCGTCCAGCGTGCCTGTGGCCACCACCTGGCCGCGATCGATGATGCCTACGCGGTGGCACAGCTGCTCGGCGATCTCGAGCACGTGCGTCGACAAAAACACCGTGTGCCCGCGCTCGACCAGCGCTACGAGCAGATCCTTGACCAACCGCGCACTGCGCGGATCCAACCCCGAGGTCGGCTCGTCCAGAAACAGGACGGGCGGCTCGTGCAGCATCGCTCCCGCCAGTGCGAGCTTCTGCCGCATGCCGTGCGAGTACGTTTCCACCAGCTCGTCGGCCCTGTCCGCCAGCTCGAACAGGTTCAGCAGACGGGAAGCGCGTTGCCGCGCAACAGCCGCGGGCACCTCGTACAAGCCAGCCATGAACGAAAGGAACTCGCGCCCGCTGAGCTTCGGATACAGGTACGGCGTCTCAGCCAGATAGCCGACTCGCCGCTTGACTTCGCGCGGCTCGAGGGTGACGTCGTAGCCCGCCACCAGGGCCGAGCCACTGGTTGGCCGCACCAGGCCGGTCAACATGCGGATGGTCGTCGTTTTGCCCGCGCCGTTCGGCCCGAGGAAACCGAACACCTGGCCGGCGCCGACCTCGAGCGTCAGCTCGCGAACCGCCGTGAGCTTGCCAAAGCGTTTGGTCAGGCCACTGGCCTGAATGATCGGAGACGGCGGAGCCATGCTGGTGCAAGCTCAGTGTGCCCGACCCGGGCTGCTGGTCGCCGGATAGCCCGCTGAACGTCTTCACTGGGCCACACCTTTGGACTCAGTCGATGGGACTTTTTGCCCTGGGGACGCCGGTCCGCCGCGACCCATTCTCGCGGCGCTATGCGAGTCCTGTTGTCCGCCGTGTTGTCGGCGCTCTTCCTGTCCACGAACGCACCGCTCCCCACTCACGCCGACGACCTCCAGGAGGCGTCCGTCGCGGCCGTACCGCTGCCACAGGACCCATTCACGATCGCATCGCCGCGGCCGGCGGGCCACTTCGTGTACGGCGCACACGTGAGTGCCCTCGATCACGCCGGGCTTGCGCAGGCCAATGGCTTCAACCTGGTGTGGGGCTACGTTCCCTGGCAGCAGGTCGAGCCGCACCGCGGCGAGTTCCTCTTCCGCAAACAGGACAAGTGGGGCAAGCCGTTTCCAAACGCGCTGACGAACGTGGTGAGCGCCGCCGCCGACGCGGGCATGAAGCTCATCCTGCGCATCGACGAGGTCCCGGGCTGGGCTGGCGGCGACCCTGCCCACCTGGACCCGAGCGACCTCGAGGCCTACCTGTACGAAGCGGTCCGCTACGGGAAGGGCACCATTCAGTACGTTGAAGTCTTCAACGAGCTCAACCTGCCATATGAGTGGGGTGGCGCGCCCGACCCGGCC
>VBGG01000380.1 GCA_005883405.1 Chloroflexota bacterium | reverse complement strand
GGCCGGGGCTCCGCCCAGCAGTGATCGCGCAGGCGGTCAAGCCGGTGGGGTCCACGCGGCAGAATCCCTGCGCGGCATCAGAAATCCACAGGTGGCCAGCGGTGCCGGCTGGCCCTGGCAGCCACAGGCCGCCGTGCGGTGCCGTCACTGCGCTCGCGTAGAGCGAGACGCTGACGGCGGCCGAAGCGCCGACGGCGCTCAGCGCGAGTAAGAACAGCAGTACGATGGCGGCGATCGGACCGTGCCTCGCGAGCCGCCTCATCTTCAGGTTCATGCGGGTTCGTTCCCTTCCGTCGCCCCACAGATGGGGTCCGAGACGTGCAGTGGGTGTGAGTGGCCGCCCTCGACCGCGATTTTCGAGGGCGTGCTCACTCAGGGACTTGGCTGGAGAGAGTTGAGTGCTCGGGACCGGGCGGCTTCGCGGCAAGCCGCCCGGTTGCCGAACGCTTGGGGAGGAGTCGGAATGGGGGTTCGAACCCCGACCCCTCCCCGCGCGTCAGCTCTTTGTCCGTCTAACGGACGGCGATGATGGCGTCGTAGTCCACCTTCGCCGCCGAAGCGGAGATGTTCTTGGTTCCGGTAGACACGATCTGGATGTTGTGGTTAGCCCCCGGCGCAAGGCCGTTGATTGCCCACACCACCTGGGCCGTGCTCTGGGTCGGCGAGTAGAGATCGATGGTTGCAACGATCTGGCCATCGATCTTGACCTGCGCCTTACCACGGTCCGGACCCAGCGTCGAGACCCACGCCAGGCTTGTCGCTGGCGCTGCGTTCGATGGCTGGGCAGTCGCCCCGGGCGTCGTAGACTCCTGGACGGAGCCGCCGAACGCGCTCGAGATGTTGACCCCACTCCAGCCGCCATTGAAGCTGGAGTTGAAGCTGTTGTCCGTATCGGGCGCCGTGAAGGAGCTGCCGATTGAGAACGGACTGAGGTTGCCCTGCTTGTCGACCGCCTGGACCTGGAACTGGTAGACGGTCGCCGGCGCCGAGTTGTTGCTCGGGCTCGGCTTCAGGTTGACCGTGACGCTGGTCGCCGATGGCGAGGGCAGCGCCACGTTACCGAAGCCTGCGCCATTGACGCTTTGCTGCAGGACGTAGTGGTCGATGTTGCAGTTGGCCGCGCCGCTCTGGCACGCCGAACCCGTCCAGGAGATGGTGACCGGCACCTGGTTGGTGCTGGCCGTGATCGGACCCGCCGACGTGGTAACCGCCGTGGTGCCGGTCTTGGCCGTCGTCAGGCCCGTCAGGCTCGCCGCCGGGGCGGTTGCCGAAGGTGGCGCCAGCGCCGCGACGTTGAAGAAGTACGCGTTGGGCGCGCTGGTGTTGCCAGCCAGGTCGGTGCCCTTCACCTTGAAGACGTACGAACCATCCGCCAGGCCGGTTACGGTGGTTGGCGTGGTGCACGCCGCGAAGGCATCAGGCGCCGTCTGGGGCCCGAAGGAGCACTGGTAACCGCTCACCGCTTCGTTAGCGGTCCAGGCGAAGGTGCCGCTGGTGCTCTGAAGCGGATTAGCTGGGTTCTGGGTGTAGCTCACCACTGGTGGCGTGGTGTCGATCGTGAACAGGAACTGAGCGGTGCTGCCGCGATTGTCCTTGGCCACGAACCGATAGTTGCCATCCGCCTGGGCCGCGTAGGTCGTCGGCGAAGAGCACGGGATGAACGAATCGACCGCCGTCTGGAGCACCAACGAGCAGGTGAACGTCGCGCCAGCGTTCACATCGGTGAAGGCGAACGTCGGCTTGTTGTTGTTGGTCAACGTCGGTGGATTCTGAGTGATGGTGACAGCGCCAATCCTGTACGTCTGCGAGCCGATGGCTGAAACGTTGCCAGCGGGGTCCTTCGCGAAGTACTTCAGCGTGGCGCTGCTGGCGATATTGACGGTGACCGGCGATGCGCCGCGGGCGCTAGCTGTCGTCGGAGTCGTGCCGTCAGTGGTGAAGAAGATGGTCGCCGGCTCACCAGCGGTCAGCACTACCGACTGGGCGGTGGTGAATTGGCCGCCGAGGGGGCTGGCAGTAACGATTGGCGCGTCTGTGTCGATGACCAGGGCGGAACTGACGGTCACGCTCTGGTTGCCGGCTGGATCGACGCCAAACACCTTGAAGGTGTAGGCCCCGTCAGGTTGGACAGGGTACGTGAGTGGCGAAACGCAGACCTGGAAGTTGTCGGCGCCAGTCGAGAGCGAGCAGTGGAGGATCGTTCCGAACTTATCCGCCGTAAAGGCAAAGATTGGCGTGTTGTCGTTGGAGGGGCTGGTTGGAGAGCTGGTGATGCTCGCCACCGGCGCCACCGTGTCGATACGGAACAGGTAGCTGTTGAGGAAGCTCGTGCCAGCGGCGCCGATGCCCTCGACCTTGAAGACGTAGGTGCCGTCGGGCAGTGGGATGGTGCTGCCGATAGCGGCCGTCGAGCTACCCGCCGCCGCGGCCCCGTAGGTCACCGGCGAAGTGCAGTTCTGAAGCGCATCGGGCGCACCAAGCCGGGTCAGCGAGCACTTGAAGGTGGCCGCGATGTCCGCCGACTGGAACGCGAACGTGGGGTTGGCGTTGTTGGTCGGGCTGTTCGGCTTGCTGACGATGGTCGGCAGCGGCTCCTGTGCGGCGAACGGCACCTTGAAGACGCGGCCCTGGCCGGCTGGCAAGCCGAGCGCGCCCGGGTCGTCGCCGACGAAGAGGTTACCCTGCGGGTCAACCGTCAGCGAGTCGACCACGTCGTACTGGTCCAGGGTGCCGTTGGCGAACGAGCCCTGGCTCGAGAAGGTGCCGGCGTCGCCGGTCTGAACAGAGAAGAAGTTGACGTTGGTCTTCAGCGTGCCCGGCGCCGGGCAGTCCGGCGGACAGGTGGCTGGGATAGCTGGGCCGGCCATGTAGATCATATCTACACCGTCGGTGGCCATACCCCGCGGGCCGCGCACGGTGAGGAGCCCGACGGTCAGGCATTGGCCCGGCTGGCACGCCTTGGGGTTGGCCAGCTCGTCCAGACCGCCGTTGTTGCCGATGTACAGATCGGACTGGAGTGGGTCGCCAGGGTTCTTGACGAACGCCAGGGTGAAGATCGGCGTCTGGCGCACGCCCGAGTTGGCGACGAAATCGACCGTCTCGTTAGGCGTGGCCGGGTTGTTGACGCGCGCCAGCTGCGTGGTCGCGGTCAGATTACGCGACCGGAAGCCGACATAGACGGCGCCGTTGGCACCGAGGCTGGGGTCGATGGCGACGGCGTCAGCTCGCTGGCCGTCGAGGCCCTGGCCCGGCGCGACGATGATCGGCTTGCACAGGCTTTCGGGGCCCATGGGCGTGCCGTTGGGGTTCTTGCACACGGTGCCTGCCCAGTCGTAGGTCAGGCGGAACAGGCCGAGGCCGGTGGTGTTGGCGTCGGTCACGTACAGGATGTGCGTCCCGTCGGGTTGCGGCTTCGGGTCGAGCGCCGACTGGCCGGGCTTGTTGGAGAAGACGTTACAGGTGGCGTTGTTCTCGAAGAACGGCGCGCCAGCCGCGGTGGGTGGGTTCTGGGCGCCGGGCGCCGGGTTGGCGTCCATGCGACACAAACCGCTGGCGGAATCCGACATCCACAGATGGCCCGTCGGGCTGCCATCCGGGTTCAACTTGACGGTGGTACCGGCGGCATCGCTGTACAGCGGCAGCCAGATGCCGTCATTTGGCAGGGTCACGCCGGAGCCGTACAGGGTGCCGACCTTCTGTGATGGCGGCGGCGGCGGAGTGGCCGGCAGGCCCGGCTGGCCGATCGCGTCGGCCGGAGCACCCGGGGCGATGCGCCACAGGTTGCCATTAAAGGCGTTGGCGCCCGCCGAGGGGTCATCGCCGAGGTACATGGCGTTGTCCGGCGACTGGGTGGGAGTAAAGGCGAAGGAATACTGGCGCGTCGACCCGTCCGGGAAGATGCCAAAGTTCGAGTAAGAATCCTGGGTGTCGGTGTTGATCGTGTAGCGAATGATCTGCGACACCGCACCCGGTGAGTCAGTGATGTAGATGACGTTCGGGTTCAGGTGACCGCCAGCGGCAGCGGGTGTGTATTGCGGCTTCAGCGCCGGGTTATACGGGGCTGGCGCGGTCAGCACCTGGTCCCAGATGCCCTGGGTGTAGGCGCCCATCGGCGTGAGGGTGCGAATGTTGATGTCCACCGGCAAGCACGCCGGTGTCCCGATGGGGTTGCCGCCATTGGCGACATCGACCGGCACGCCGGCGCAGTTCTCCGCGTCGATGAGGACAGACGTCTTGCTTTTCTGGTCGATGACCAGGTCCGGTACCGGCTTGCCCGCCGCGGCCGACTGGGCGCAGGTGGGTAGGCCGGTGATGCCACCGCGGTTCGGATCCCAGCATGCCCAGGTGGTGGCCCGGATGCGGGAGTTGTCATTGGAGGTGGCGATGATCGAGACCGTCTGGTTGCCGGTGTTCGGGTCGTTGGGGACGGTGATCTTGTAGACGTACTGGGTGAGGTCCGAGGTGACGTACAGATTGCCGTCACGGCCCAGCGCGGTGGTAAACGGCTTGACGCCGGTACCGCTGCTCGGGAAGCGGCCAGGCGCCAGCAGCTCGGCGTTGGTCATCGTCTGGTTGCTCGGGTCGAAGGTCATGCGGTAGCAGCCCGAGCTGAAGACCGCCCAGTCGCAGGTGTAGACGTAGAACGTCCCATCGGCGTTGCGGCGCGGATCCAGCGTGGGCTGGCTCGACTTACCCCCGGTGGTGATACAGCCGCCAGGGACGGTGCGGGCGAATTGTTGCGAGGTGGTGCCGCCGGGGTTGACCACGGTGTCGACGCGGCAGAAGCCCGAGGGCACGTCGGTCGTCCACAAATGTCCGAAGGTGGCACTGAGCGGGTTGGTGCCTGGGTCGATGGGCCCGGTCTTGGTGCCGTCGATGGTCGCCCGCAGCCAGACGTCACCGTGCGGGTCGGTGGCCTGGTCCAGGTAGTCAGTGCCCGAAGCGGCGTTGGCCACGAAGGCCGCCGGGACAGTGACTGAGGAGACGACGATCGCGAGCGCGGCTAGGGCTTGGATCCAGGTCCACCAGGGGCGGCTTGGCGGCCTCGAGCTTGCGCTTCGTGACCGAGCGGCCCGGGGTTGCCCGGATTGCAGAGGTGTGTGCATGAACAAGCTGTTCTCCCTGTGATCGCCCGCGGTGTCGACGCGCGTCGCCCCCGGGCGGCAGTCGTGCATAGCTGGTAGGTGCAGGAACGCCACAGTGGCACGAGTGGCCGGGCCCGCCGCCGCGTGTGCGACGGCGGGCCAGCCCCCGGGCGTCTGCCTGGCCTACCAGGCAGCCTTTACGAGCAGAGCGAGTTGCCGCCCGTTGCAGGCCGATCGGCGCCACCGTTGAGCGGCAGTGCCGGGTGATCGAACGGAGCCTGCTCCTTTGCCACGCGGCAATCGGTCAGGCCGTTCTTCATGAAGTCAACCAGAGCGCTGATGTCCGAGGACGACAGGCTCAGCTGCTTCATATCCTTTGACTTCTCGGCGTTGGCGAAGTCACCGCCGCGGTTGTAGAAGTTCACGACGTCCGTCAGCGTCGCCTTGCCACCGTTGTGGAAGAAGGAGCGCCTCAGGCCGACGTTGCGGAGGCTGGGCGTCTTGAAGGCGCCGCGGTCGAAGGACGAGCCAGAGACGCTCCACGCCACACCATTGGGACCGGTGTTCGCGCGGCCGCCGTCCTCGCGGGTTGGACGGACGCCATTATTGTGGAAGCCCTGGTCGCCACCGTCGCGGTTGAGCGGGCCGTCGTTGTTGTAGAAGTTGACCGACGCGTCGGTCATCTCGGCGCCCGCGTGGCAGACCGCGCACTGGCCCTTGCCCTGGAAGATGTTCAAGCCATTGGCCTGGTTCTGAGTCAGGGCCGACTGGTTGCCGGACAGGTACTTGTCCATCGGCGTCTTGTCGGAGATCAATGTGCTCTCGTAGGCCTGGACCGCCTGGCCCCAGTACGACGAGAAGGAATTCTCGAGTGCCGAGTCCGAATCAGACGTGCCGAAGGCCGCCCGGGTCAGGTCACCGTAGCTGGTGTTCAGACCGTTGCCACCGGCGCTGGCCAGCGGGCCGAGGACGCCGTCTTTCGAGCTCACCTGCTGGAACTGGAGCGGCTGGCGGGCCAGCATCTTCGCGCCCAGCGAGTTGGCGCCGTTGAAGGCGCGGTGCGCGCACGACATCTCCACCGGGTTGTTCGGCGGACCATCCGCCTGCGAAGCGAGGCTGGAGTTGGTCATATTGACCAGGTTGCCGTCGCCGTTGTTGCCGGTGTTGCCGAATGGGTTGAAGCCGTTGAAGTTGTGGTTCGCGCGGCCGTCCCAGAAGTTGTCGCGGTTGAAGACAGCGTTGATGACCTCGGGCGCCTTGCGACCGGTGACCTGGCGGTTCTGGCCGAATACCGGATCGCCGGTCACATTGCAAATGTCCGCCGCATGGCTCGAATCGGGGTCGACGCTGATGAAGTTGGCGGCTACCTCGCCTGCCGAGCCGAGCCGATCGTCATTGGTGATATTTCTCACCGCCAGGATCGTCTGGCCAGGGCCGGTGATGCCCTCCGAATTGAAGATACCGTCGTTGCCAGGGTTGACGGTATTGGTCAGTCGCGTGTCCTCACCCGCGACGAAGTGGCAGGACGCGCAAGCCTGCTTGCCGTCGCCGCCCACCTGGACGTCCCAGAACAGCGCCTTGCCCAGCTGCACGGCGGCAGCCTGGTTAGCGATGGTCCCGCCGCTGGGGGCGGGCGCCGCTACACTGCTGAGCGGAGCCAGGGGTAGCCGGTCGTCGACCACAGTGGCCAGTGAAGTGCCGGTCGACAGGACCAGGCTGAGAATGCCGGCGCCAGTTGCCATCAAGCCCAGGCCGGTGAAGCCAAACAGCCTCCCAGACGCTGGACCCTTGAATGGTACCGATACCGATGCGACACGTTGCATGCCGAAGTTCCCTCCTGAATGGGGTTCGCCCACCCTAGAGGTAGGACCAGCACGGGGACATGCGCGAAACCACTCGACATGGCTCCAGCTCGTATAAAACGCAATCACGCGGTCATACGCGGCCTCTGATCACGTAGCCGGCACGCGTCGAACGCGTGGTCCTACGCGTTTCCCGACAGACCCCTGGGCCTAGATTGGGCCTCGCCCGAGCCCGTGCACTCGCGCGCGGCCGGAGAGAACTGATGCGGCGCAACAAAGCGGCCGCCATTGCCAGGAGGTCGGACCGTGACGATAGGTCAGGACAAGGATCAGGGACTGAGGGCGCAAGCGCCCGACCGCATCAACACTCGCGCGCGGGTGGGAGCCATCAGCCTCATCGGGCTGGTGGCACTTGCGTTCGCGTGCGCGCCGTCTGTGCTCACACCGGTCGAGCCTGGCGCCGCTCCGGCGCGCCTCGCCGCGGCCGTGCCAGCGCCCGTGGCCGCGCCCGTGGCGGTGGTGCCAGCACCGGCTGCCGAACCGAAGCTGGCGGCCGACCTGCGCATCGCCGCGTCGGAGTTCGTATTCGACCAGCCCACGCTGCAGGTCGACCCCGGCCAGCGGGTGCACCTGTCACTCGATAATCGCGGCGCCATTCAGCACAACCTGCACGTGGAAGGCTCCAACGTCGCGCTCGAGGCCAATCCCGGCCAGGTCGTCCAGGGCGACTTCACCTTCGATAAGGCGGGTACCTTCGAGTTCTTCTGCTCGATCCCCGGCCATAAGGAGGCCGGTATGAAGGGTAAGCTGATCGTCGGCAACGCGCCGATTGCGCACGCCGACCACGCCGCGGCGGAGACTGTCAGCCAGCCGGCGGCAGCCGCGCAGCCGCTACCGGAGGGACTCACGCGCCTGCCGCAACCGCAAGTTGCGCCGCCGATCGAGCGCCGCGAACCGGAGCTGGTGAAGGTGGACCTCGAGACGCGTGAGGTCACCGCGCTGCTGGATGACGGTGTGGCGTATCGCTACTGGACCTTCAATGGCTCCGTCCCCGGGCCGATGGTCCGCGTCCGTCAGGGAGACACTGTCGAGCTTACCTTAAAGAATGCGCCCGGCACACAGCTGACGCACAGCATCAACCTCCACGCGGTCAACGGTCCCGGTGGCGGGTCGGTTGACACCCAGGTCGTGCCGGGGGACTCCAGCACCATCCGCTTCCAGGCGTTGCACCCGGGCGTCTACGTCTACCACTGCATGACGCCCATGGTCGGCCAACACGTGGCGAACGGCATGTACGGCATGATCGTGGTCGAGCCACCCGATGGTTTGCCCAAGGTCGATCGCGAGTACTACATCATGCAGGGCGACTTCTACCTGCAGGGCGACCGCGGTCAGAAGGGCCTGCGCGCATTCTCGCTCGATAAGCTCTTCCAGGAAGATCCCGAATACATCGTCTACAACGGCAGCGTCGGCGCGATGACCGGCGAGCGTGCGCTGCACGCCAACGTTGGCGACACGGTGCGCTTCTTCTTCGGCGTGGGCGGGCCGAACAAGGACTCGGCCTTCCACGTGGTGGGCGGGAGCTTCGACGTGCTCCATCCCGAGGGCGCGGCCGAGTGGTTGACGGATGTGCAGACCACGCTGGTACCCCCGGGCGGCGCCACCATGGCCGAGATGAAGCTGTCGGTGCCAGGCCACTACATGATCGAGGACCACCACATCACCCGCCTCCAGAAGGGCGCCATGGCCGACTTCGAGGTGGAAGGTCCCCAGAATCCCGATGTGTTCGAGCATCTGGGGGCTGCCAGGCCCGCTGGCCAGCCCTGAGCCGCGGGGAGATACCACCATGCGACGCTACTCGGCGTCCGACCCATTCGCGCGCGCCCTTCTTTCGGGCTTCATCGCTTCGACCGCCATGCAGCTGGCGTTCGCCCTCGGCTGCAGCGCCGTCCTGCTCCTGGCCAATGGCCAGGCAGCGGGACCGGCGTCCTCCTGGTTCCAGTCGCTTCGAAACAGCGGCCTGGTAGACCTGACGCGGCCGGCGCTTCATCAGGCCATCGGCCTGTACTTCCTTGTTGGACTGCTATGGGCCGTGGTCTATACGCACATGTTTCAGCACCGCTTGAGCGGTCCCCAGTGGGAGCGCGGTCTGCTGTTCGCATGCGTGCCGTGGCTCTTTTCGGTACTGGTGCTTTTGCCTGTTGCCGGTGCCGGACCACTGGGGCTGGCGCTCGCGGCTGGTCCGCTGCCGCTGATCGGTAGCCTGGCGCTCCACGCGCTGTACGGCGTAACGCTGGCGGTCTTGTCCAGCTCGTTTGGTGATGGCGTCATGGCCCGGCCCCGCTCGGGCGAGGCGCAGGTCATCGCGCTACAAAACGCCGAATTTTGCGCCGCCCTCGGCGTGGTCGGGGGCTTGGCCCTCGGCGCGGGCCTCGGGCTGGTGCTGGTGAATGTCAATCAAGCCGGCAATGGGTCCGCCTGGTTGGGCATGCACCCGTTCGGGCTAGTGGCCGCCAGCACCGTGACCGGCGGCGCCCTCGGCGGGCTCGTCGGATCGTTCTTCGGGCTCGGTCGCGTCGAAGCGTACGTGAAGCGTACCTAACTAAGGTAATGCGATTCCTGGTGTTCGTTCGCGCGTTCGCGAGTTCGCGCGTTCAGAGCCGGATCAAGAACGCGCGAACGCGAGAACGCGCGAACGAAGAGGACTCTCAAGAGGATCAATCATGTCGAAGCACCTAAGTCGCCTGCTCGGGTACGCCACGCTCGTGCTGATGGCCGCCAGCCTGTACGGCACGCTGGTAGTGGCTCGCGCCGATCGCGCCCAGGGGGACGCGGCGCGAATCGTCTATTTCCATGTGCCGATGGCCTGGGTGGCCTTCCTGGCGTTCGTCGTGGTTGCTGTCGCCAGCGTTGCGTACCTGCGGACAGGCGCTAGCGGCTGGGATCGACTCGGGCACGCCTCGGCCGAGGTCGGCGTCATCTTCACCACGCTTGTGCTGGTGACCGGGTCCATCTGGGGCTATCCGATCTGGGGCACGTGGTGGTCATGGGATCCGAAGCTGACCACCACGCTCATCCTTTGGTTTCTCTACCTCGGCTACCTGATGCTGCGCAGCTACGTCGAGCCCCCGCGCGGGGCGCGCTACGCGGCCATTATGGGCATCGTCGGCGTGCTGGACGTGCCGATCGTGTACCTCGCGTCCTACTGGTGGCGGACTCTTCACCCGCAACCAGTGATCGGTCCGCTGGCGCAGCAGCAGCCGTCCGACAACGTCTCGTGGGTGCTCCTGCTGTCGCTGGTCGCCTTCACCCTGCTGTACGCGTTCATGGTGCGCGTGCACATCGGTATTCGTGAGCTGGCCGACCGGGTCGTCGTGCGCTTCGCGCCGGCTGCCGCGGTCGCGTCCTGAAAAAGGAGGCAGGAAACGTGTTCGGCTTTGATCACAACGGCATCTTCGTCGTTTCGGCGCTCGGCATCACCTGGGTCACCCTCGGGGTGTACCTGCTCTATCTGCGATCTCGACTGCGCGGGTTGATCCGCCGCCTGGGGTGACCCGGGCAACACACGACACACCCTGAGGGTGGGGGAGGCGATATATGGGGAACAGAACGATCTGGAATGGAACGGTCGAAGAGGCCCAAGAGCTCTGTGAAATCTTGAAGCGCAACTGCGAATGTGGCGCTGAGCCGAGCAACAGCAGCACGCGCTGTCCACCGCACGCGATGCTGCTGTCGGATCAGCGCGCCCTGGACGGGCTGCTGTTCGTCCGGCACATCGCGAGGCGACTCGTGCGCGAAGAGTTTGACGCGGCGGTGGCCGCGTGATCCAGCCCGTCGCTTGCGGAGCATGCGCACACGTGAAGTCCCGCACCGAGTTCACGTGGTTTCACGCATGCCCCGCGAGGCACTCAGAACTACTGTTGGCCGACCTGAAGGGAGGTCGGTTCAAGATGTACGTAGCGGTCGAGGTCAGCACGTCGTGACGCGCCTCAATGCGTGGTCGGCAGGTGCCCTGCTTGCCGTCGGCGTAAACCATCACACGGCGCCCGTCGAGGTTCGCGAACGGCTAGCGCTCGACC
>VBGG01000379.1 GCA_005883405.1 Chloroflexota bacterium | reverse complement strand
GCCGGGGGCAACCTGGTCTTCTTCTCGACGCAGTTCGCGCCCGTCGAGGAGCAGGCCAAGATGCAGAACGTCATCCTCAAGGACGCGCCCGTCAAGACCGATTTCGTGCCGGAAAGCACGGGCCCGTTCAACGACCGCATGACCTCGGAGCAGAAGACGGGCAAGGTGACGGTCAGTCTCGTCGGCGGGCTGCACGGTGATCTGGACCCGTTCGTGAAAGCCGGCTACCTGGAGGATCTGTCGAGCGTGGCTCAGAAGCTGGGCGACCGCGGCCTGGCGCCGGCGTTCACGGACCTCGCCCACATGGGCACGAAGGACAAGACCTACTACATCCCCTGGATGCAGGCGACCTACGTCATGGCCATCAACAAGAAGGCATTGCCGTATTTGCCGCAGGGCGCCGACGTCAACGCCCTCACCTACCAGCAGGTGATGGATTGGGGCGCCGCCATTCAGAAGGCCACCAACAAGCGCATGCTGGGCTTCCCGGCCGGGCCGATGGGCCTGTTGCACCGCTTCTTCCAGGGGTATCTGTATCCGTCGTACACCGGCTCGTCCGGCGTGGTCGGCTTCAAGACGTCCGAAGCCGCGGCGATGTGGAAGGATTTCCACGACCTGTGGCAGTACGTGAATCCACAGTCGACCAACTACGCGTTCATGCAGGAACCGTTGGCTTCGGAGGAGGTGTGGATCGCCTGGGACCACGTGGCGCGACTGATCAACGTCGCCAACGACCGGCCGAACGACTTTCTCCTGGTGCCGGCGCCGGCCGGGCCGAAGGGCAGGGGATTCATGCCAGTGCTGGCCGGACTGGCCATTCCCAAAGGCGCGCCAAACCGCGCCGGTGCAGAGCAAGTGATCGATTATCTGACCCAGCCGCAGCAACAGGCGAACACGGCACTTCAGCTGGCATTCTTTCCGGTGACGAGTGCGCCGGTGCCGTCGGAGCAGAGTCAAGGCATAAAGCTGGAATCTGAAGCGGTGCAGAAGCAATCGACGGCGAAGGACGCGGTGCCGTCGCTGTTGCCGATCGGACTCGGCGCCAAGGGCGGCGACTTCAACAACGTCTATCTCGACACGTTTCAGCGCGTCGTGCTCAAGAATGAGGAGATTGCCGGAGTGCTGGAGGCCGAGGCGAAAACGCTCCAGGGCGTCATCGACGACGCCAAAGCCAGCTGCTGGGCGCCCGATCCGCCGAGCGACGGACCGTGCAAAGTGAAGTAGCGAGGCTGCGATGACCAGCGAAGCCGCGGCAACCCAGGTCGGGCCGACTGTCGCGGCTGCGCCCGTAGCGCGGCCGCGGCGGCGGGTGATCACACCGTACGTATTGCTGGCACCGACGGTGCTTTTCCTGGCCGTGTTCTTCGCCTGGCCGATGCTCCAGGCGCTGGTGCTCGCCTTTCAGGATGCCAGCGGCGCGTGGAGTCTGGCGCCCATTCAGCGCATGACGGGTGACCTCAACTTCAGCGATTCCATGCGCATCACGCTGGTGTTTGCGGCTGTGGTGATCCCGCTGCAGACGGTCCTGGCGCTGGGCATGGCGCTGCTTCTCATGTCCGGGCTGCGCGGCGCCGGAGTCTTTCTTTATCTCTGGGCAATTCCGCTCGGCATCTCCGACCTCGCGTCGGGGGTGGTCTGGCTGAGCGTCTTCACCGACCGCGGCTACATCAACTCCATTCTGGCTGGACTGGGTGTCTCCGATACCGGCTTCGCCTTCTTGAGCTATGAAAATCCGATCAGTCTGTTCGTGTGCGCCGCGGTGGCCGAGCTGTGGCGAGCCACGTCGATTGTCATGGTGATCTTGCTTTCGGGACTCCAGGTCATCCCTCGTGATTACGGCGAAGCGGCCGAAGTTTTCGGCGCCACAAGCTGGCAGCGCTTCCGTCACGTCACGCTGCCGCTCTTGCGGCCGAGCCTCCAGGTGGCGTTGATCCTGCGCACGATCCTGGCCTTCCAGGTGTTCGCGGTGGTGATCGCGCTGGCCGGTCGGCAGCTACCCGTGCTGGCCGAAGAGGCGTATCACTTCTATTACGACATCCGCAGCCCGAATGTCGCCGCGGCCTACGCGCTGTTGATCATGCTGCTGTCGCTGGTGTTCACGGCGGTCTACCTGCGGTTGCTGCGCGTGCGCGACGCGGAGCTGGCAAGGCGCTGAGCGTGGCAACCGCATCGACGGCCATCAGCCACCGACGCTCGCCACCAAAGCGGTGGAACCTGTACGTCGCGGCGGTGGCGATCAGTCTGTTCATTCTGATTCCGATCTACCTGATCGCGGTGGCGGCCTTCACGCCGCGAGCCGTGCTGAACGGATTCCCAAAGCCGCTCTTGCCGGTCGCCGTCTCGACAGACACCATGCAGGCATTTCTGAGCTCACGTGGCGTTGGCCAGTCGGTCGTCAACAGCCTGCTGGTTGGAATCATCACCCTGGTCTTGTCGACGGTTCTCGGCGCGCCAGCCGGCTATGCGCTGGCGCGGTTTGCGTTTCGGGGACGGGACTCATTCCAGTTGTTGATCCTGATGACTCGCGCGTTTCCCATCGCCATTCTCGCGGTTCCGCTGACAGTGACTTTCATCAACTGGAATCTGTACGACACGTTGTGGGCGGTCGCACTGGTGCACACGGCACTGGCGTTGCCGACGACGGTGCTGATCACGGCCAGTGTATTCGTGGCAGTTCCGGTCGACCTGGAGGAGGCCGCGCTCACGCTCGGCTGCACGCCGATCGGCGCATTCACCCGCGTCGCGATGCCGCTGGCGCTTCCAGGTCTGGCTGCCGCGAGTATCTTCACGTTTGTGCTGTCCTGGAACGAGGTGTTTGCCTCGGTGATCCTGACAGTCCAGAACCGCACGCTCCCTGCTCAAGTGCTCACGCAGCTGGACAACTCACCGCTCGCTTACAAGTTCGCGGGCGGTTTTGCGTTGATTGTGCCGGCTTTGATCTTCATCTTCTTCATCCGCCGCTACCTGTTCAATATGTGGGGGAGAATCGTCAGGTGAGCGAGATCCGCATCGAAGGCATCTCGAAGACGTACCCGGGTGGCAAAGCCTCCGCGGTGACCGACGTCACGCTCACGGTGGCCGACACCGAGTTCATGGTCTTGCTCGGGCCGAGTGGCTGCGGCAAGACCACGCTGCTGCGCATGCTTGCTGGTCTCGAATACCCGGATTCCGGGCGGATCGTCATCGGCGATCGGGACGTCACGGAGCTTCCTCCGCGCAAGCGGGGAATCGCGATGGTGTTTCAGAGCTACGCGGTCTTCCCACACCTGACCGTGTTCGAAAACATCGCCTTTGGCCTTCGCATGCAGAAACGGCCTGCCGAGGAAGTTCGCCGCCGAGTCGAGAGCTCGGCAGGACTGTTGCAGCTGGAGCCGTACCTCCTGCGCTATCCCGCGCAACTCTCCGGGGGTCAACGCCAGCGGGTGGCGGTGGCACGCGCGATTGTCATGGAGCCGGCGGTGCTGCTGATGGACGAGCCGCTTTCCAATCTGGATGCGCTGCTGCGACTCCAGTTCCGCGCCGAGCTGAAAAAACTGGTCGGCGAGGTGCACACAACTACCGTCTACGTCACGCACGACCAGGTGGAGGCGCTGAGTCTGGGCGACCGCATCGCTGTCATGCGCGAGGGCCGCATCATCCAGGTCGCCGAGCCGATGCTGGTCTACGACCGACCGGCGACGGAGTTTGTGGGCAGTTTCATCGGCAACCCGCCAATGAACTTTCTCAGAGGCCACGCGCACGCGGACAATGGTCTGGCCAACGTCGCGATCGGCACACAATCGATCAAGGCACCCGCGTCAGTCGCCGAAGCAGCGGAGGTGCTGGTGGGCATTCGCGCTGAGAACTTGCAAGCCTCCATCTCGGCGCCGCCGAACGGAAGCGGATCGCTGCGCGCCGAGACGTTGGTGGTGGAGCCGCTAGGCTCTCACCTGCTGGTCACCGCCGCGGTGGAGGGCCAGGTGGTGAAGGTCGTGACACGCACGGATTTCGCGGTGCAACCGGGCACCTCGATCTGGCTGAGGCCGGAGCCTGACAAGCTGCGGTGGCTTCGCGCAGCGGATGGGACGGCCCTTGGGGTCAGCTGACGACTTGCGGCGGGCAGCACTGGCGGTGCTCGCCGCAAATGATCTTGGCGGCTGGACCAAGCCAGCGCCGCGACTGTACCCACACCAGTGGAGCTGGGACAGCGCCTTCATCGCGATCGGCCTCGCGAATGTTGACCTGGACCGAGCCCTGCGCGAGCTCGAGACGCTCTTCGAGGCGCAGTGGGCCGACGGACGCGTGCCGCACATCGTCTTCAATCCCCAGGCGGGCGACTACTTTCCGGGCCCCGATTGGTGGGCCAGCACCAGAACGAGCGCCGCCGCCCCGCGCGACATGGCCACCAGCGGCCTGATCCAGCCGCCGGTCCACGCGATTGCGCTGCAGCGCATCCAGCGCCTGGCCAGTCAGCGGCGCGCGGAGGCAATCGAAGCGCGCGTCAAGGCGCTGTACCCGCGCATGGTGGCGTGGCATCGGTACCTTGCCAGCGCGCGCGATCCCGTGGGCAGCGGACTGCTGCTGATCTACCACCCGTGGGAAAGCGGCACGGACAACTCGCCACGCTGGGACTCGGCGTTGTCGCGGGTAACCGTGGGCGAGCTGCCGGCGTACCAGCGCCACGATCTCAAGCACGTCGAGGACCCTTCGGAACGGCCGACGCACTCCGAATATGACCGTTACCTCTGGCTGGTCGAGCTGCTCAAGCAGGCCGGCTATGACGACCCGGCCATTCAGCGCAGTCACCCGTTCCAGATCCGCGACGTGTTGATGAGCGCCATCTTCGCCGCTGCCTCGCGTGCGCTGGCCGAAGTCGGGGAATGGCTCGAGCGCGACGCCGCCGAGATTCAGGAGCTAACAGGATTTGCACGGCGCTTCGGGGCGGGAGTCCAGCGCGCGGTTGACGCCGAGCTGCGCCTCGCCCTGGACTGGGACGACCGTGCTGGGCAGGCGGTGCGGGTGGAGACCTGCGCCGGTCTGGCGCCGTTGCTCGTGCCAGATCTGCCGAGCGACCTGCTCGCGACGATGGTCGAGCGCCTGCGAGGCGACGGCTTCGCAGGCGCCGCCGGGCTGGCTCAGCGCATCGTACCCAGCACGGTGCCTGGCTCGCCGGGCTTTCACGCGCGCTCCTACTGGCGCGGGCCCGCGTGGCCAATGGCCAACTGGCTCTTCTGGTGGGCCTTGCGGCAGCACGGGCAACGCTCGGCCGCCGCCGATTTGCGGACGGAGAATCTCAGCTTGCTCGAGCGGCCCACGTCACGCTTCGCCGAGTACTTCGAACCGTACACGGCTGAGCCGCTCGGCTCGCTGGAACAGTCGTGGACGGCAGCGGTGGCGCTGGATTGGCTCGCTGCCGGCGACGAGGTGTAAATCCCCAGCGGGAAGCGGACCCTTCGGACGGATTGGCCGCCTCCGAGGCGTGCGGCTACGATAGGGCCTGTGGCTGTCACGGTGTTCCCGCCCGAACTGGGCGCGGACGTTGGGCTCGAGTTTCCGCTGCTGTACGCCGGCCAGCGGATCTACACCCCGGACGAAGCGCCCGAGGTTCCCATCGAGGAGATTCCGGCCCGAGTTCGCGCCGAGCTGCAGCCGATCATGGATCGCGTCGCACTCGACGACCGTGTCGCCATCACCGCCGGCAGCCGCGGAGTGGCCAACATGCCGGCCATATTGCGCGCGTGCGGTGATGCCATCCGTGAAGCCGGCGGCGATCCGTTCATCGTGCCGGCGATGGGCAGCCACGGCGGTGCCACGGCCGAAGGTCAACGGGACCTGCTTGCCAGCTATGGCATCACTCGCGAGACGGTCGGCATGCCGGTCGTTTCGAGCATGGATGTTCAGCAGATCGGCGCCGTCGACGAGGTACCGGTGTACACCAGCACCACCGCTCTGGAGGCTGACCACGTCCTGCTCGTCAACCGCGTCAAGCCGCACACCGACTTCCGCGGCAAGATCGAGAGCGGTCTGGCCAAGATCTGTGCGATCGGGCTCGGCAAACAGCTCGGCGCGCAGACGATCCACAGCTACGGTACTCGCGGTCTTGCGGAGCTCATGCCCCGCGCGGCGCGCTGCGTCGTCGAGAAGACCGGCAAGATCATCGGCGGCCTGGCGATCCTCGAGAACGCCTACGACAAGACGGCGCGGGTCGAGTTCGTCGAGCCGGAAGGTATCGGCGCCGAGGGAGAGGAGGCGCTACAGGCCAGGGCCAAAGACTTGATGTGCAGCCTGCCGTTCGAGGCGCTGGACGTGCTCATCGTCGATGAGATGGGCAAGAACATCTCGGGCACCGGCATGGACACCAACATCCTTGGCCGCATGTTCGTCCCCGGCGTGCTCGAGCCGGACCACCCCCGCATCACGGCGATCGTGGTGCTCAACCTGACCGAAGAGAGCCACGGTAACGCCATCGGCATCGGCCTGGCGGACGTGACCACCGAGCGGTTGGCGTCCAGGATCGACTGGCAGGCAACGTATATGAATAGCTACACGTCGGGTATCAGTGGCCTGCTGCGGAGTCGTCTGCCATGCGTGCTGCCCAACGACCGCGCCGCCATCGCGACCGCGATCCGCATGTGCGGCCAGCCCGATCTGGGCAAGTTGCGCCTGGCGCGGATCAAGAACACGCTGCTGGCCGCGCAGGTCGAGTTCAGCCAGATTTTGCGCGACGAAGCGCGGGCGGCCAACGTACAGGTCGCGGGCGCGCCGAGGCCGATGCCGTTTGATGCCGCGGGCCGCCTTCGCGTGGTCAGTTCCCTGGAGAGGACCGCGCTGGCCAGGTGACGCGCGCGCCGCCTGGCGCCGGGCCCGGTTCCACAACGCGACTGCTGTCGCGACGAAGTGAGGCCACGCGGGCCAGCACCGTGGCACTCGTCGCCGCGAACACCCCGCCACCGGCCGAAAGCGCCGCACCGATACCGATCACCGCGCCGAGCGAGCCAAGCAGCATGGCGCCCATCGAGATCCCGCCCTGGACGACTACGGTCGACAGGCCCATGACCCGCCCGCGCAGCTCGTCCGGGGTATGGGTGTTGTAGAGCGCGGACGCCATGGTGATGAACAACTGCGAGCAGGCAGCCACCGCGTATGCCAGGACGATCGCCGGTAGCAGACTGCGCTGCAGCCCGAAAAGCACCAGCATTCCGCCCAGGGCGATGCCCGAGCAGGCGAAGACGACGCCACGGCGTCGAATGCTGCCCAGCGAAGCCGTACCAAACGCGCCCGTCAGCGCGCCGACACCGGCGGCCGTCATCACGAATGACAGATCGCGCGCGTCGCCGTTCAATGCATCGTGTACGAAGGCCGGGAACAGTGGCTGGAACGAGCGGCCGAGCAGGTTGCCGACCAGCGCGAGCAGCATCGCCCAACCCACCGTAGGCTGGTGGATGACGAATGCGAAGCTCTCGTGGAGTGACCGTAGCGGGCTCACCGCGGCTCTTGCGGTGTGCCTGGGCAGCGGACTCATGGCGAAGATCGCGGAGATGAGGGCGAAAAATGAGAGAGCGTTAAGCGTCACCAGGCCGCCAACGCCAATGGGGCCGATCAGGAATCCGCCGATCATCGGCCCGATGAACTGGGCGACGTTGAACGCCATCGAATTCAGCCCGATGGCGCTGACCATGCTGCGCCGGGGCACCAGGCGCGGATACACCGTCTGACGCGTCGCGCCGTCGAACGCCTGGGCGATAGACGACAGGGCGGTCAGGCCGAGCACCAGGCTGATCGTGATCAGGCCGGTGAGCGTCAGCCAGGCCAGCAGGGCCGATACCGTCGCCCAGTAGAGCTGGATCACCAGCAGCATCTTGCGGCGATCGACTCGATCGGCGATCACGCCGGCGGCCAGGCCAGCGAACAGGATCGGCACGCCACGGGACAGACCGACCAGGCCGAGATACACCGGCACCAGGTGCGAGGCGCCGTTGCGCTCGGCGAGCTGAACGACGAGCCAGCCCAGCCCCAGCTGCTGCATCGACGAGCCGATGTTGCTGGTGACCTGGCCCAGCCAGATCAGGCGGTAGTCACGGTAAGCCAGCGCCGACAGCCCTGAGGGAAGGGCCATCAACCTGACGGACCGCCGGCACTGGCTGCCAACGAACAAGCTGCACTACGCGGGCGGATGTCAATACGAATCTGTGTCTGTTGGCTCACGCCGAGAGGGCCGGCGCGGCCGACGCGAGCCGACCAGGCGACGGGCTGCGGAGCGCAACTCCGCGAGCGGATGTCGACATGCATTGCCTTTCCTGGCCGCCGCAAGCGCATGGCCTCGCAAGCGCACGAGGCGCACTTCGCGGGCGGATGGCGACGGGACTTCCTTCGCGAAGCGTGGCGGCGCCGCGAGCGGTGCACTCGGCTAGAAGTTTGGCCGACAAGCCGGTTTCGGGCCCAAGTCGCAGTCGGCCGAACTTCGATCAACAGATTGGCCTAGAGGGGCGGTCAATGCCAGAAGACCTTTTCGGCTGCCCCTCTAGGCAAGGTTCTCGATATCGACCGGGGCGATGTCCTCGGCGAGCGGGAAGCGGAACACGCGCGAGTAGAAGTAGAGCTCGGCTTCGAGCGTGCGCCGGATGGTTTCGGCCTTGCGGAAGCCGTGTTGTTCGCCTTCGAAGGCGAGATACGCGACCGGCAGGTGCTTGGCGCGCAGCACTTCGACCATCCGCTCGGCCTGCGACGGCGGCACGACGCGGTCATCCAGGCCCTGGAACAGGATCACCGGGCAAGACAGCCGTTCGGCGAAGTGGATCGGCGACCGCGCATAGTAGACGTCCTTTGTTTGCGGATACGGCCCGATCAATCCGTCCAGATAACGCGACTCGAACTTGTGCGTATCGGTGGCCAGCGTTTCGCAATCCGCCTCGCCGAAATAGGAGGCGCCCGCGGCAAAATCGTCGTGGAAGATAAGTGCGCACAGCGTGGTGTAGCCACCAGCGCTGCCGCCGCGGATCGCCAGTCGCCGGCCATCCGCTTCGCCCTGCTCGACCAGATAGCGCGCGGCGCTGATGCAGTCCTCCGTATCGACAATGCCCCAGCGACCCTTGAGCCGTTCACGATACGCTCGCCCAAAACCGCTGCTGCCGCCGTAGTTGACGTCCACCACCCCGAAGCCACGACTGGTCCAGAACTGGATCTCCAGGCTCAGCTGCGCCAGCGTCATGCTGGTCGGACCACCATGGCTCTCGACAATCAACGGCGGCTTCTCGCCGGAAGGTCCAACGAAGTCCGCATTCGCCGGCGGGTAGTAGATCGCGTACGCCGTGGCTGCGCCGCCCTCGGTGGGAAAAGCAATCGATCGCAGCCGCGAGATGTACTTCGCATCCGGCGCGTCTGCCAGGCTGCGGCGGAGGATTTCGCGCGAACCGCTGGCGGCATCGAAGCGAATGACGGCCACCGCCTCGGTGGGCGCGGCCGCGGTGAACACCAGCGTATTGCCGCTCGACCTCAGCCGCCGGCCGTATGCCGTATATGGCAGGTCGGCCGTCTGGATCGGCTGCCCGGCCTGGACGAACACCAGGCTGTCGATGCCGTCCTTGCTCATGATTGATGCGATGCGTCCGTCGGCCAGAAACGCGTAGGTTGCCATGCCGAAGACCCACTGCGGCGCCCCGAACTCCGCCGCCATCGGCGCCAGGTTTTCCGCCGAGTCGCCGCGCAGGCGGTACACGTTCCACCAGCCGGTGCGATCCGAGACGAAGTGGAGCTCCCCGGCCGGGCTCCACTCCGGTTGGAAGATCGACTCCTGCGACCCGCTGGCAACGCGCGTCTCATTCGCCAGGGACCCGTCGTCCGCCAGATCGGCGACCCACAGCTCGCTGCCGTCCCACGGCATGCGTGCGTGGTCCCAGGTTAGCCATGCCAGCCGACGGCCATCCGGACTGATGCGCGGCGACGCATAGAAGTCGTGTCCACCGGCGATCACCCGCGCATCGGCAGAACCGTCGGCTGGCATGACCACCAGCTCATTGGTCGCCTCGGGGCCTTCTGTTTCATGCCGCTCGCGGATACAGATCAGGAGTCGGCCGTCCTGGGTCAGGCGTGCGTCGGCGTATCGCAGGCCGGCCGCGACGCTGGGGCCGCGGGTGATTGGACGCGGCTCCTCGCCCGGGTCCTGTCGGTACAGCCGCTGGTCGGCGAAGTTTGAGAAAAAGACCGTGGAACCATGGACGACAAAAGCGCCGCCACCGTATTCGTGGACTCGGGTGCGCACGTAGTACGGCTTCGGCGTCAGCTCCTGGCGGGTACCATCCGCCGCGAGCTTCACCAGGACGACGCGGCCACCCTCGAGCGGCTTGCCTTCGAGCCAGTACACGTCGCCGTCGGATACGTCGGGAGCAGATAACGGCACCTCGCCGGCAGCTATCAAGACCGCCGTCACCGGCGAGAGCCAGGACCCATAGCGTGCAGCCTCGGGCATGCGATCAACTCTAGCAACGCCACGCCTGATACGGTGACGCGAATGACGGCCCCGCTGCGGAGCGCGGTTCTGGCGTTGGACGTGGGGACGTCGTCCTGTCGGGCAAGCCTTTATGACCTCCAGGGTCGGCCAGTTGCAGGCCGCGCGTCGCGCATCCCATACACACCCCACGTCACGCCCGACGGCGGCGGCGAGCTCGATCCACATCTGCTGTTGGACCAGGTGTGCGCGGCGATCGAGCGTGTGCTCACCCAGGATCCGCTCGAAGAGATCGTGGCGGTCGCCACCGACACGTTCTGGCACAGCTTGATCGGCGTGGATGACGCGGGCGAGCCCGTCACTCCAGTGTTTCTGTGGCTCGACGCCCGAAGCCGCGGCGAGGTCGCCGGACTGCGCCAGCGCCTCGATGAACACGCGGTACACGCGCGCACCGGCTGCGTTCTGCACTGGACCTACTGGCCGGCCAAGCTGACGTGGCTGCGCCGCACGCGGCCCCACGTCTTCAAGCGCGCTCAACGCTGGATGTCATTCGGCGAACTGCTGCTCGAGCAGCTCACCGGCGAGCCGCGGCTGAGTCTATCGATGGCGTCTGGCACCGGATTGCTCGATGTACATAGCGGCGATTGGGATGCGGAGGTGCTGGATGTCGTCGGCATCGACCGCGAGCGTCTCGGGCGCATCGTGCCACTGAAAGAGGCGGCGACCACGCGACGCTGGCCGGCGCTGAGCGGGGTTCCATGGCTACCGGCTGTCGGCGACGGCGCGTGCAGCAACCTCGGCGCGGGCTGTGCGAGTGCCGACCGGTTTGCCGTGATGATCGGCACCTCCGGCGCCGAGCGAGTGGTCTGGTCACCGCCGGATCCGTTTGAGGTGCCGTGGGGTGCCTGGTGCTACCGCATTGACCGGCGGCGGGTGGTCCTCGGTGGCGCGCTCAACGACGGCGGCAGTCTGATGGAGTGGCTCCGCGGCGCCCTGCACCTGCCGGCGCTGGCCGTCGCCGAAGAAGAAGTGGCCGCGATGGAGCCGGATAGCCACGGCCTTACCGTCTTACCGTTCTGGGCAGGCGAACGCAGCCCCGGCTGGGCCGACGACGCCCGTGGTGCCATCGTGGGACTGCGCCTGCATAGTCAACCCGTGGAGATCCAGCGCGCGTGCATGGAGGCGGTTGCCCTTCGCTTTGGCGAGGTCGATCAGATCTTGCTGCAGGCGATGCCCAACGCACGCGAAGTGGTCGCCACCGGCGGTGCGCTGCTGCACTCACCGACCTGGATGCAGATTCTGGCGGACGTGCTCGATCGGCCGGTACTCGCATCCGCCGAGCCTGAAGCGTCCAGCCGCGGAGCGAGTCTGTTGGCGCTCGAGACGCTCGGACTGCTCGAGCTACCAATGGAAGAGCTCCAGCCGGACGTTACGCGCCGGTTCGAGCCGCGGCCCGAGCATACGCGCCGCTACCGTGCCGCCGCCGAACGCCAGCGACACGTGTACGATGCACTGGTTTTCTCATGACCAACGCTTTGGCAGACACGCACGTACTCATCACCGGCGCCGCGAGCGGTATCGGCGCCGCGTGCGCTCGACGACTGGCCCAGGACGGCGCACAGCTGTTGCTGGCAGACGTGAATGGCGAGGGCGTCCGAGCGATTGCCGATGAGCTCGGCCAGGCGTCCCTGGAGGCGGACGTCACTCGGTCGGCGGATATCCAGCGCATGTTCGACGCGGCATATGAGCGGTGGGGCCGTCTGGATGTGCTCTTCAACAATGCGGGCATCGCCGGCGCGCGGCCGCTGTTCGAGGTCACGGAAGACGACTGGGATCGCATGCTCGACGTGAACTTGCGGGCGGTGTTCTTCGTGCTGCAGGCGGCGGCCAGGCGGATGCGGCAACAGGCGCCGATCGCCGGATCAGAGCTGCGCGGCAAGCTGATCCAGTCGGCGTCGATCGCGGCATATCGCGGCGGCCAGGCGTACATGGTCCATTACGCCGCGAGCAAAGCCGGCGTGGTCAGTGTGACGCGCACGGCTGCTCAGGTGCTCGCGCCGTATCGCATCACGTCGAACTGCATCTGCCCGGGCGTGGTTGACACGCCGATGTGGAAGAAGATCGATGCCGATTGGGCTGAGATCGAAGGCTGGCCGATCGGCGAAGCGTGGAAGCGACGCACCGCGCTGATCCCGCTCGGCCGGCCCGAAACGCCCGACGACGTGGCCGGTGTGGTGAGCTTTCTCGCCAGTCGCGACTCGGACTACATGACCGGCCAGGCCGTGCACATCGACGGCGGGCTGGTCATGGGAAATTGATTTGCGGGCGTATACGCCACCCTCACCCCTGGATAAAGCCTCTCCCAGAGGGAGAGGGAGTTTGCCTCAGCCCTTCACGGCCCCGGCCGTCAGGCCTGAGACGTAGTTTTCGACGAACAGCGAATAGACCACCGCGACGGAGATCGAGCCGAGCAGCGCGCCGGCCATCAGCGTGCCCCAGAAATACACGTCGCCGCGGATCAGCTCGTTCACCACGCCAACGGGAATGGTGCGATTCCCGGTGGAGGTCAGGAAGACCAGGGCGTAGATGTACTCGTTCCAGCTCAGGGTGAAGGCGAAGATGAACGCCGACAGAATGCCGGGGATGGCCAGCGGTACGACGATGCGGAGCATCGCCTGCATGCGGCTGGCGCCGTCGATCAGCGCACTCTCTTCCAGCTCGCGCGGGATCGACTGGAAGTAGCCCGTCAAGAGCCAGGTGCAGAACGGCACCAGGAACGTCGGATAGGTCAGGATCAGCGCCCACAACGTGTTCGACAGGTTGGTCGCGCCGCCGAGCTCGATCTCGCTGAGCGCGGCGCCCTTGGCGGTGAGGCCCCACAGGCCGAGCGCCACGCCGATCCCAAACAGCAGGATGCCTGGAAGCCATCCCGCGAGCGGACCCCAGCCGATGCGCTTTTCGGGCGGTACGACCAGCAACAGCAGCGGCAGTCCGACGGCCACTGTCGAGAACACCACCGTGACCAGGAACAATGGCACCGGCAGGCGGGTGATGACGATGTTGAGCGGGATGAACAGCAGCGTCTGTGGCACCAGATAGGTGACGAACGAGATGATGCCGAGCAGGCTCGCGCCGCGGAAGCGGAGGCGTGCGAGCGCGTAACCGGCCAGTGTGCCAAACGTCAGCGAGACCAGGGTGCTGATGCTGGCGACGACGGTGGTGTTGAGCGCCCAGCGCGGGAACTGGGTGCGCGCGAACAGGTCCTCGAACTGGTTCAGATTGGGGTGAAACGGCCAGAACGGAAAGACGGCCGGGTCGTTGACCTCGAGCTGCTGGTCCTTGAGCGAGATCACGAGCATGTACCAGAAGGGTCCCAGGGTAAAGACCAGGAAGAAGACCAGCGGGATCCACAGTGACACGGCCCGCCACAGGTAGTAGTTGAGCGGACGCCGGTTGCGACGCAGGGCGACAGCAGGAGCGCCTGCCCGGGCCGCCGTGGTTACCGCCATGCCACTAGCGCTCGCTCGCGTTGCGGCGCGTGTACCAGAGCTGGGCGATGACCAGCAGCCCCAGGAACGGCAGCATGAACAGCGACACCGCGGCGCCCTGGCCGAGCCGCCCACCCTGCATGCCCGTCTGGTAGGCCAACGTCGCGAACAGGTGCGTCGAATCGGCCGGCCCACCGCGGGTAAGCACCTGGACGATCTGGAAATCGGCGAACGTCTGGATGATCGAGAAGAGCAGCACGATCGTCAGCACCGGCGTGAGCAGCGGCAGGGTCACATGGACGAAGCGGTTGGCGGCATGGGCGCCATCGATCGCCGCCGCTTCGTACAGATCCTGTGGAATGGTCTGCAGGCCGGCCAGCAGCGAGATCGCGAAGAAGGGCGTGCCGCGCCACACATTGACAAAGATGACGGCGCCCATGGCGGAGGCCGGATCGCCCAGGAAACCAGCCGGCGGATACGGAATGTGGAGAGGGCCAAACACCCACGGCAGCGGTGACAGCGTCGGGTTGAACGCCAGGAGAAAGGCCAGCGTGCTGAGCGCGGTCGGCACGATGTACGGCAGAAGCACGCCGGCACGCACGATGTTCTTGAAGGGAAAAGCCTGGTTCATCACCAGCGCCATGCCCAACCCGAGCCCAAGCTTGAACACCGTGGCGAAGCCCGTGTAGACGAACGAGTTCTTGACCGTCTGGACGAATACCGGACTGTTGAGCAGGTTCGTGTAGTTGGTCAGGCCGATGAATTTGCCGAGGCCGAAGATCTGCACGTCGCTCAGGCTGTACCAGACGCCGAGCACGAAGGGGTAAGCGATAAAGATGATCAGCAGCAGCAACGCCGGCGTCATCAGCACGTAGCCGAGGACGTTCTCGCGGTCGAGCAGCGCGACGGAGGAGGCTGCCATGCCGCGCCGCCGGACGACGCGGCCGGCGGCGGTGCTCTGGACGGTCATGCCTGGTCCGATCTACGAGCTATAGATCTGCTTCATTTCGGCTTCGGCCTGGGCCACCGATTCTTCGGGCGCCATGCCCTGAACGGCCGCGCGCGCAAACATATTGACGATCACGTACTTGGCGAACACCTCGTTCGTGTGGGCGGTCGGCTGGCCGGAGTACCCGAGGGCACGCGCGATCTTGCCCGCGCTGCGGAACGGCTGCAGCGCTTTCGGCAGGCTGTCCCACATCTTGCTCTGCTCGAGGCGGTCGCCGGCACCGACGCTGTAGCCCTTCTGCAGCTCGAACCACTGGTCATACTGGGCCGGGTCCATGAACCAGCGGATGAACTCCTTGCTGGCGTCGAGGCTCTTACCCTTGACGTAGGTCGGGATGCCATGCGTGTGGTCCAGGAACCACGCGACCTGGGCAGCCGTGCCCTTGGGCAACAGGAAGTGGTCCATCTGTTCGGCCCACGGTTTGGCTGGATTCTTGCCGTCCAGACCGGCCCCGACAAAGTAGATACTGGCGCCGTTGAGGGTGGCCGAGATCTCGTCGGCGAGAAATGCAGTGTTGTTGCCGCTGTCGTCCCACGACGCGGCGCGGTGATCGAGCCCGTCGTCCCACAGAACTTTGGCGAACTTGACGGCGTCGATCGTCTCCTTCGAGTTGATGGCGATCGTCTTGCCGTCGTCCTGGACCTCCTTGCCGCCAAATGACCACATCAGCGGGTAGAAGAAGGTTGGCGCGTCGCCGAAGGTCTGCGCGAACGTCTGGCCAATAGGCTTGTTGATGGCGGCCATCTTCTTGACCGCGTCGTGGAACTCATCCCACGTCTCGGGCGTCTTGGCGACGCCCGCCTGCTGGAAGTAGTCCTTGCGATAGACAACCGCGTTTCCAAAGATCGAGTACGGGACGGCGCGGTACTTGCCATCGACGGTGGCGCTGGTGTTGACCTGCGCGTAGAACTTGCCGAACTTCGGCTGGATCTCTTCGGCGAGATCGCTCAGGTCGTACAGGCCTTCGGCGAATGAGTGCGGGGCCAGGTACTGCATCTGGAAGATCGTCGGCCCCGATTGTCCCTGGATGGCGGCGGTGAAGCGCGGCGTGAGGTCGTTGGCGTTGATGGTCTCGACGGTGATGTTGACGCCGGTCTGCTTGCCCCAATCCGCGGCTTGCTGCTTGAAGAACGGGTCGGCGGTGGGGATGAAGTGATTCCACTGCAAAAGCGTGACCTCGGCGCCCGAGATATTGGCCGGCGCCGTCGTCTTTGCCGCGGCGGTGGGCTGTGGCGCGGAGGTGGCCGCCCCGGCCGGCCCTGTCGTCGGTTTGGCTGCCGGCGCAGAAGTGGGCGCCGCGGGGGCCGCCGGGGCCGTGGTAGGCGCGGGCTGCGTTGCGCTCGGACCGCAGGCCGCGGCCAGCAGGACCGCGCTGCCGCCGAGTGCTCGTGTCAGGAACTCACGACGAGTCGTCATCTTCTCCCCTCATCTCATGCGCAACACACTGGTGGCGAGGATACCAGCCAGCCGGAAGCATACTCTGGCACCGCAGCATGCGCCCGGATCTGCCGCCACCGCCGTCTCCGCAATGGCCCGCGTTCACGACGGCAGAGCTCGTCGCCCGCAAGCCAGACGCGGAGAGCTTCACGCGGCTGCCACGCGCGCCCATCAGCGTCGTGCTCGACGATGTCCGAAGTCTGGCGAACGTTGGGCTGATCTTCCGCATCTGCGACGCGCTGCGCGTCGAGCGCCTGTTTCTGTGCGGCATTACCGGCCACCCGGCGGACCCCGCGCCAGGTCGGGATCCTCGGCCGCGGCATGTTCAGGACCGCGCGGAGCGCGAAATCGCCAAAACGGCCGTGATGGCCATCCCGTTCGTGCCCTGGGAGTACCAGCCCTCGGCTGCCGACGCGGTGCAGCGGCTCCGGCGCGAGGGCTATCAGATCGTCGCGGTCGAGCAGGCGCACGAAAGCACGCCCTATTCGCGAGACGGAATTTATCGTCCGCCGCTGGCGCTGATTCTTGGCCACGAGCGCGCCGGCGTCGCGCCCTCCGCGCTCGATACGGCCGACGTGTGTGTCGAATTGCCGGTATTCGGGATGGCCAATTCGCTCAACGTGGCGATGGCGTGCGCGCTGGTTGGCTACGAGATCTTCCGGCAGCACGGCGCCTTCGGGCTGGAAATACTCTAGCTTCGGTAACAATCTTCACAATTCCGCGACAATCGTTAATGAAACCGTGAGCCATTTGGCACGCGGTGTGCGAAAATAGGGTGAGAGCCGAGTTAAAGCCGCGTGGTGGTGACGCACGGCGGAGCCCGATCGTTGCGCGTGACCCCACGCTTCATAGGACCCTCTCCCTCCCCACCAGACGACTGCGCGCTTGACCCCCGCGCAGTCGGTGGAACCACTCCTCTCCCGCTCATCCACCGGGCGGGAGCAGGGGTGGGAGGGTGAGGGCTTTTTATTTGGCCTCTACGGGATGGGCGGAGGATATTTGAGGCCCATGCCGGTGCAGAAGAGAACGACCCGCTCGTCGCCGGCCAGAAACCCTGACCGACGCAGGGGGCCCACCGCGGCCCAGGTCGCGGCGGCCTCGGGCGCGGCGTAGACACCGGCAAGCCGGCCCATTTCGAGCTGCGCTTCGCGGATGGCTTCGTCACTCACGGCGACGGCCGTGCCGCCGGTTGCGCGCACCGCGTCCAGGATCAGGTAGTCGCCGATGGCAGCCGGCACCCGCAACCCAGCGGCGATCGTCTGAGCGTTCTGCCACGGCTCGGCGATGCGCGCACCCTGTTGAAACGCGCGCACGATGGGCGCACAGCCTTCGGCCTGAACGACGATCATCTTCGGCCGCGCGCGTCCGATCCATGTGAGCGCCTCGAGCTCGTCGAACGCCTTGCGCATTCCGACGATGCCTGTGCCGCCGCCGGTGGGGTACACGATGATGTCAGGCAGGCACGCTTCACCCCAGCCACCCTGCTCGGCCAGCTCGATACCCATCGTCTTCTTGCCTTCCTGACGGTACGGCTCGCGCAGTGTAGAGACGTCGAACCAGCCGTTTCGCGGAGCCTGCTCGCGGATGAGCCGACCGGCATCGCTGATCAGACCGTCGACCAGCGTGACGTCGGCGGCGTACACCTCGGCTTCGACGCGGTTCAGCTCGGGCACGTCGCGGGGCATGGCCAGGTGTGCTTCGAGCCCGCCTGCGGCAGCATAGGCAGCGGCAGCCGAGCCCGCGTTACCCGCGCTGGGTAACGCGATGCTGCGCGCACCGAGCTCTCGG
>VBGG01000370.1 GCA_005883405.1 Chloroflexota bacterium | reverse complement strand
CGCGGTCAGAAACTCGGTGAGCGCCTGCGCCGCGTAGTAGCCAAGTGCCGGGTTCAGTCCCACCGCGCCGGCGGCCCACACGGAGCTCGTGTCGCCGAACGCCATCGCTGCCAGTCGCGCCGCGAACACCACCAGCAGGGCATAGATCAGGCCCTGAACCACGGCGAGCCCGAGCCGCGGATCACCCAGAAGAACCTGGCTCAGCGCGATGACGGCCGGCAGACCAGGCATGTAGTGCACCGCGCCCTGCCAGGTGCCGTGCAGGATTTGCTGCGCCAGGTCGACATACGCGACCTGATCGCCCTGCGCGCCGGCGCCGTTGTAGTTGCCCGGGTCATCGCGCAAGTAGACGTAGTAGGCCAGCGTCTGCGCGAAGGCGAGCACGGCGAACGCGCCGACGAGCCAGCTACGCCGCGTCACTAGTATCCCGCGTAGCGCGTATAGCGGAACGCGCTCAGGCCCGCGTTGGCGATGAGGAACGCCAGCGCAACCAGGCGCCCGCGCGGCATGCCCATCAGCGCCACCAGAATGGGCACGACGAGCATGACGATCGGAAAGACCAGCTGCAGATGGTACTGCGGGTGCGGCGGCGCCCACGTCAGTGGCGGCAGCACGCTCTGGGCGCCCACCGCCGCGACGGCGATCCAGACCGCTACTGGCACTCGTGTGTAAGCCTCACGCGCGGGCCGCACGATCGCGAGGGCCAGCACCACAAACGGGATGATGCCCGGAAAGGTCGAAAGGTTCGGCCCAACGAGCGTCCACTGATTGTCCCAGGCGCTGCGCGCCGACTTGGCCAGCGTCGTCAGTGGGTGGTTCATCGCCAGCGCCAGCACGCCCGCGCGGAGATCGGCCGGGCCGAAATACGCCAACCCGTCGGCCTCACGACAGTTCTCGGTCGGATCGGCGCGGCACTCCGGCGACAGCCACGAATCGGGCGTGCTATCGAGGAACGTATGCGCGGTATAGAACGAGGCCTGGGACAGGTTCACGTCCTCGATCTTGTAGATCAGCAACAGGCCGCCCGAGATGAGCACCGCGGCCGCGACGTAGGTGAGCGCAAGCCTGAGGGCGCGGCGCCGCTCGAGAATGATCGCCAGCAGCGCGAGTACCGCCACGAAGGTGAGGAACTCGGCGCGGCTCCAGACACCGAGCAGCACGATGCCGAAGATAGTGATCGTGTTGAGCACGGTGGCTTGTCGCCGGCTCAGGCGCTCGCTTGCGCCGGCCGATCGAGCCACCGACGCTGCATTGCGGCTTCGCGCGGCCTCGGTCTCGGTGGAGTCATCGATCTCGAACGTGGCAGTTGCTGGCGTTCCGCCCGCCGTGTCGCTGCGAACCCGCCAGCGCGAGACCTCACCGACGAAGTGGGCTGACAGGAGAAAGGCCGCGGCGCTCGCCAGGATCACCGGCACATCGCGGTAGTGGTGGATCGAGTGGTCGTACGGCACCAGCAGGAAGACGAGCAGCGCCAGCGTCTGCTCCCGCATTCGGTCGGGAAATACCGCTCGCACCAGGATGACGAACGCGCCGAGCTGGACCACGCTGGCCAGCAAGTACAGCGCGGCCACCGTCTGTTGCTCGCTGGCGCCCGCCAGCACCAGCGGCACACCCAGCACGGCCGGCAATTGCGGCCTGACCGCGTCATTCCAATCGCCGACGACCATCCCCCGCGCGGCAGCGACGACGAAGGCATTCATCCACGGCCAGGCACCCTGGTGGACCAGCACCAGCAGGCGCGTCAGCAGCCAGAACACGAACGCGGCGCTATAAAGCCCCGCCGCGTTCCACGTCGCGAGCGCCGCCGCCCCCCTCCCGCCGCCCTCCAGTATGACCCCCGAGGCGTCACGCCGGGCGTCATGCCGACCGTCACGGGAGGCGTCACGCGGGCCGTCACGGGAGGCGTCTCGGAAGGCATCGCTCGGAGCGTCACGGGAAGCGTCACGCGGAGCGTCACGGGAGGCGTCACGCGAAACACCGAACGCGGAACGCGAAACGCGCAACGCCGAACGCAGCGTCACCCGCTCGCCCCCAGCACGCTGTCGTACGCCTGGCGGTACATCGGCACGACCGCGTCCAGGCTGTGGTCGCGCAGCAGACGCTCTCGGAGGCGCGCGCCCATGGCCTTGCCAGCAGCCGGGTCGGCGAGCACGCGGCACACGCCTGAGGCCAGCGCGCTCACATCTCGCAACGGCGCCAGGTAGCCCGTCTCACCATCTACCACGATTTCGGCGTGGAAATCGTAGTCGTACGTGACGATCGGCACACCCGTCAATCCAGCCTCGACCAGCGTGTAGCCCATGTGCGGCGCGACGAACACGTCGCTACTCGCGACCAGCCCGGGCAGCTCGTCAAGATCGAGCACGCCGAGCAGCTTCAAACCGTCGGCCACCACCCCCAGCTCGCCCGCCCGACGCTGCATCGCCGTTACCAGCGCGCCACTGCCAGCGCAGGCCAGCACCACGTCCGAGAACCGCTGCCGCACCAGCGCCAGGCACTCCACCAGATCGAGCGGGAACTTGTCTGCATCCAGCCGGCCCACATAGCTCAGCAACGGACCAGATCCCAAACCGTAGCGCTCGCGCAGCCCAGGCGTGGGCGTCGCCGCCGCGTAGGCGCTATCGGCGAGCACCCGCGTCGCCACCGCCCGACCAGGCGCCGCGCCGTTGCGCACGGCGAACTGGCGATAGTACTCGCGATCGGCCAGCACCAGGTCGGCGTGCCGCAGCACCCAGCGGCCGATCGCGCGCTCGAGCCGTCGGGTCGGATACACGGAGCGGAACGCCTGTTTGCGCAGCACGGTCCAGTCCCAATCGTAGTCGCGGGTGATGATCACGGCGTATGGCAGGCCGAGTAGCCGACTGGCCAGCGCGGCGTTGAGCCCCTGCAGGTACGGATTGGTCGCGGTCACGATCGAAGCTCGGCAGCGCGTCAGGAACGGCAACAGCCACAGCAGAAAGCTGATCTCGCGCCACGCGATGCGCGTGAGAGCCAGGCTGTCGCTCACCTGCGCGGGCGGGCAGAAGTCCACGTCGACCAGGTGGTGGCGCGGCGTCAGGTCGAGCGCGCCGCGCCCGCCGGCGGGGAAGTGGACGTTCCACATCTGCTCGAAATAGCCGCCGAAGTCGCTGCACTCGCGCTCCAGGAACAGGTTCGTGCCGTTGCGGGGAAAAACCTGCGCGATCTGTCCCGTGCCCAGGTACACGATGCGGCGCGGCCCATGCCGCCGCAGGATGCGCGAGATGCCGCCCAACGCCAGTACGCCGGCGGCGCCGCACGCCACGACCAGTGCGGCGGTGACGAGGTCGAGCAACCGCGTCACTCTACTCATCGTGCGCTACCCACTCCGACCATTCGGGCACCCCCTGGCGGACCAAGGCCTCGGCGTAGGTGGTCAACGACCCGCGTCACGATGCTGATCGGGCGCTGAGCCACGCCGACCATTCGGCGGCCGCCTGGCTGGCCATGGCTTCGGCGCGCGCGGTCAGGTCGGCGTGGTCGGCGGGCTCGGTCACGCCGGCACGAAAGTAGGTGACCTGCAGCATGAAGGCGACCGCGCCACGGCGACCCGCGATGGTAGCGTTACCAGTGCTCAAGCTCGGCGCCCCAACCCACACCGCGTCCGCCTCATCCGGGCCGCTCAGCCGCACCTGCGGCAGGCCCGTTTCTGGATCGCGAATGTCCATCTCGCGAGCCATGAGCTCCGACCACGCCGCCGCCCGCGGCGCGCGATTGAAGACGATCACGTCCAGCCGCGCGCGCAGCGGCACCTGATCGGGCAAATAGCTGCCTGGCGACGCCAGCTCGATACGCGCGGCGTCGCGCACGCCCGCCACCGTGCGCTGGATCACGCCAGGCGGACCGAAGGAGGGAAGCCGCGGCTGCGCATCTTCGCGGATGGTAAGCAGCGGCAGCACGCGCGACAGGCCGCGCGCCAGGTCGGCCGCGGCCGGCGCCCCGGCTGACTCCAGCAGCGGTGGGCGCGACTCGATCCAGTCCAGCGCGGGCAGGCTCTGGTAGCGCGTGGCGTACGCCTCGCTGGCGCGCATGGCGACGGCAGCCAGGACGATGGCCGCGATCGCCAGGGCATGTCCACCTCGCGCGCCAAAGGCTCGGTCAGCATGTCGAGCGTGCATTCCCGCGCCCGCTGCCTGCTCGCCGGAGGCGAATCTCATTCTGGGCTATGCGAGCCGACCGCGCTCTGTCGCTCGAGGCGCACCAGCAGTAGCCATCCGAGCAGCAGCCCGACGGCTGGGAAGCCGAAGAACTCGTAGGCGCCGATGCCCGAGCCGATCTGGTCGAGAAACAACCCGTTGTTAGCGTTGCCACTCAGGTTCAGCATCAGCCCGATCGGCAGCGCCCGCGCAGCGACGTTCATCGGCACGAACACGCCCATCAGCAGCGCCGCCAGGCCACCCAGGATCGTCTGGCCCGGGCCCCACCGCGCGGGAAGACCTTTCGCCCACAGAAACAGCCACACCGCCAGCACCGGCAGCACCGTCACCAGGTAATCCTGTGCGGTGTGCGGCGAAACCAGCAGCATCGTCACGATCGCCAGGCTGAACTCGATCGAGCGTCGTGGTACCGAGTCGTTCCGCCGCCCGCGCCAGGCTGCCACGAGCAGGTACGCAATCAGGCCGGCCGAAAGTGCGTAGGACACCACGTTGAGCACCGGAATCAGGCGCGGATCGAGCACGTAGCTGGTGGTATCGCCCTGCAAGCGAAAGCCCGCGCCGATCTTGAACAGCAATCCGCGGACGGAATTGTTCTCGAAGTGGGTGGACCAGCGCGCCACGGTATCGGCGCCCATGGATGACACGGCGAACGGGTAGCCGAAGCCCATGGATGGCCCATACAGCACCTGGCCAAGGCCGAGTAGCACGCCAATACCGAGCACGCCGAGGACGGCCGCGCGCCAGGAGCGGAATGCCAGGTACACCAGCACCAGAGCCGGCAGGAGCTTCGTCAGGGTGGCCGCCGCCAGCGGCAGCGCGGCGAAGCACCGTTGGCGGGCCGAGCCCGTGAACAGGAACAGCGAAGCGCTCAGGAACAGCAGCTGCCAGGCGTCGACCATGTGCTGCGCGATCACGTACAGCAGCGGCACCGCGCTGGACTAGGCGATGACGAGCACCAGTAGACGCGCAGGCTGGTCCGCGGCGTAGCGTCGGGCGATCAGCACGAAAGCGGCGATGACGGCCGCCAGCGCGATCCAGGAGGCGTAGGCAGCG
>VBGG01000375.1 GCA_005883405.1 Chloroflexota bacterium | reverse complement strand
TTGCCACGTTCCACGGCGCGCACGCCGCAGCCGACAAGGGCGTGGCTCTTGCCGGTGCCGCTTGGGCCAACCAGGAGTAAGTTCTCCTTGGCATCCACCCATTCGAGCGACGCGATGTACTCAAAGGTGGGGCGAGGGATGGATGATTCGGCCACGTTGAAGACCTCCAGCGTCTTGGGCACCGGAAAGCCGGCCTGTTTGAGTCGGATGCGACGATTGGCCGCGTCGCGCGCGGCGATCTCCGCCTTGAGCAGCGTGCGCAGCACGTCCTCGGCGCCCCAGCGCTGCGTCTTGGCCGACTGGAGCACCTCGGCCGCCTGGTCGCGCATCGTCGCCAGCTTGAGGCGGCGCAGACCGTCGACCAGGTCGGGCGCCAAAGGTGGTGGTGCCGCGGCCATCACACCAAGGCTCCGTGCACCAGCGCGTAGGCGCTCAGCGGGCGAACCGGGACCATTGGCAGATCCAGCACGAGTTGCTGACCAGCGCGGACCGGTTTGGGTACGCCCGGCCCGGCCTCCAGGATGGCGCGTACATCGCTGGCTTTGAAGCGACGAAAGCGGGTAGCCCGCTCGAGCGCACCAATGACGGCCTCCCGACTCCAGACCGCCACCAGCTCAACGATGCCAGCCAGCTCGTGCTCCAGCCGCAGCGTGCCCGCAGCGGCCGCACTGCGCAGGAACGCTTCGGCTGCTGGACCCAGGCCGACGAAGGCGATCTCCGCCGCCGTACGCGGGCGGATACCGCGCGTGGGTCGGCGATCGGGCTCCGCCAGGTCACCGAACGCCACTTCGCCTGGACCCACCGGGTCGTGGCGGACGACCTCGGCACCAGCGTGGTAGATGACCACCTTGTCGTCTTGGGCCAACACGTCGACCCACTCGCCAACCAGCGCCTTCGGCACAAGGTACCGACCGGAGCCGAAGCGAATACTGCCGCGTTTCTCCACCTGCTGACCAGGCGGTCAGCTGGTACGGCGGCGATCTCGCTGTGGACCTGGCCGTTGACTTCGGCACACCAGGCGCGCGCGGCGGCGTTCGCCGTGCCGAGCTCTGGCCAGTCCCGCTCGAGGAGCGCCGGGACGATCAGGTCGGTTTGGACGTAGCCGCACAAATTTTCCACGAGTCCCTTCGACTCAGGGTCCGCTCCCTCACAGAAATCCGGCCGGAACCCGAACCGTGCGGCGAATGCAACGTACTCCGGGTGTGGCACAACCACGTTGGCCACCACGCCCGCCTTCAGGCAGCCCATCCGATCGCTGAGCACCGCCTCCGGCACTCCGCCCAGTTCCTCGAAGCACTCGGCCAGCAGTGCCAGCGTGGTCGGCCGCGTCTGATCGGGGCCGAAGCGGACGAACCGCACGTGACTCCACGCCAGCACAGCGCACAACACGTTCCGCCCGGCTTCCTGAGCCCAGTCAATGACCAGATACTGGCCGGGCACCGGTACCCATGGACGGTAGGTTCGCCGCTGCTTCTTCCAGCTCGCTTTGGCTTCCGCCACCGCGCGCCGGAAGTTCCGCGTCGAGCCCGTGTAGCCCGCCGTTCTGGCCGTCGGCAGCAGCCGCTTGGCCGAGATCCGTCCATCGCTGGCACGCACCTTCTGCCTGATCAGCTCCACCACCGCCAGCGTGTTGCGCACGCGAGTAGGACTCGGCCGACGCCCGACCTGGCCGGCCGCTCGCCGTTCAAGCACGCGTTTGACCGTCTTGGCGGTCGTGCCGCACAACGCCGCTGCGCCGCGGTACGAGCCGACCAGCTCGTATGCGTTGACAATCTCCATCTCGTCCCTCAGACACTTCATGTGGGCGTCCCTCCCGGGTAGGCCTGCTGTGGCTTGACACCTCCAGCATGGCCGCCCCCGGGTAGGGGCGCCTATAGGCTTGCTTCTACGAGGCGGTGACTTTCATCTGGCCACCGGTGACTGCCATTTCTGGCCGCCACCGACGACATTCATCTGGCCACCCGCGTATACATTCGCACGGCCAGGGACAGCAGGGACGGCTAACTCAGTGCCAAAGGCGCCGCTGGCTTTCAGTTGATCGAACTGCGGCTCGAGGACGGCAAAGCAGGCCTCCACGAGGCTCGGGTCCATACGCGTGTCCTGGCGGGTTGCCACGGCCAGATCCCAGCCGTGGATCAGCACGTCAAT
>VBGG01000369.1 GCA_005883405.1 Chloroflexota bacterium | reverse complement strand
ATGCGCACCTGGGCAAGCCTCTCGTCGTTGTTGAGCGCGGTCGGGCTGCTGCTGGCGGCGTGCGGAACGCTGCCTTCTGTCGGGAGCGTCGCCGCGATCATCCCGGTGGGTGCCGCGCCGGCCGCGGGGCTTGCCGCTGAAAGCTCGGCGGTATGGGTCCCGAGCGACCTCGACGGTTCGATCTCGCGCGTCGATCCTGCCACCAATAGCGTCTCGGCGAAGATCCAACCGGGCGACGCTCGCTCGTGCAGCTTGTGCCTGGGCGCGGTCGCCATGCAGAGCGGCTCTGTCTGGGTAACCTCGAGCAGCGCCCGACTGGCGCTGGTGGGCATCGACCGCCGCTCGAACCGAGTCAGCAGCAGCGCACCGCTCCCCGTTTTTCCCTCGGCGGTCATCGCCGATGAGGACGGCAGCCTCTGGCTCGCCTCGGTGCTGGACAGTACCGTCGTCCGATTCAATCCGGCGTCGCAGCAGATCGTGGCGCGGATGAGGGTTCCGCGGCCCTCGCGCCTGGCCGCGGGAGACGGGGCGATCTGGGTCATCGCGCGGCCGGATGAGATGGGCGAGGGGCTGATCGTCAGAATCGATCCGCGCACGAATATGATCGCGGCGAGCGTCGAGATCGGCCTGCAGCCGACCGCCATCGCCTACGGAGAGGGTGGCGTCTGGGTGATCGACGAGGCCAGCCAGCGCTTGCAGCGCATTGACCCGAACGCGAATGCCGTTGTGGCTTCGGTCCCGACTGGTTTTCTGCCGAGCGGGGTGGCGGCTGGCGAGGGCTCCATCTGGGTGATCAGCCAGTCGGCAGCAGGCGTCAACGGCCCGGCGCTTTCCCGCATCGATCCGAGCAACAACGCCGTGCTGGGCAGTCTGGCCGTAGGACCCGGCGTTCCAGTGGGGTTGGCGGTTGGCGCGGGTAGCGTGTGGGTGGCAACCCGCAATCCAGATACGATCGTGCGGGTGCAGCCGGTTGGCGCGCCCGGCGGTTCCCATGAGTCGGTCTGGCTGCTGCCCGCGGTGCTCGCAGCAGCATTGATCGTCGTGGTGTGGCTGTGGCCGAAGGCTGCCCGCGCCGCGGGCTGGACCTCGCGGCGGCGGGGAGATCAGCTCGAGGCGCTGCGGCGCTTCTCGGAGACGCGTCAGACCACGCGTTCCGCGTAAGCTCGGGTAAGACGATATGGCGGTTCGCGTCAGGGGCAGCCTGGCTCGCGCAAAGGAGGTGCCTCGCCGACGACCGACTATCATCGGCCTGCGCCGAGTGCTGGGCCGCGATTGGGCGACCGCCTGGCTGTTCCTCGCGCCATGCCTGGTGGTGCTGGTCGGACTGATTGCCTACCCGTTTGTGTCGGCCATCCTGCTCAGCTTCCAGGCCAAGCTGGTCGGCAGCCCAGGCGTCTGGGTCGGGTTCCAGAATTACCAGGAGCTGTTCACCGGACGCGACCTCAGCAGCCAGTTCTGGCAGTCGGTGCGAGTGACGGCATTCTTCACGCTCGCCGCCGACATCTGCAAGCTCGTGCTCGGCATGGCGATGGCGCTGTTGCTCAACGAGCAATTCCGCGGCCGAACGTTTCTTCGAGCGCTGTTCTTCCTGCCCTGGGCCGTCCCGAGCCTGATAGTCGGCCTGACCTGGAAGTGGATGTATGACGGCAGCGCGGTCGGCCTGCTGAACATGCTCGTCCTGCGGCTTGGGTTGACTCACGACCTGATCCAGTGGTTGGCCAGCTACGACCTGGCGCTGTGGGCAGTTGTGGTGGCAGTCGTATGGGCCAGTACCCCGTTCTGGGCGATGATGTTCCTGGCCGGACTCCAGGCGATTCCGGGCGAGCTGTACGAGGCCGCCGAGATCGACGGCGCTGACGTCTTCGGGCGCTTTCGCCATATCACGCTACCTGGCCTGGCCAACGTCATGATCATCACCGCCCTGCTGTCCACGATCTGGACCGCCACCAGCATCAACTTCGTGTACGTGCTGACCAACGGTGGACCCGCCGGCGCCACGATGACGTTTCCAATGCTGGCCTACCAGGTGGGCGTGGCCGGAGCGCAGCGCCTCGGCATGGGCGCGGCGATCTCGCTGGTGTTTGCGCTGTTCTTCCTGCCCTGGGCCGTCCCGAGCCTGATAGTCGGCCTGACCTGGAAGTGGATGTATGACGGCAGCGCGGTCGGCCTGCTGAACATGCTCGTCCTGCGGCTTGGGTTGACTCACGACCTGATCCAGTGGTTGGCCAGCTACGACCTGGCGCTGTGGGCAGTTGTGGTGGCAGTCGTATGGGCCAGTACCCCGTTCTGGGCGATGATGTTCCTGGCCGGACTCCAGGCGATTCCGGGCGAGCTGTACGAGGCCGCCGAGATCGACGGCGCTGACGTCTTCGGGCGCTTTCGCCATATCACGCTACCTGGCCTGGCCAACGTCATGATCATCACCGCCCTGCTGTCCACGATCTGGACCGCCACCAGCATCAACTTCGTGTACGTGCTGACCAACGGTGGACCCGCCGGCGCCACGATGACGTTTCCAATGCTGGCCTACCAGGTGGGCGTGGCCGGAGCGCAGCGCCTCGGCATGGGCGCGGCGATCTCGCTGGTCTTTTTCCCGTTCTTCCTGGTGCTGATCTATATCCTGACCAGGCGCATGCTGGCCGGGGAGCGTTGAGATGAGCCGATCGCGCGCACGCCTCGTCCGACGCCTCGTCCATACCGCCGGACTGCTCTTCTTTGGCGTGTGGACCATCCTGCCGCTGTACTGGATCGTGGTCACCTCGATTAAACCCAATCTGCTCATTTATCGCGAAGCATCGTTCTTTCCCAGCCAGGTGACTGGTGACCACTTTGCGTTCGTGCTCACGCGGACTCCGTTCTTGCACTACATCCAGAACAGCGTGGCGGTGACGCTGGTCACAACCGCGCTGGCGATGATCATTGGCACGCTTGCCGCTTATGCGATCGTGCGGCTGAGCTTCGTTGGCCGTCCCTGGGTGGCGCGCGCGGTGGTCGTCACGTACCTCGTGCCCGGTTCACTGCTGTTCATCCCGATGTTTCAGGTCATCTACTCGCTGGGACTGATCGACAACATCGTTGGCTTGATGGTGACTTACCTCACCTTCACCGTCCCGTTCGCGACGTGGATGATGATTGGCTACTTCCGCAACGTGCCGGCTGAACTGGAGGACGCGGCGCTGATCGACGGCTGCTCGCGTGTCCAGGCCCTGGCGCGGATTATGGTGCCGATCGCTCTGCCTGCCCTGGCGGTTGTATGCGCTGGTGTTCATCGGTAGCGATTCTCAGAAGACGTTGACGCTTGGTCTGATCGGGCTCGTTCGCGGCGACACGTTTCCGTGGGGACCGATGATGGCGGCGTCGTTGATGGGCACGTTGCCACCGACGCTGGTCTACCTGGTCTCGCAACGCTGGGTGGTGTCGGGTCTTGCGGCGGGGAGTGTCAAGGGCTAATCGCTAATCCAGGGAGGTGCAGCATGTCGTACAACGTCGCTCAGACCCCGACGCGTCGGGATTTCCTGCGGTACCTCGGACTGGGCGCGGGCGTCTTGCTCACGGCGGCCTGCGCGCAGCCGGCGACGGCTCCGGCTCCGACCATGGCGCCCGCCGCGGCGGGTGGTCAGGCAGCCGGCGGAAAATCCAACGGCAGCAAGGTCACTGTTTGGGGCTGGCAGTCCTTCACTCCAGAGGGCGACAAAGCGCTCGGCGACCAGATCCAGCAGTGGGGATCGGCCAACAACACCCCGGTTGAATACGTGGTGGTCGAGAACTCGCAGTTCCCCCAGAAACTGGCCGCCGCGGTCGAGGCCAAGGCTTCACCAGACGTCGTCATGCTGACCGCGGCGTCGAACGTGATCGACTACGCCGGTCGCAACCTGCTGGTCGATATCTCGGACGTCTGGAAGGCCACCAGCGGCCAGGCCGGCGGCTTCTGGAGCTACGTCGAGCCGCTGTACAGGATCGGTAGCGCGTATTTTGGCATTCCTTTCGAGGCCGACACGTCACCGCTGTTTGCTCGCACCGACCTGATCAAGCAGGCCTCTGGCTCGACCGACCCGCCCAAGACGCTCGATGACCTGACCACGATGTGTCAGAAGATCAACAATCCGCCGGACCTGTACGCGTGGGGACTGACGCTCGGTCGCACGCCCGATTGCTTCGGCAATACCGTGGCGATCATCTGGAACGACGGCGGTTCGCTTGTCGACAAGGACGGTAAGGTCGCCCTCAACAGCCCCGAGACCGTCGGGGCCATCAACCGCATCAAAAGCTGGTGGGAGGCCAAGCTCATCCCGCCGGATTCACCCACGTGGGATGACACCGGCAACAACGCCGCGTTCCAGAAGAAGCAGTCGGCGTTCGTCATCAATCCGCCATCGATCTACGGCTGGATGGTGGCCAACGACCAGGACCTGCTGAAGAACTCGACCATGGCGGCTATTCCGGCCGGTAAGTCCGGCTCCTACAGTGGCTCCGGTGCCTGGTCGTGGTCGATCTTCCAGACCAGCAAGAACGTGGACGGTGGCAAGGACCTGATCCACTACTTGATGGACCCGCAACGGCTCCAGGCGGTCTACAGCCAGGTGGGCGGGCGGTGGTATCCGATCTACCAGAACGGCACCAGGGACGAGTTCTGGACCAGCAAGCCGCAATTCCAGTTCTATCCGGACCTGCTGAAAGGCGGCCGGGACATCAGCTACCCGGCCGCGCCGGAGTCGAATATGTTCGCCGCGCTCGGTGAGGTGCAGACGCGGCTGATCATCCCGGACATGGTTCAGAACGTCATTGTCAAGGGCACCCCCGTGCAGGACGCCGTCAAGCAAGCCCACGACGCCATGGTCGAGGTCTTCAAGGCCCGCGGCGCGAAAACATGATGGTTCCGACTTGGGCACGTCCGGGTCGGGGGAGCCCACGCTCCGCTGCGCTCCACGGGGTGCACCTGCGGCCCCCCGCCAGTCGCTGCTCCGCTCGCAAGCTCGCTGCGCGCTCCTTCCCGCGGCGACCCCCCGCGTACGTGCTTCCGCCGTCTGAGGCGGTGGTTCGCTCGCTCGCGGTTCGGCCTTCAGGCCATGCCAGGCGCGCTGAGTGAGCGGCCAACGGGTGGCGCGACGGGCCAGCCGGTCCGCCCTCCGAGTCCGGCGTGACGACGCCCGTAACGACGCCGGCGAGACCTCCGAGGCGTACGGCGGCGGAGCGCGTACGCGGGGGGTCGCCGCGGGAAGGAGCGCGCAGCGAGCTT
>VBGG01000368.1 GCA_005883405.1 Chloroflexota bacterium | reverse complement strand
CGCGACGGAGCCGCACCACCTTCGTGCCAGTCACGGTAGTGGCGGCCGGTGCGGCGCCAGTGGCCAGGCGGAAGCGCGCGACCAGCTCGCGTAGCTGCTCGGCGGTGCTGGATAGCTCCTGCGCCTGGGCGCTCATCTCTTCGATCTGCGCCGTCATCTCTTCGGCCGAGGCGCTCACCTCTTCCGTTGATGCGCTCTGCTCCTCGGACACCGCCGCGATGGACTGGATCGCCTCAGCTACCTGGCCGCTCTGGGCGCTCATCTGTTCGGTGGCGGCGGTGTTCTCCTCGACGATGGCGCTGATCGACGTCATCGCCTCGGTGACCTGGCGCGCACCAGACGCCGTGGCTTGCGATGCCGTCGCGATCTCCCGTGCCTGGCGTACGGTGTGCTCCACCGCGGTCAGGATCGCCTCGAGCGCCTGGCCGGCCAGATCCGCCTTTTCGGACCCCTGCTCGACCTTGGCCGCGCCAGCTTGCATGGCCTTGACCGCGTGCTTTGTGCCAGCCTGCACCTGCTGGATCAGCTCGGAGATCTGCTTGGTCTCGCGACTGCTGCGCTCGGCCAGCTTGCGCACCTCGTCGGCGACGACGGCGAAGCCCTTGCCGTGCTCACCAGCGCGCGCCGCTTCGATGGCCGCATTCAGCGCCAGCAGGTTGGTTTGTTCGGCGATGTCGTCGATCGTGTCCACCACGGCGCCGATCTTCTCGCCCAATTTGCCCAGCTCCTCGACCGTGCCAGCCGCCTGGCCCACGACGCGCTGGATCTCGGCCATGGCCGCGGTCGTCTCGCGCACGGCCAGGCCGCCGTGCTCGGCTGCCGCGCGCGTCTCCTGGCTGGCGCTGGCGACCTGACCCGCCGTCGCCGCGACCTGATCGACACCCGCCGCCATTTGCAGCGCCGTTTCGTTGGCCGAGTGAATCTGGCGAGCCTGTTCAGAAGCACCGCGGGCGATGCCGTCGATGGCCTGCGCGAGCTGGCTGACCGACGCATTCGTCTCTTGCGCGTTGCGGCTCGTGTCCTGGGCGCCGGCGGCGACGTTCAGGATGGCCATCGTGACCTGCTGGACGGCGCTGCCCGTCTGATTCGCAACCGAGTCCAACTGCGCAGAGTTGTCAGCGACGTGATCTGCCGCGCGTCTGACCTGTCCGACCAGCAGGCCCAGACCTTCCCGAGCGCGTTCGTAGCTCGCGGTGGTGCTCTGAAGTCTGGTCAGCAGCGAGTTGGCGATCTGCGCCGTCTGGCCGATCTCATCCCGTCCAACCTTCTCGATCGGCCGCGTGACGGAGCTGGCCTCGACGCTGAGGTCGCTGTTCGACATCGCCGCCAGGCCATTTTCGAGAGACGCTGCATCGTGCTCGGCGATCGATGTGAGCACACGCTGGACCTCTTTGACGCCGCGAGCGACGCCACGCGAGACGGTCAGCGCGACCCCGAAGCCCACCACCAGCGCAACGAAGATCGCGAACACCAGCACACGCACCGACAGTTCGGCCATGAAGGCGGTGTCCTGGTTCATCTGGCTGCCAACGCTCTGCTGCACCGCGAGCAGGCGGCTGACGGCATCGGTGCTCTTAGCCGTCAGCGGGCTGTACGTGTCCGTGCGAACTGTGGCCGCTGAGGAAGCGTCGCCCCGATCTACCAGATCGATGATCTGCTGGCGTGTTTTCTTGAACTCGGGGTAGACGGTGTTCCAGTCCTGCAGGCCGGCCTTTTCGTAGTCGACGAGCTGGCTGGTCTGGTAGGCGCGCATGTTGTCGTCGATCTGCTTGAGCCACTTCTCGTCCTGGGCCTTGATCGTGGCGCGCTGGTCGGCGTTGGCAGAGGCGTAGGAGCTGCCGGCGGCGCCCAGACGCAGCTCATAAAGGCCCTGCTGGACGGCGTTCAGCTCAACAACGGACTGGAGCCGTTCGTCGTACAGGCTCTTGAACTGGGCGGCGAAGGTCGTGGTGTTCCTGAGCCCGATGAAGCCGATGACCAGGAGCAGGGCCAGGACAACGCCGAAGCCGCCAAAGAGTTTCTCGCGAATGCCAAGCGCCACGTGATGTGTTCTCCAGGGGAAGACAGTCGTTACAGGTATCGACAGTCCTGGTCCGTGGCTGAAGGTCGGCCGCGTATACCGATACGGCGCGCTACGCCTCGAAGAGCGCGGCCAGCAGAGAGTCGACCGACGCGGGATGAGAACGAGAGCTCACTGAGATAGAGACGTCGCCAGCGGCGCGGCGCTCGAACAGCGACTGTACCGGCTCGGGTAGGAAGCGGGTCAGCTGGGCATAGTGGTGGGCGTCGTCGAGCCCTCGCGGACGCCGGTAGAAGCGCAGTGCGAAGTAGACATACAGGTTGTCGCGCGCACGCGTGAGCGCGACGTAGAAGAGGCGGCGTTCTTCCTCGATCTCGTCCTTGTCGCCCGTGGCCATGTCCGACGGAATCATGCCGTCGGCCGCGTGAATGACGTGCACCACGGCCCATTCGCCGCCCTTGGCGGAGTGCACGGTGCTCAGGATCAGGTAGTCCTCGTCCAGGAGCGGTGGACCGGCCAGGTCGCTCGTCGAAGTCGGCGGATCGAGCGCCATCTCGCTCAAGAACCGGCCGCGGGCGGAGTGGGCTCCAGCCACCTGCTCCAACTGCTCGATGTCCTGGACGCGGGCCTGTGGACTGCTGTAGCGGTGTTGGATGATCGGCTCGCAGAAGCGGCGGATGCGAGCGATCTCGGCAGAAGGCGGCAGCGTGCCTCCGTCGGCCAGGCAGTCGGCCAGCGCCTCGCGCAGGCGATCGAACGATTCCTGGGCCGCCTCGGGCATGTGCGGCGGCGAGTGCACCAACTTCTGGAGTGGAGCGCCGTCGCCCTCGCGGACGCCGGTAGAAGCGCAGTGCGAAGTAGACATACAGGTTGTCGCGCGCACGCGTGAGCGCGACGTAGAAGAGGCGGCGTTCTTCCTCGATCTCGTCCTTGTCGCCCGTGGCCATGTCCGACGGAATCATGCCGTCGGCCGCGTGAATGACGTGCACCACGGCCCATTCGCCGCCCTTGGCGGAGTGCACGGTGCTCAGGATCAGGTAGTCCTCGTCCAGGAGCGGTGGACCGGCCAGGTCGCTCGTCGAAGTCGGCGGATCGAGCGCCATCTCGCTCAAGAACCGGCCGCGGGCGGAGTGGGCTCCAGCCACCTGCTCCAACTGCTCGATGTCCTGGACGCGGGCCTGTGGACTGCTGTAGCGGTGTTGGATGATCGGCTCGCAGAAGCGGCGGATGCGAGCGATCTCGGCAGAAGGCGGCAGCGTGCCTCCGTCGGCCAGGCAGTCGGCCAGCGCCTCGCGCAGGCGATCGAACGATTCCTGGGCCGCCTCGGGCATGTGCGGCGGCGAGTGCACCAACTTCTGGAGTGGAGCGCCGTCGGCAACGCGGACGCCGATGGCATCCATGATCGAGCGGGCACCGGCTGGCCCGATCCCGTCGAGCAGCTGGAGGACGCGGAACCAACTGACCTCATCGCGCGGATTCTCCAGCACGCGAAGCACGGCCAGTACGTCTTTGACGTGGGCGGACTCCAGGAACTTGAGTCCGCCGTATTTCACGAAAGGGATATTGCGCCGGGTGAGCTCGAGCTCCAGCACATCGCTGTGGTGGCCGGAGCGGAACAGCACGGCCTGGTGTCGCAACGGCACGCCCTGTTCGCGATGCTCGAGGATCTGTTCGCACACCTGCGCGGACTGCTCGCTCTCGTCTGCGCAGGTCAGCAGCACGGGTCGAGCGCCACCCGATCGAACCGGCCACAGATTCTTCGGGAACCGCTCGCGGGCGCGATCGATGACCGCGTTGGAGACGTCGAGAATCGGCCGAGTCGAACGATAATTTTGCTCGAGTGTGATCCGTCGCGTTCCCGGAAACTGACCGGGGAAATCCAGGATGTTGCGGACGGATGCAGCCCTGAAGGCATAAATAGCCTGCGCATCGTCTCCAACGACCATCAGGTTGCGGTTCTCCGAGCGGAGCGATTGGAGAATCTGGGCCTGCAGCGGGTTGGTGTCCTGGTACTCGTCCACCAGCACGTACTCGAATTGCTTGCTTACTGTCACGCCAGCCGGAGTTTCGCCGAGCGCGCGCCAGTAGAGGAGCAGGTCGTCGTAGTCCAGCACGTTCTGGGCGCGTTTACGGCCGGTGTACTCTGCGAAGATCGCGCGGATGCCGTCGGCCTCCTCGGTACACCACGGGAAGGCGTGCTCCAGCACGGTTGACAGGCGCTCACCGGCGTTCACCATGCGCGAGTACATGGCGACCAGGGTGTCTTTCTTCGGAAAGCGCCTCTCGCGTTTGTCGCGGGCCGGGTAGCGCTCGCCACGGATCAGGTCCATGAGATCGGCCATGTCGGCCTGGTCGAGCACGGTGAAGTCGGGCGAAAGCCCGAGGGATCGGCCATGGAGGCGCAGCAAACGGTTAGCAATGGCGTGGAAGGTGCCGCCCCAGACCCTGCCAGTGGCGTTTCGGTCGACCAGGCGTCCGGCTCGGGACAGCATCTCGCGAGCAGCGCGACGCGAGAACGTCAGCAGCAGGATGCGCTCGGGTGGCACACCCTGTTCGATCAGGTATGCCACCCGACACGCGAGCGTCCAGGTTTTGCCGGTCCCAGCGCCCGCGATGACCAGCACAGGACCATCGCCACAGGTGACCGCCTCGCGCTGCGCCGCGTTGAGCGAGTCCCGCCAGCCGCCGGGGGTGTCGAACACGTGTTCGAGTATATACGCCCCCAGGGCAGGGGTTCAGGCGGGAGTCAGGCGGATGAGCGGGATCTCGCGGTCCGTTTTTGTTGGATAGGCTGCGTAGGCCGGCGCCTGGGCGACGACGCGCTCCCAGATGCGGGTGCGCTGCTCGCCCTCGATGGTTTCCGGGCGGACCCTCAGCCTCTGTTTGCCAACCTCGATCCAGACCTGGTCGGGATGCCGGGCCAGATTGTAGACCCAGGCCGGATGACGCCTGGCACCGCTAGCCGAGCCGACGATGATCCAGGCGTTGTCGCCATCGGAAAAATAGCCGAGCGTGGTGCGGCGGGGCTGCCCGCTGTGCGCACCGGTCGTTACCAGGCGCAAGACCCGCGCGCCCATGAAGCGCCGGTTGCGGTAAATACGAAACACAGCGTCGTTGAAGAACTGCATCAATGGCCCAGGCAGCCGTGGAAAGCTCCCGCCGCGTGTACCGTTGGGAGTGACCTCGATGCTCATGGCCGCCAGCATACATCTCGAGAAAGGGCAGCGATATGTCGAATCCCCCATCCTTTCAGGCAGGTGACAGCCTGTTGCTGGTCGATCCGCAGAACGACTTCTGCCCTGGCGGATCGCTCGCCGTGGCCAACGGCGACCAGGTCATGCCGGTGCTGAGCGTGTGGGCCGCCGCCGCGGAGCGCGCCAACATCCCCATCGTCGTCACTCGCGACTGGCATCCGCCAAAGACGACACACTTCAAGGAGTACGGTGGGGTGTGGCCGCCGCACTGCGTGATGCGCACACACGGCGCCGAATTCCATCCGGACCTCGAGATACCAGCCAGCGCGCTGGTGGTGTCGAAGGGCATGGGCGAGGCCGAAGACGCGTACTCGGCGTTTCAGGCGCGCGACGACTCGGGAACGCCGCTGCAGACGCTGCTCGAACGGCGCGATGTGCGCCACCTGTACATCGGCGGTCTTGCGACCGACTATTGCGTGAGGTCGAGTGCGCTCGACGCGCTTCAGGCGGGCTTCCGCGTGACGTTGATCCCTGACGGGATGCGACCCGTCAATCTCGAGCCGACCGACGGCGAGCGCGCCGTGGCCGAGATGCGCGCAGCAGGCGCCGATCTCGCTTGACAGGCCCACAGGGCGTTCATAGCTATGGCAAGATTGATCGAGGTGCGCTAGCACGAGGACAAGGAGGCTTCCAATGATGGACGTCTTGCGCGGAGCCGCGCGTGGCCGCGTGGTGTCAACCCTCACCGCGAGCGTGCTCGTGCTCGCGGCCTGCGGCCCGGCGGGCCAAACCGCGCCGACGTCGGCGCCCGCGGCGACCAGCGCACCGGCGGCGACGACCGCGCCCGCCGCGGGCGCTCAGCCAACGCCGGCCACAAAGGCTCCGGCAGCGCCCGGGCCGACGGTTGCGCCCGCGGCAGGGCAAGCCAAACCGGGTGGGCGGATCATTCTCGGCGAGTTCGCCGACGCCAAGACGCTCAATCCGGTCACTGTAACTGACGTGCCGTCGGACGTCGTCACCACTCGCATTTACACCGCCCTCATCTCGGTCGATGCCAAAACGGGCGAGGTCGGACCGAACCTGGCGGACAAGTGGGACTTCTCGGCGGATGGGAAAGCCCTCACCTTCCAGCTGCGCGACGGCTTGAAGTTCAGCGACGGCTCGCCACTCACCGGCGACGACTTCAAATACAAGAACAACGTCGACCAGATCGTCGGCGCCAAGGATTACATCGCCGGCAGCGCCGACGACGTTTCCGGGATCAAAGTCGACGGTAAGACCATCACCGTCTCGCTGGTCAACTCGTTCTGCCCGGCGCTGATTCAGATCGGGAATCTGAGCATCATCCCAAAGAGCGTCTTCGGCAAATATCTGGTTCCGAACGACGCCAGCAAGAACCTGGACGACGCGCCCGAAAACAACGCGCCGCCGGTGTCCAGCGGCGCCTTCACCTTTAAAGAGTGGGTGCCGAACGACCACATCACGCTCACTCGCAACGACAACTACTTTCAGAAGGCCAACATCGACGAGTGGGTCCACAAGGTCTATCCCAACCAGGACGCGCTGACCGCGGCGCTCAAGGTTGGCGAGGTGGACATGGCCCAGTTCGACGCCAAAGACGCGCAGGACATGCAGACGGTCAGCACTGTGCAGGTCTTCAAGTACCTGGATCTTGGGTACACCTACATCGGCTGGAATCAGCGCCGCGGTGGCAAGGAGTTTCTCCAGGACAAGGCCATGCGGCAGGCGTTGGCCGCCCGTCTCGTGGGCCTACGACGCGAGTGGACTGAACGACTACAAGTACGATCCGGCCAAATCAGAGCAGCTGCTTCAACAGGCGGGCTACGTGAAGGGCGCGGACGGGATTTACGCCAAGGACGGCCAGAAGCTGGAGTTTTCGATCATCACCAACGCGGGCAACGTGATCCGCGAGACGTTCATCCAGGTGGCGGCGGAGCAGTACCGCCAGATCGGGGTCAGCGTCGAGCCAAAGACGGAGTCGTTCGAAGCGCTCGTCGACCGCATCAATACGTCGAAGGATCCCAAATACGGCGACGACGGCGGGCATGATTTCGATGCCGACGTGATCGGCTGGTCGCTGACGGCGGAGCCGGATATGTATTCGATCTGGCACTCCAACTCCACGCATCCCAGTGAGAACAACTACATCCAGTACAAGAATCCGGACCTCGACAAGGTGATCGAGGACAGCCGTACCCATTGCGCGCAGGCGGATCGCAAGGCGGCGATCAAGTCCGCGAACCAGATCCTCAATGAGGAGCAGCCGTACAACTTTGGCTTTGCGCAGAACGTTCTGCTCGGGGTGAATACGAAGGTCCAGAACATCATCCCCGGCCCCTTCGCGCGCCAGGGCCAGGCCAAACCCGAAACGTGGTGGGTTCAATAGTGGTTTCCCGGAGGGGGCCCGCCGGCCATCGGCGTCACGCGCGGACGCGGTGCGGCGACGGCGCTCTACGCGAGGCGGGCGAGAGCTGGCGCGCCGTGCGGCGAGGGCGCGGCCGCCAGGATGTTCCCGGAGGGAGCCCCGCCGCGTGGCGATAACGCGCGGACGACTGACGGCGAGTCGCCCCAGATGGGACCCGTCGCGGGCGGAGGCGGACCGCGAACGAGTTCCGCGGAGCGGGGCGTACCAAGCTGACGGGTAAGCGATGGGTCGGTTTGTTCTCAGGCGGGTGATCCAGGCGATCCCGACATTCTTCGGGATCACGCTGATTTCGTTCTGTGTGCTGCGGCTCGCGCCTGGCGATCCGGTGCTGATTCTGTTTGGCGGCGGCAGCCTGCGGGCGGATGAAATCGCCGCGTTGCGATCCGCGTATGGACTGGACCAGCCCATCCCGATTCAATACCTGCGCTGGCTCGGCCACGTGCTGACGGGCGACTTCGGCCAATCCTTCCTTTACAAACGGCCCGTGAGCGAGATGATCCAGGCGGCACTGCCGAACACGCTATTGCTGGCCACGCTGGCGCTGCTGCTGACGATCGCCGTAGGTGTCCCGCTGGGGGTCCTCGCGGCCCGCTATCGCGGCACCTGGATCGACCAGCTCATCCGCGTGCTCGGGGTGGCCGGGCACGCCGTGCCGGCGTTCTGGTTCGGGCTGCTGTTCATCCTCATCCTGTCGGTCCAGTTCCGACTCTTTCCGGTGGGTGGCATGCTCACCGTCGGAAAAGACGCCTTCGACGTCCCGGACCGACTCGCCCACCTGGTCGGACCCGTCCTGGCGCTGAGCCTGGCCGGCATCGCCAATTACTCCCGCTACATGCGCGCCGAGACATTGGAGGTTCTCAGCCAGGATTATGTACGCACCGCGCGCGCCAAGGGACTTCGTGAAAACGTGGTGCTGTCCGTGCACACCCTGCGCAACGCGCTCCTGCCACTGGTCACCGCCCTGGGCACCCAGATTGCGTACCTCGTGTCCGGTGCCATCGTCATCGAACAGGTCTTCGCCTGGCCGGGCATGGGACGCATGACCTACGACGCGGCGCGCTCGAAGGACTACCCCATTGTCATGGCCGTCGTCGTCGTCGGCAGCACGATCCTGCTGCTCAGCTACATCCTGCGCGACGTGGCGTACGGCATCGTCGATCCGCGCATCCGGCGGGCGTAGCATCACGCCAATGGCCGCCGAGGCGATCCCGCTTGGCGCGCGGCCGGTGGCCGATGCGGCGCCCGCCCGTCGACCAACCGCGGGCATCTGGACCAATGCCCTCGCAAGCCTCCGCCGCGACCGTCTGACACTCGTCGCAGCGAGCATTCTGCTGGCGATGATCCTGCTCGCCGCCGCCGCGGATATGCTGGCCAACAACCTCTTCCAGTACGGCTTCACCCGGCAGGACCTGTTGAACGGTTACCAGAAGCCGACGTGGAGCCAACCCGCCTTCTGGCTGGGCAGCGACGATCTGGGGCGCAGCGAGATCGTCCGCTTGCTGTACGGCGCGCGCGTATCGCTGTCGGTGGGTATCGGCGCCGCCGTCATCAATCTGACCATCGGACTGGTGCTGGGTCTGACGGCGGGGTTCCTGCGCGGGTGGTTCGACGACCTGGTGCAGTTCGTCATCAGCACCCTGAACTCCATCCCATCGATTCCGCTGCTGCTGATCGTCTCGGTGCTCTTCCAGCCAGGTCCGGTGACGCTGGTGCTGATTCTGGGTGGACTGCTTTGGCCGAACGCGTCACTGTTCGTGCGCGGGCAGACGCTGTCACTGCGGGAGCGCGAGTTCGTCGCCGCTGGCCGCGTGGCCGGCGCCTCCAACGCGCGCATCATTGTCCGTCACCTGCTGCCAAACGTGCTTCCGCTGGTGTTCGTGCTCACCGCGATCGACGTGGGCACGCTGATCCTGATCGAGTCGGCCCTGTCATTTCTGGGACTGGGCATCTCGCCCCCGACGCCGTCATGGGGCAATATGCTGACCAGAGCCGCGCAGGATCTGTCGCGCGGCCCGTGGCTG
>VBGG01000367.1 GCA_005883405.1 Chloroflexota bacterium | reverse complement strand
GGCGAGCTTGCGGCCGCAGCGTTCGGCGAGCTTCTGGCCGAGGCGTTGTGCGAGCCTCCGGCCGCGGCTTCGGGTGAGCCTTCGGGCGCAGCTTGGGGCGAGCTTTCGGCCGCAGCGATCGGCGAGCTTCTGGCCGAGGTGTTGTGCGAGCCTCCGGCCGCGGCTTCGGGTGAGCCTTCGGGCGCAGCTTGGGGCGAGCCAGTTGGCGACACGTTGGGCGAGATTTCGGCCGCAGCGTTGGGCGAGCTTGCGGCTCCAACTTGTGGCGAGCTTTCGGGCGCGGCGGCGCGGGTGGCGGGGCGCTGCTCTGGCGTGCTCGCGTCAGCCGGCAGCGGCGGACCGATCACCCTCAGGGACATTGACGCAATGTAGCAGGGACATGCGCGCCCGTGCCAACGCGCCGCAGTGCAGCTCAGCGTGCGCTCAGCGGCGCCCCGCCTTGCGGTGCAGACTGTCCGCGTCCGGCTCGTCGGCCGCCGCCTCGGGCTGCGCCCCGTCGGCCCTGGCGTCTTCCGGCGCCGCCGGCTGCCGCTGGTCCGCCGTGGTCTCGTTCGCCGGCGCTGGCCGCCGCTGTTCCGCAGTGGTCGCGTCCGCGGCGGCCGGCTCCTGCTGCTCAGGCTCCTCCCACTGCTCCCTCTGCTCCGCCCGGTTGTCGTCCGCCGCCGCCGGCTCGGCGTCCTCGGGCCGGCGGAGAACGCCTGGCACGACCTGCTCGGTTGGCCGCCGCGCGCGGACGAGCATGAGCTCGCGACTCCACGAGGTCACTTCGTCAGATCCGATCTCGCTGCTCCAGCGCAACCAGCGACGCCAGGCCGCGCCCGTCAGCTCGTAGGCGGTCACCGACAGGCTGTCCGGGTCAACCTGCGCGTCCTGCAGGTAGCCGACCCGATCGCCGCCTTCATCCAGCACCTCCAATCCGACGAGGCTGGCGTAGTCGAGGCAGTCCTCGGTTGGCCCAGACGGCTCGCCCTCCTCAGGCGCTGAGGTCCGCACCAGCATCACCGCGTCACGGCCGATCCGTGCGATCCAGTCTGCGGAAATGCGTTCGGCTCCGTCAGCTTCGGGCGCCGAGATGTCCACGGCCGCCAGCCGAGCGGTGGTCGCATCGACCAGCACGTCCACGACGACCCCGCGCTTGCGAGCGGTGGTCGGATCGACGACGACGCGTCCCTTGAGCTCTGTCATGCGCATCAGCATCCCTCACTCCACATGGTCGTTTGCGGCCCGTTATGGGCGAGCCGCCGCCTGGCGGGTAAGCCGCGACTGAACACGAAGCTCCTCCTCGGGTGGTCGGACCTTGCGGAAGGTGGCGTAGATGAGTCCGTCATAGGCGATCTTCACACTGCCGGCCACGAAAAATGGCACGCCGAGCGCCGCGACGCCGAACGCAAAGCCGCTCAGCACGGGCGAAAACGCGCTCGCGATCGTTCGCGCGGTGTTGGTGATTCCGGCAGTCGCCGTCCGCTCGTCAGCATCGACGACGGCCATGCTGTACGACTTGCGCGTCGGGACGTCCATTTGCGACGTACTCAGACGCAGCAGGTACAGCGCCACCGCCAGCCACGCCGCCGGCGCAAGTGGCACCAGCATCAGCAGCACATTGGATGGCAGGTGGGTGGCGACCATAGTGTTCAACAACCCGATACGCGTGGCGAGCGGACCCACGCCCAGAAACGACAGACCCGCGACCACGTTCGCCGCGAAGAATATGACCGCCAGGACCTCGGGTGACAAACCCCACCGCAGGTGGAACCAGTACGCAACCAGCGACTGCACCACCAGCCCGCCGGCGAATGCGTCCATGCCGAATAGCACGGAAAGCTTGGCAACCGTTGCTTTCGATCGGTGAATGCCCAGAAATTTTCGCTTTCCCTCCACTCGGGCCATTTCGACACGGTCAGATAAACGCAGAAATACCAGTAGGTTCAGCACACCGATGCCGGCATACAGGACGAACAACGGTCGGTACATGTCCGCGCCGTGCAGCCCGAGCGAGGCGAACACACCAACGATACCCGCGAACAGGGCGCCAGCCGCGCCGCCGAAGCTGCCGAGCATGTCATACAGCGAGAACAACCAGGTGCGCCGCTCGTCGGCCGCCGTCTGGGGCAGGACGGCTTGTTCGACGGTGAGAAACGGGCCGACCTCCGAATTCGACACGCTGATGGTGCCCGTCAAGGCGCCGAGCAGCAGGGTCCAGAAGTTGTCGGTCAGCGCAAACGCGAGGCCGCCCAGCGCCATCAACACGGCCATGATGGCGACCGTCCGGCGTCGACCGAAGTGGTCCGCCTCGATCGACCAGAAGATGTTCATGAGTGCCGAGCCGGCGAGGGCGCCGGTCAGCACGAGGCCGATCTGAAACCCGTCGAGTCCGAGCTGCTCGAGGTAGAGCGCCAGCACCACCGCGAGGTAGCCGTAAGCGAAGGTGCGCAGGACGCGGGTCAGCAGCAGCTTCTGCCCGTCCGGGCTCAGCCAGGCGAGACTCCAGCGGCTGTTCGCGCGGTACGCCACCGGGGCCATCTTAGACCGCTCTGATCGGCGCGCCGCCCGGCCGGGTCGCGATCCTCACCGATCGACAGCCACGTCGTGCTCAGAACCGCGGCCACGATGGCCAGCGCGGGCGGCAGGACCCACCAGGTCCACGAGCCATTGACGAATGCGAGCGGATTGCTGAACGCCCAGCTCAGCATCGTCCCCCAGCTGCGGGCCGCCGGATCGCCGAGCCCCAGAAACGCGAGCGTCGCCTCGGCGAAGATGGCGAAACGGACCGTCAGCACGAGCTTGGCCGGCAACAGCTCCAGCGTGGCCGGCGCGACGTGGTACACCGCGACACGCATTGGACTGGCGCCGAGCACGCGGGCCGCTTCGACGTAGGGCTCGCTCCGCACGGCGAGCAAGCGTGCGCGGACGACACGCGCGAAGGCCGGCCACGACAGCAGCCCGAGGGCCAGCATGAGGTGCACCTGGCTCGGACCGATCAGCGCCACCACCAGCAGATAGAGCGGAATCGCCGGCAGCGCAAGCAGCAGGTCAGTCAGCCCCGTGAGCGCGGCCTCGCCGGAACGCCACAGGGCCGCCGAGAGCCCGATCGTCCAGGACAGTCCCGTCGAGAGCAGCGTCACGACGACGGCGATCAGGAGTGACGCGCGACTGCCCCACAGCCACTGGCTCCAGACATCCTGGCCGAGGTCGTTGGTGCCGAACAGATGGTCTGGACCCGGTGGCTTCAACGGTAGTCCGACGGGCAGCGCCGGATCGTACGGCGCGATGAGCGGAGCGCTCAGCGCAGCGGCGATCAGCAGCCCTAGGACGGCGAGGGCCAGCCCGCGCGAATCAGGCCGCATAACGCCGTGGCTCCAGCCGCCGATGCGCCAGCTCGACGAGGAAGTTGGCGAGCAGAACCGTCAGGCTCGACACGAGAAAGATGGCCTGGAGCACAGGATAGTCGCGCGCCTGGATCGCCTGAAACGCGAACAGCCCCAGCCCGGGGATGGCGAAGACGCGCTCGACCACGATCGCGCCGCCCAGCACCTGGCCGAGGCGCATGCCGAACAGGGTCAGCACCGGCAACAGTGCGTTGGGCGTAGCGTGCCGCAGCGCCACGCGCCACTCGCCGAGGCCTTTGGCACGGGCGGTAGCCAGATACGGCTCGGCCAGCACGCCGCGGATGGCGCCACGGCTGAGCAGCACGAATGCCGCCAGGTTGGCGACCACCAACGACGCCGCGGGCAGGGCGAGGTGCACGATCCGATCGCCCAACGTCGCCAACCAGGCCTGGCCCGGCGGGGCAAACAGCGTCTCGCCGCCCTGCAGCGGGAACCAGTGCAGGCCGATCGACAGCGCCAGGAGCAGCAGCATGGCCACCAGAAATTCGGGCAGCGCGGCGACCGCCGTGCAGACCCCCACGAGCGCCTGGTCGCAGTGCCCGCCACGCCAGGCGGCCACCAGACCCAACGCGGCGCCGCTGGTCGCGGCGATCACCACGGCTGTCAGCACCAGCGACAGCGTCCACGGGATACGCTCGCCGATCAACCGCGACACCGGCGCCGCTCGACTGATCGACCAGCCCAGATCGCCGCGGGCCAGATCCACCACGTAGCTGGCGAACTGGCTGGCCAGCGGCTGATCGAGGTGGTACGTCACTCGCAGCTGCGCTTGTTGCTGGCTGGTGAGCGCCGGCAGGGCACCGCTCAAACCACCCTCCGCCGTTGCGGCCAGCGGATCGCCTGGCAAGAGCCGCGGCAGCAGGAAATTCAGCACCAGCACCGCCGCCGCAAGCAATACGTAGCGAAGCGCGAGCGACGTCATCAGCTAGTCCCAATGACTGCGGAAGCGCGTGCCCGCCGCCACCGCCGCCGCTCCTTTCGCTCCCGCCACCGATTGGAGTATGGACGGCCGTTGCCAGTCGCCCCCTTCAGAGATCCTGACGTGCAGCACTACCGCACCACGCTCTTGCCTTGCGTCATAACGGCAAAGCTCATTGACGGCCAAGGATGCACGATGTGGGCAGGCGGCAGCCAGCGCGCATGCCCGTCCCCGACCTGCTCCTGGTTCAACGTACCAGGCGATGGCGGCGAGCGAGCCTGCCGTTTCGTTCCGCCCCTGGACGGGCGGACATGCGTCAGGACGTAGGCAGCACGACGAGGCCGTACCGACGCCGCACCAGGGCGAGAAGGCGGCCGTCGATCGGCCCGGCCGCGGCGGCGGGCCAATCAGCTTCGCCGAGCAGAGTCCAGCGACTCGTCGGTTCACGTCCTTTTCGTGCACGTCCCTGGCGCCTGGAAGATGCGGGGGCGCGCGGCGCGACTATCAACTCTTCGGTGGTCCCCGTTTGGCGATGACCAACTCAGCGTACCCACGAAGCGCGAGCCCGTGGAGCGAAGCGGAAGCGGGTCACCTGACGGTCCAAACCGTCATGGCAGTGTCACAAAATCGCGGATTCGGCAAATTCCTGCTGAACTCGCTCAGGTCGGCAGGAAGATCAGCTTGTTATCGACCAACGGGATGCCATTCATCAGACCGCCGGACGTGTTCATCGGGGTCAAGCGGGTGCTGTCGTAGATCCAGTAGAAACGGCGATAGAACAGCGGGATCGTCGGCAGGTCTTCGGCAAGAACGTCCTGGAGCCTGGCCACGAGCGCCTTGCGCGCGGCGGGATCGAGCGTGGTCGCCTGCTGTTGGGCCAGGGCGTCGAAGGCTGGATCGTGCAGCACGTCACCCTGGGCGAACAGGTTGGCCTCCTGGCCGGCGTACCAGCGGCGCAGATAGTCCGGATCGCCGCCGACGATGTGCTGCAGCAACGCCGCCTCATAGCGCTTTTCCTTCAACAGCTGCGCTTTGGTTTGTATGTCGACGCGCTTGGTCTGCAGGGTGACGCCCACCGACTCGAGCATTGGCTGCAGCAGCTCGGGCTCACGGGCATCGGGCTGGGCGAGCAGCTCGAGCGTCAGCCGCTCGCCACCGAGCAGCCCACGCGCAGCGGCCGGATCGAACGCATACTGGCGCACGCTGGGTGAGTACCACGGCGTCTCGGGCGGAATGACTCCAGCGCTGCCGACCACCGGGTCACCTTTCGTGACCGCGCGTGCGACGGCGGCGCGGTCGAGCGCCACCGCGAGCGCCTGGCGGACCTCTACCCGGTCGAGCGGCGGGCGCTCGGTATTCAGGACCAGGCGGACCACCGACAGCGGTGCGGTCTGCAGCACCTTGAGCCGGGTATTGCCCTGCAACAGCGTGACGACCGAAGCGTCGGCGGTGTACGCGAGGTCCACCTGGCCCTGCTGGAGCGCTTGCACCACCGTCTCGGGTGGCAGACTGAGCTGCTGGACCTCCTGAACCCGCGGTGGACCCTTGAAATAGTCCCGATTCGCGGTCAAGCGATAGGCACCCTCGGGCGAGCGGTACTCGGTCAGGCGATACGGTCCGCTGCCAAGCGACGCGTCGGCCGCGTCGTAATGCAGCGGGTCCGACACGTTTTGCCAGACGTGCCTGGGGATGATCGGCACCGCGCCAGCGACCTCTTCGAGAAACGGCGCGTACGGGTTCTTCAGGCGCAGCCGGACGCGCTCCGAGGACAGCACAGTGGCGCTCTCGACCATGTCTGTCGGCATCCAGCGATACGGGTGCGTCGCGTAGTAGTCGAACGAGAAAGCGACGTCGTCGGCGGTGAACGGCTGGCCATCCTGCCACTTGACGTCGTGGGCCAGCATGAAGGTCAGCTCGCGGCCGTCGGGCGAAATGTCCCAGGTCGTGGCCAGCCACGGGACGATGCCATGCTCGTCCTTCCAGGTGAGTGTGTCGTAGATCAGCGACAGCAGCACCGCGCCGCCCGGGCCAGCCGTCGACACGCGGAAGGGCGTCGGCACGCCGACGTCGCTCCAGGCGATCCGCACCAGCGAGTTTTCAGCCGTTGGCGGAGCCGTGGGCGCCGGTTGGCAAGCCGCGAGCGCCACCAGGCCGCAAACCAACACCAGCGCCAGCCCGCGAACGCGGCCGATAGCGTGCACAACGCCTCGGAGTCTCTGGTGGCCGCCCATCAAGGTCGCATGAGACCGCTGGAAGGCCGTCTCTAGAGCGTCTGATTGGTCAGCATCAGATGGTAGCGGGTAACGCGCTCCAGGTTGGCCTGCTCGCGCTGGCCGAGCACTTCACACACCCACCCCCAGTGCAGCGACACCCAGTCACCCGGCTGCGCGCGGTCCGCGAAACCGCGGCCGTCGACCTGATGCAGCACCCGGGTCTGCTCCGGCGCGCCGAGCGTCAGCCGAGCCTGTTGCAGAAGAAGCGGCGGACGCGAAACCAGCAGCTCGGCGCCCTCGACGCCGATCACGCTGGCCCAGCTCACCCGACACGCGTCCAGGGAAGCCAGGGTGGTGTCCATCTCGCCCACGCGGCTGTGCACATCCAGCACATGAAAGCTGTGATGCGGGTGCGCGCCAGCCGGCGCTTTGCCCAGCACCAGGTCACGCGTTCGCCCGCTGAGCTGTTTGCCGAAGCGCTCCAGCAGGGCGTCATACAACTGGCGGACCTCGACGCCCTCGAGCAGCTCGTTACCGATCCAGTACGCCTCCACCACCCGCGCATCAAAAGGGTCCGCCAGACCATTCGCGCGCGCGATCAGCTTCAGGTACGGCACTGCGCCGCTGAACTTCCGCAGCAGTGGCGGTAGCCCGCCGTCCGAGGCACCTTCCATCCCGTAATCGAACAGGGTGCGGTTGTCGTCACCGCCACAGTAGCGCAGGCGATTGGGCATGAAGGCGTAGCGGATGAAGCGCAGCGTGCCCTCGAGCGGCGCCAGCGTGACGCTCACGCTCGGGCATCCTCCGCCTCGAGCAGCTCACCGATTTCGCGATACATGCTGAGAATCACTTGAGCCTCGTCGGCGGCAATCGAGTCGACCACTATGCCGCGGTCCACCAGCACGTAGTCTCCGACGGAGAGGTCCGGCTTGAGCGTCGCGTCGACCACCGCACGCTGTCCGTCGGCGAGCTCGACTTCCACCTGATTGTCACCCAGAGCCACGACGCGTGAGGGGAGTACGAGGCACATGGTCAGGTGGCGACCTCGTCGTTGACAAGATCGGGCCGAAAGTGCCAGCCGTCGTCGAGCTCGATCGCGTCGATCAGCAGTGCGTCACCGGGGATGATCTCGACCTCCAGCCGCGTGGCGGCGGCCGGGGTGTCCTGAGCGACCATCTCGAAGCAGAATTGCAGGCTGTCCTGGGTGACGGACTGCAGCTCACCCGCGCGGACGCGCACGGTCCGTGGTTCGCGACCACCGGCCACATCCAGTACCACGTCGAGTATGCCCTGCGCCAGCGCAACCTCGTGCATTACATGTTCCTGATATTCAGATAGCGGCGGATCTCAGGGATCGAACGGAGGAGGAGCACGGTCCCGCTGATCATGACCAGCATGAACAGTGCTGTCGCGAATACGCCGATGGTTCTCATGCGCTGCTCCCTTCAAGATCGGCGACCAGTGACTCGATCATGCGCACCGCCTCGTCGACGGCGGCTTCAACAGGTGGACTGAGCCCCATGTGACCCTCGTCGTCGAGATCGAGCGCGGCTGGCTCGCAGCCGACGACCAGCACTCGCGGTGGACGGCCACCCAGCGCATCCACCAGACGAAGAACGGTGGCCGGGTCCATGCTGTGAGGATCCACGGCCGGCCTGGCGGAATCGACTGCGGCTTCCAGCAAGTACAGCGTGCCCGGCTGCCCACCACGCGGTGTGGCATCCACCAGCACGGCGGTGCTGGGCGAGTCCATCAGCGCGTGGGCCAGGTCGAAACCACGGATGCCGAAGTCGACCACCTGAACCCCATCCGGGAGGGGCCGCCCGGCGAGGCGACGCACGACTTCGACTCCGAACGCGTCGTCGCCGAGAAAGATGTTGCCGATACCTGCCACCAGGACGGTCATCGAACTGGCTCTACTTCGTCTGGGGAGAAGAAGAAGCGGTGGCCAGGCATGCGGGCCATGCCCAGATCGCGGCCGGGGTCGTCGGCCAGCGTGACGGCCAGGTGTATGCGATCGTCGAAGTCCTGCTCGATCGCCTCCACCGTTGCGAGTTTTCCGTTCAGGGCGAGATCAAACACGTCGGCGCGACCGCGTGGGTAGAGGCGGACGTTCGAGCCCTCTCGGACCTCAGCGCCGTTGATGACGACGAAGGCCGGTGTCGGATGCTCCAGCTCCGCGAGCCGATAGTCCGCCTGGGTAAGCCGGGCATCTTCGTGGGAGCGTGAGAGGACGTGGAGCGCGCGGATCGCGCGGTGCAGACGCCCGAGGTCTTCTGCCGAAAGTGACTCGGCGCGGTCCAGAATCTCGCGCGCGCGCGGGTCCGTGGCGCGCACCTCCGCCTTCTCGGCATCGCTCAAGGTGAGCGTATTCAGTATCAGCAGCTGATCGATCTCACCGCTGTCGAACTGCAGCCCAGGACTTTCAGGGGCGATGCGAGGGAAGTCGTACAGGATGATCGGCGAGGCGAGCATGGTGCGCTCATCCTCCACCAGAACCGGCCACAGCCCCAGGTTCTCACACGACGCGGCTTCGGCCGCGAGCTCCGGCGGAGGGTCGGTGAGAGAAACAAACACGCCGTCGCGCACCTGCAGGACGAAATGCGCCGACATGAACCCGTAGCGTTGCGCTTCGCCGCGGTCCAGGCCGGACCATTGGCTGGTGTTGCAGAGACTGGCTGTCACCCGCGTGACGGACTCATCGAGACGCTCCAGACGAACGTCCACCAGCCCACTGAGGTCCGCCCACGAACGCACGATGACCCCGCCTCCGCCTTCGACCCCTTCCCGCTCTTCGCCCGCGGCCACGCTGAAACAGCCTGGGGCGACGAAGCGCCGCTCGACCGCCTCGTCCCACGCCAGAATCCGCTGATCGCCAACGCGGAGCTCGTCGACAAAGTCCAACGAGCCGTCGAGAGCAACGCGTGCCAGGCGACGCGAGACTACCTGCAGAAAGCGCAGCTCCACTTCTACTTCGGGCACAGGCTGAGCTCCGATCACCAGGCACTGGGTCTGTACGCGCCAGGCGTCGCCAGCTCGCGCGGCCTCCACGAACCCCCGCGGATAAACGCCGCCGAAGGTCCAGCGCTGCTGATTCTTGCGGGCAGAGCGGCGATACGGCCACAGCAGGTAGCCCTCGTACAGAGTGGCGGCGGCGATGCTCTCTAACGCGTCCACAGCGGTTCCTGGTCTTCGCACGCGCTCAGCAGAGTATCGAGGGCGGCCTCCCAGGTCGGCAGTGCGTGGCGCGCGCGGTATCGATGCAGCCGGTCGAACGTGTCCTTGTGCAGGCGCAGCCAGGCGCTGTTCGGAAAATACAGTCCGATAACCTCCTTCCACACCTGCACGGGCAGTGAGAAGCTCGCCTCTTTGTCCCAACCGATCTGCTCCGCCTGGAGCCCGCCGCCATCGCCGACGTAGAACACCGTACCGCTGAACAGCAGCTCCAACGGAACGTGTCCGTCCTGCAGCGCGTCGAAGTACCTGGCGCTGACCACTTCGAAGTCATACGTGCAGGGAATGGCCAGATCCACGAGCGTCTGGCCGCGGAAGCCGGGTACCTGCACGCTGGTCATCGTCCATAGCAAGCTCTTGAGGGTCTGGCCCCAGCGAGCAGGCTCGCCGAAGATATCCAGCAGCCGCTCCTGCTCGGCGGGTGCGTAGGCCCGCCGCGTCGCGGCGATGCGGACCTGCACCGCCAGCGATATGCTCCGCACGGCCACCCCGCCCCGCGCGGTAATGCCAAGCTTGAGGACAACCGTCGGCTGCGCCGCGAAGGCGAGCGCCTCAGCGCGCTCCACCGTGAAGTCGAGTTCGGGCAAGCCTGCCAGCTCCGACGAGTGCACTACGCGGGGGGCAGGTTAGGCGCGTCCGGCGTGATCGGATTGCGCCGCACGGGGTTGATGCCGGTCGAACGCCGCGCGGTGGCTCGCATCGTCGGGCCGATCTTGACGAAACCTGGATCCAGCGCCGGGGGCGAGTTACCCTGCCGCACGCCCGTGATGTGCGACGGACTGTCCGGTGTCGTATCCGGCGTCCCCACTTTCAGGTTGTAGCTGACTGGCATGATGCAGACTCCGCGGGCGGTATACGCGATCGCTTGCGCAACGCGTCGAAGAACTGGCCGATCTCCACCCATACGTCGTTGCCACCGCTGAGACCGCGCCAGCGGGTGCGGATCAAGCCGGCCAGACTGAAGCACGTATCGATCGGAGCGATGAAATAGTCCTTTGCGCCACGCGCGCGGTTGACCAGCAGTGCCTCCACGTCAGGGTCGATGCCGCGCAAGATGGGATAGCGGTTCCCTAGCGCCGCCCAGGTGGATGGATCCACCGCGGCCTCGGTGGCGCCCATCGGGCCCGGGTAAAAACCCAGCGGTCCATCGGCGCCAACGACGATGAAGCACATTCCGACCGGCACGCGCAGGCTATCCCACTCCGCGTCGCTCATCACGAAATCCGAGAGATACAGGTGCCGATCAGGGATGAGTCGATACTTGCCCAGGCTCGCCGCGGGCCGGGCAAACAGGAGAGCGCACGCCTGACATACGCAAGCCACCTGGCGTGTGCCGGACTCCATCAGATGGCGGTGATGCTCAGGTACCCGCTCGGTGCACAGGTCGCACGTCTCGGCCACGGCAAGCGACGCTTCGGCCGCACGACGGGCGAAGCGCTGCAGCGCGCCACCGGGCATCATGGCAGCGGGCACACCAGGCTGTCGATGGAGATCACGTGCGGCCCAACCGCAACGCCGTCCGCCTCGATCCGCTCCACGTCAGGCGCGACCTTGAAGATCGCCTGTTCGATGGCGTGCTTGAGCGTCGCGGTCGACGACGGGCAGCCATGACAGGTTCCCTCCAGCCGGAGGTACGCGACTCCGTTGGCTACGGAGAGCAGCTCGACGTTGCCGCCATGGCTGGCCAGGTACGGTCGCACCGACTCCAGCGCACCTTCCACTCGCGTCCGCGCATCCACCGGATGCAGGCCGTGGAGCAGCAGCAGATGCGAGACCAGCTCGTCTTCGCCGAGGCGCGGCGCAAGCTCTGGCGCCAGCTCGAGGATGCGCGCCAGACCAGCGCCGTAGACATCCAGCAGACCCTGGATGGCATCGACAGCCACCTCGCGAGCACCAGCATCCGGCAACGCCTCCACCTGCGCCAGCCGAGCCTCGAGCTCGGCGACACGCTCCGTTGCGAGTGGCACGCCGTCAGCCTCCGCCAGGGACGCCCAGCGTCGGCGAATGCCTCCGCTCCAGCACCTGGCCATCGCCCAGGTACATGTGCACGCCGCAAGGGAGGCACGGATCGAAACTGCGCACCGCGCGCATGATGTCGATGCCTTTGAAGTCGGCCGGCCCGTTCTCTTCGAAGATCGGCGTACCCATCACCGCGTCCTCATATGGTCCGGGGGTGCCGAAACTATCAGTCGGACTCCCATTCCACGGCGTCGGCGGATAGGGATGGTAGTTGGCGATCTTGCCATCGCGAATCACCATGTGATGCGACAACACGCCGCGCACCGCTTCGTGGAAGCCGCAGCCGATCGCTTCATCCGGTACGTCGAACTCCTGAAAGACGCGGACGTCGCCGGAGCGGATGTGGGCCATCGCTTTGTCCAGGAAGTAGAACGCCATGGCCGCGGCGTAGGCGACGAAGTAGATGCGCGCCCGGTCGCGTTCGATGGCATTCGACCACTGGGGTACCTTCCACTCGAACTGCATCTCGGGATAGGCGGCGGACCTGGGCAGATTGATCTGTACGGATCGGCCGGTGGACTTCACGTAGCCCGTGTCGACCAGACCCGCCAGCGCGGTCACCCACAGCCGGGCGATCGCTCCGCCGCCCGTGTCGAGCGCCAGATGGTCGCCGTTGCGCTTGTCGTACCAGCGCGGGCTCATCACCCAGCTGTACTTACCGCCCTCCAGATCGCGCTTCTGCGGTTTCGGAATGGTCGTCTGATTCCATGGATGGCGCTTATCCACCGGATTGCCAAGCGGATCGCGGGAAACAAATGTCTCTTCGTTCTGCCAATCGTCGTAGTAGGAGGAGCCGAGCAGGATGCGGATGCCCAGGTTGATGTCGACCAGGCTGGTGGTGACCAACTGGTCGTCGACGACGATACCTGGGGTCACAAACATCGCTCGACCCCACTTGTCCATGGTCTGGTAGCGGTAATCGACGACATCCGGATCCTGGAAGGACCCCCAGCAGCCTAGCAGGACGCGTCGCCGGCCAACCTCCTCGTAGCCCGGCAGCGCTTCGTAGAAGAAGTTGAACACGTCGTCGTTGAGCGGAACCGCCTTCTTGACGAAGTCCAGGAACCTGATCAACCGCACCATGTAGTCGGTAAACAGCTGTGGCGTGGGCACCGTGCCCGTTCCACCCGGATATAGCGTGGACGGGTGAACGTGGCGTCCCTCCATCAAGCAGAACATCTCGCGTGTGACGCGCGCCTGCACCAGCGCTTCCTTGTAGATCGCCCCGCTGAACGGGTTGAAGGCGCGCATGATGTCCGCGATCGTGCGATACCCGTGGATGTTGGCGTGAGGCGCGTCGGTGCGTTCGGCTCTCTCCAACAGGCTTGGGTTGGTCTGCCGGACCATCTGCTCGCAGAAGTCGACGAACACCAGGTTGTCTTGAAAGATGGAGTGATCGAACATGTACTCCGCCGCTTCGCCGAGGTTGTAGATCCACTCCGCGAGCGGTGGCATTTTGATGCCGTAAGCCATGTTCTGCGCGTACACCGAGCACGTGGCGTGGTTGTCACCACAGATTCCGCAGATGCGACTGGTGATGAAGTGCGCGTCGAGCGGATCCTTGCCCTTCATGAACACGCTGTATCCACGAAAGATCGACGATGTGCTCTTGCACTCCGCCACCTGGCCGTTATCAAAATCGATCTTGGTGTAGATACCGAGGTTACCGACGATGCGGGTGATTGGATCCCACGACATGCTCACCAGGTTTCGGGGTTTTTGCTCGACAGGTGCCTGGACGGCCATGGGGAAGGTGGTCCTTTACTCCGGCTACCGCGGCCAGCGCGGGTTGTAGCCTGTGGTCAGCTCTGGTCGGTTGTGGCGCCACTTCGGCTCCGCGTTCACGGTGTGGTTGGTGATGCTTCGCAGACGCCGGATCAGCGCACCATAGGGTGTCGCGAGCATCGACGACTGCGCGCCGCCTGATGGCTCATCCATGAATGGCATAAATTTGTCCGGAAAGCCCGGCATCGTGCAGCCGATGCAGATGCCACCGACGTTGGGGCAGCCGCCAATGCCGCCCATCCAGCCGCGCTTGGGCACGTTACAGTTGACGACAGGGCCCCAGCAGCCAATCTTGACCTGGCACTTGGGCGAGTTGTAGTCAGAGGTGAAGTCGGCCTGCTCGTAGTAACCGGCGCGGTCGCAGCCCTCGTGGACGGTCTTGCCGAACAGCCACTGCGGGCGGTGCATGTCATCGAGCGGGATCATCGGCGACAGGCCGGCTGCCTGGTACAGCAGCCAGGTCAACGTCTCCATGAAGTTGTCCGGCTGCACCGGACAGCCGGGCACATTGACGATTGGAATGCCGGCGCTGCTGCGGAAGTCCCAGCCGAGATAGTCGCACAGCCCCATGCAGCCGGTCGGGTTACCGGCCATGGCGTGGATTCCACCATAGGCGACGCACGTGCCCGCGGCGACGACCGCCCAGGCTTTATCGCCCATGGAGGTCCAGTAACCGTCGCCGTTGATCTGCTCGTTCGGAATCGAGCCCTCGACGACGAACACGTACGGCGCGTCGAGCTGGCCATTGGCAGCTTGATGGAAAACGCGCATGAAGTCGTCGCCGCCGAGCGAAGCGTCGAGCACCTTGTTGTGCAGGTGCACCCGGGGCAAACCTGGAATCAGGCCGAGCACGACGTCCTCGAGGCTGGGTTGCATGGCCGCGGTCACCGAGACCGAATCGCCGTCGCAGCTCATGCCCTCGGAGGTCCACAGGACGTGCACTTCGTCGACGCCTGGCGTGGTGGGGCGCGGTTGTCCGAACATTTGCCCGCTGGTGGTCATGCTAAAGACCTCCTGTCAGAGCTGGGCCCCAAGCTCACGGGGTGGGCTGATCGCAACGCGCCCATCCAGTATCCGCCCGCTATCGCGCAGTGGCAAGCTGATGCGGCCAGGCTAAACGGACGGCTCGGGGCGTTGACCCCGGTGGGGACCCTCCGTGGCGGAGAGTGTCGCCTCCGCGCGGTCGAGAGCCGACTTCAGACCGACCGATGCTGAGGCGTGCGGATAACGAGCTGGTCACTCGCGTCGGACCCGGGACGCCGATGGGTCTCACCCTGCGTCGGTACTGGATGCCGGCGCTGCTGTCGTCCGAGCTGCCCCACGCCGACAGCGACCCACTGCGCGTGCGGCTGCTCGGCGAGGACCTGGTCGCGTTCCGCGATAGCAACGGCTCGGTCGGCCTCATCCAGAACAACTGTCCGCATCGCGGCGCGTCGCTCTTCTTCGGCCGCAACGAAGAGGGCGGCATCCGCTGCGTCTATCACGGCTGGAAGTTCGATGTCAGCGGACAGTGCCTGGACATGCCGGCCGAGTCGGACTTCAGGAGCAAAGTCGCGGCACGTGCATATCCAACGACAGAAAAGGCCGGCGTGGTGTGGACCTATATGGGCCCGCCCGAAAGACAGCCACCCGTGCCAGACCTCGAGTGGATGCGCGCGCCGGCCGGCTACTGCTGGATCTCCAGGACGTACCAGAGCTGCAACTACCTGCAGGCGATGGAGGGCGGCCTCGACACGTCACACTCGTCATTCCTGCACCGCGAGTTCACCCCAGACGGGCTGACCAATCCGCGCGCTCGCTCCACGGCGCCCAGACTCGAGGTGCTGAACACGGACTACGGCTACATGTACGCGAGCATCCGTCACCTGCCCGACGACAAACAGAACTACGTGCGCGTGTACCACTACGTGATGCCCTTCTACCAGCTCAGGGCGGGCGGATCGCCGAAGTCGCTGGGCAATACCGACGGCCACATGTGGGTGCCGATCGACGACGTAACGTGCTGGACGTACAACTTCCACTTCAGCCACGCGGGTCCCCTCGCCTATGAAGAGTGGCAGAGGGTGGAGCACCAGATGGGCCGCGGCCTGGCCGAGGACTACACACCGGGCACGTTCAAGCTGAAGGCCAATGCCACCAACGACTACGGCTTGAGCCGCGAGCGCCAGCGAACGGTCAACTACACCGGCATCCAGGGCACCAACACGCAAGACTTCGCCGTTCAGGAGAGCATGGGCGCGATCTACGATCGCACTCGGGAGCACCTCGGCAGCGCCGACACGGCCATCATCCAGATGCGGCGACTGCTGCTCGAAGCCGTCCGCGACGTGGCCGAGGGCCGCGACCCGATCGGATCGCGCGGCCAGGGCAGCAACGTTCGCCCGGCCCAGATGTATCTGCCCGACGATGCCCGCTGGAGCGAGACTCAGCTCAAAGACGCGCTTGTCGCGCAGTTCTGAGCGTCCCACTCTCCACGCAGCACACGCGCTGGCAGCCGTGCAGGTCGGACCTGAGGCGACCGAGCTGCGCGAATTTCCGCTGCCGCATGTCGGGCCCGACTCGGCGCTGCTCAAGGTCGAGGCGGCCGGCGTGTGTGGTAGCGACGTCGGCAGCTACACGCGGTGGGGCGGGGCGCCAAGAATCCTGGGCCACGAGAACGTGGGCGTCATCATGCAGGCGGGCAACGCTTTCGCCCGACGCTGGGGCGTTGGCGAGGGAGATCGGGTGGCCGTCGAGGAGTACCTGGCCTGCGGACACTGCGAGCACTGCCTGCGGGGTGAGTTCCGCCATTGCGCCGAGACCGATACGTTTTCGAATCCGGGCGCGCTGCGCTACGGCCACACGCCGATCACTACCCCACCCGCGCTGTGGGGCGGCTACAGCCACTACCTGTACATGCCGGCCTCGGCCGTCCTGCATCGCATGCCCGAGCACATACCGGCGGAGCAAGCGGCCATGGCACTGCCGATGGCCAACGGCGTGGAGTGGGCCGTCGTCGAGGCGCAGACGGGGCCGGGCCGAAGTCTGGTAATCATGGGACCCGGCCAGCAAGGGCTCTCCGCGGTGCTCGCGGCGAAAGCGGCAGGGGCTGACCTGGTGATCCTCACCGGCCTCGCCCGCGACCAGCGGCGGCTCGAGGTCGGGGGGCGACTCGGCGCCGACGTCACGATCGAAGCCGACCGCGAAGACGTCCACGAACGCGTGCGCGAGATCACCGCCGGCAAAGGCGTGGACGCGGTGGTCGACACGACGTCGGCGCCAGCCTCGGCGATGGTGCCGCTGGCGATCGACCTGGTCAAACGCAAAGCAGGGCGCATCATCGTCCAGAGCCTCGGCGGGACTATCTCCGCCTTTCCCATCGAGAAACTGGCGCGCAAGTACATCACCCTGAAGCCCGCCCGCGGCCACAGCTATGCGTCGGTCGAGCTGGCGATTCAGCGGATCGCCTCGGGCAAGTACCCGCTGGAGCGGCTGGCAACGCACACCTTCGGCCTGAGCGACGTCGACCTGGCGATCAGAAGCGTGGGGGGTAGCGGCGCACCTGGGGCAATCCACGTCACCGTTTTGCCCTGGCAGCGCGAGAGCTAGCGCGGCGCCATGCGAATTGCGCCGTCCAGGCGGATCACCTCGCCATTAAGCATCTCGTTTTCGACGATGTGCTGCGCCAGCGCGGCGTACTCCTCGGGCCGACCCAGGCGCGACGGGAAGGGCACCTGCTGACCCAGCGACACGCGCGCAGGCTCGGGCAGCACACCCAGCAAGGGCGTGTCGAAGATGCCCGGGGCGATGGTCACCACGCGGATACCGTCGCGTGCCAGGTCGCGCGCGATCGGCAGCGTCATGCCCACGATGCCTCCCTTCGAGGCCGAGTACGCGGCCTGGCCGATCTGGCCCTCGAAGGCGGCCACCGAGGCGGTATTGACGATCACCCCGCGCTCTCCAGCGGCGTTCGGCTCGCCTCGGGCGATAGCGGCGGCCGCGAGCCGAATGACGTTGAACGTGCCGATCAGATTCACGCCGATCACTCGCGCGAAGTCAGGCAGCGGGTGCGGCCCCTCACGCCCGAGCGTGCGCTGAGCTAGCCCGATGCCGGCGCAATTGATCGCGCCGTTGAGCGCGTCAAAGGCCTCCAGCGCCTGATCGACCGCACGCTGAACGCTGGCCTCGTCTGTCACGTCCGTCTGCGCGAAGCGCGCGGTCTGGCCGAGCTCGCCAGCCAGGCGCTCGCCCGCGGAGCGGTTCACGTCGGCCACGACCACCCGCGCGCCAGCGGCGGCGAATCGCCGCGCACACGCCGCGCCCAGTCCTGAAGCGCCACCGCTGATGAGAAACGTCTGCCCGCGAAGCTGCATAGCGCTCTATGGAATCAGTGCCAGGGCGCGTTGGCCAGCCTCGCCGATGTCGTCACGCAAGGCGTAGAAGCTCCACACGCCGCGCTTGAAGCTGGCCACCAGGCCGGCCTCCTTGAGCCTGGCCAGATGGTGGCTGACGGTCGGCTGGCCGAGATCGAAGGCGGCGGTGAAGTCGCAGACGCAGATGGGTTCGCTCGCGGCTTTGAGCATGTGGACCATCTGGACGCGGGTTGGATCGGCGAGCGCCCTGAAGATGGCTGACAGCTCGTCGGCATGAGATGGCCGCAGGGGCGGCGCGACGGGGAAGCAGCAGCCCTTGACGCGGGGTGTGAGCAGTGGGATCTCGGCCTGGGTCACGTGCGACGAGTGTAGCGCATGCATTGACAAGCGTCGATGGATAACCTAAGCTCAGGCATCGATCATCATCGATGGGAGACGCCGACCATGCCCGACCGCGACCCCGCCACCAATGCCGACGCCATCTCGCTACGCGCGGCTGTGCGCGCTCGCTACGCCGCGGCCGCCTCGGCCGTCACCACTACCCACCCAACCAGCGCCGAGTCCGCCCTGCCGGTCCTCGACCAGGCGGGTTGTTGCGGAACCGAGTGTTGCGGCGCACCAGACCCGAGCCAACTCGTCCAGAACCTCTATACGGTAGATGACGTGGCCGAGCTGCCCTCCGCGGCGGTGCTGGCCTCGCTCGGCTGCGGCAATCCAACCGCGCTCGCCCAGCTCAGCCCTGGCGAAACCGTTCTCGACCTCGGCTCGGGCGGCGGCATCGACGTCTTGCTGTCTGCTCGTCGCGTCGGGCCGACCGGCTTCGCCTACGGCCTGGACATGACCGACGAGATGCTGGCGCTCGCAAGCCGCAACGCGGCCGAATCGGGCGTCGAAAATGTGCGCTTCCTCAAGGGTGAGATCGAGCAGGTCCCGCTGCCCGACACCAGCGTCGACGTGGTCATCTCGAATTGCGTGATCAACCTGAGCACCGACAAGGCCAAAGTCCTGCGCGAAGCGTTCCGTGTGCTGCGACCCGGAGGGCGCTTCGCGGTATCTGACGTGGTCGTCCAGGGCGAGCTGCCGGCGCTCGTGCGCAAGAGCGTTGAGCTCTGGGCGGGCTGCGTGGCCGGCGCGCTCGAGGAGCACACCTACCGTCGGCTGCTTGCCGAGGCGGGCTTCATCGACGTGGAGGTTGAGGTCACCCGCGTGTACGAGCCGGGCGAGGCCTGGGCAGTCGACGAGGGTCGCCTGGTGAGCGCGTTCGTGCGAGCGACCAGGCCGGCTGCCTGAATGCTGTCGCCGCGGGCCGTTCGACGGCGGACGCTGCCAGGCCTGAGGCACAATCGCACTGATGCTGATAGGTGGCGAACGCGTGGGCTCGGGGTCGGGCAAGACGTATGAGGTCCGCAATCCGGCCACTGGTGAACTGGTCCAAAATGTGCCGCTGGGTAACGCCGATGACGTCGAGCAGGCCGTTCAGGCTGCCGAACAAGCCTTCGGCGAATGGGCGGAGACGTCGGCTGAAGATCGTGGAGTGGCGCTGGCCAACGCCTGCGAGCTGATCATGGAGCACGCCGGCGACATCGCCCAGCTCCTCACCGCGGAGCAGGGCAAGACCCTCTTCGAGGCGAACCTCGAGATCCACCACCTGGTCCACGGCCTCGAGTTCTACGCCGGCCTGGCCTCGAAGGTACGCGGCAGCTACGTCCCACTACCCCAAAAGGGCGCGTACGGCCTCGTCGTTCGCCAGCCGATCGGCGTCTGCGGCGCGATCGTGCCCTGGAACTTTCCGCTCACGCTGATGGGCACCAAAGTGGGTCCAGCGCTGGCCGCGGGAAACACCATCATCGTCAAGCCGGCCTCCACGACGCCGCTCGCCACCCTGCGCACAGCGGAGCTGATCCAGCAGGCCACCTTCGCCGGCGGCAAGGGCAAACTTCCACCTGGAGCAATCAACGTGATCACCGGCCCAGGCGCCGAGGTGGGCGAGCAACTGCTGCGGCACCCGCGGGTTCGGCGTATCGCCTTCACCGGCTCGACGGAGGTTGGCCGCCACGTCATGGAGGTCGCCGGTCCGGAGATCAAGCGCATTACGCTCGAGCTGGGCGGAAGCGACCCGATGATCGTCTGCGACGACGCGGACATCGGCACCGCGGTCAAGATGGCGGATACCGGGCGGTTCTTCAACTGCGGCCAGATGTGCCTGGGCGTGAAGCGGCTGTTCGTCCACGAGTCGGTGTACGACTCGTTCGTCGCTCAGCTGCGCGGGATCCTGGAGAAGAAGACGGTTGGACCCGGCACGGAGAAGTCCAGCCGCATGGGTCCGCTGCACCTGGCCTACCAGCGTCAGGAGATCGAAGAGCAGGTGGAAGACGCGCGCAACCGCGGCGCCAGGGTCACGGTCGGCGGCGGTCGACCTGAGGGCGATGGGTTTGCACGCGGAAACTTCTATTTGCCGACGCTCGTCGAGGATGCACCGTGGGACTCGAAAATTGTGCGCGAGGAGGTGTTCGGGCCCGTGCTTCCCGTGTTTCGCTTTGGTGACCTGGACGAGGCGATCGAGCGTGCCAATGACTCGGTCTACGGCCTGGGCTCGTCGATCTGGACCCGCGATCTGGTCAAAGCCAATCGGGCGATCGATAAGCTCGAGGCGGGCAACGTGTGGGTCAACTCACTCCACTATGGCTATGACGAGCTGCCCTTCGGCGGCGTCAAAGCCTCGGGCATCGGCCGTGAGCACGGCCCCGAAGCGCTCGACTATTACCTCGAGCCGAAAGGGGTGGTGATCGCCGGGCTGGCTTGAGCCGCGGCGGCCGCGATCTCCTCTTCCTCGCGCTTGCGGCGCCTCTCACGCGCGGTATCCGGGATCGTCAAGACGAGCGGCACCGACACGAGCAGCAGCACACCGAAGCCGACGAAGGCAATCTCAAGACCCGCGGTGGAGTCTGGAGCGAACTCCAGGATCACCACGATCAGCCCCTGGCCGAGCACGCCGCCCAGCGAGCGGATCATGGCTCGCAAGCCGGCGATCGCCGCCGCCTGCCGCGGCATGAGCGCGATGCCCGCGTTGTTCGAGGCCGGCGCAGCGGTGCCCATACCCAGCCCAGCCAGCGCCATCGAGATGGCGATGGCCCAGAACGGCGGCACCCGGATCGATCCGAGCCGCAGCTCGTCCGGGAGCAGTCCCAGGAACAGCACCCCGAGCCCGACGATAGTGGTGCCGGCGAGCATCGGCCTGCGGTAGCCGTACTTGAGCAGCCACACGCTGGCGACCGTCGACATGACGATGAGCAGGATCGAACGCGGGGTCAGCAGTACGCCCGTCTGCGCGGGGGTCATGCCGAAACGGGTCTCGGCGTAGTACGGCACAAAGGCCATGACCGAGAAGATGGCCATCCCGTACAGCAGGTTGTAGGCATTCACCTGCAGAAACGGCGGCAGCACCGAGATCCTGTAATCGAGCATCGGGTCGGGTGCGCGCCTCTCCTGCTGGACGAACAACCAGCCGATGACGATCGCGCCCAGCAGCAAGCCCCAGAACAGGGGTGATCGCAAGAGGCTGGCGTCGCTGCCGAGTGACGTGAGCGCCACCAGGACGCACGTGATGGCCGTGGCGAACAGCAGGATGCCGGGGTAGTCGATCGGCTTTTCGCGCGCCGGCGCCGCGTCCATTCTGAAGCGGTCGCGCAGCAGCCAGAGAATGGCGCCGCCGATTGGCAGGTTGATGAAGAAGATGCCGCGCCAGCTGAACTGGGTGAGGATGAGGCCGCCGAGATTTGGGCCGATGATGGCGCCCATGGGAATGATCGAGGTGAACAGCCCGATCAGTCGTTCGCGCTGGCGGGCGGGGTAAGAACTCACCACGATGCCGGTCGCCGCGGGCAGCAAGCCCGAGCCGCCCATCGCCTGCACGATGCGACACGCGATCAGCACCCAGACGTTGGGCGCAGTCGCACACAGCAGCGAGCTGAGCGTAAATACGAAGACGCACACCAGGAACACGCGGTTGCGGCCGAAGTTGTCGCTGAACTTGGCGATCGCCGGCTGCAGCGCCACCTGGGCCAGCGTGTAACCCGCCAGCGTCCACGTGATCAGCGGCAGCGTCGTGTTGAGGTCGGTCATCATCGTCGGCAGCGCGACTGCCACGATCGACCCATCGATCGCGAACATCAGGACGCCGATGACGCAGAGCGCGTACAGCAGGTACCCGCGATGCCACGCTGACGCGTCCGAGGCCGCCACCTTCTGAGGATAGGCGGCAACGCTCGTCAGTCGGTGGACGTGGCGATTACCACAAGCTCTGGCGTGACGCTCGAGCTCGGAGCGGCCTGCTCCGATTGCGTCGGCCGGCCACGACCCATCCCGAGACGAGTCCGACCGTCAGCAGCACAGCCAGCAGCGCCAGCCTCGCCGCGGGCAGCCGAAGCTGCCGCGCGCGCTGCCTGTCGTGATCGAGATGGCGCAGGACGGCGTCCGCCGCGTTGAAGCGTGGCGAGAGGCGGCGGAGCGTTCCGAGCCGCCGACGCACCTCCTGGTCGGAGGCGAGGCCCGGCCCGCACACGGGACACGCCCGTGCGTGCGCCAGAATCGTCTCCGCCTCGGCTGCGTCGAGCCAGCCGAACGCCGCGGCTTCGAGCTGCTCCGCGGACGGGTGGACTACCTCGGGACTCATCGGCGTCGTGCTAGCAATCCCGACAGGCGCAGGTGAGGAAGCCATCGAGTCGTGAGCGCGCCAGACCCGTTGGCGCTCGCCTGAAGTCATCTTACCCCGCGGAAGCGCGCTGTCGAGGCCACCGCGCAGCCCGGCGCACCCCAGACCTGACAGCCCAAGCCGCCCATAGCGCCCACACTGCTACCGCAAGCTTCAGCATTGGCGCGCGACGCCTTACCACCGAGCCGCCTGGGCCTTGCCGGCCCTCGGGGTCGCTGGATTGGACCATTACGGGGTCAGGCGGGTCGTCGTTGGACTCCCCGGCGGCGGTCTGCTCAGCATACGCGCGGCGGAAGCGCTGCTTGGCGCGCCCAAACTGCTTGCGGACCGCCTCGGGTGATGTTCCGAGGATCACCGCCGCCTCGCGGTACGAGTAGCCCTCCAGCGCGCAGAGGAGCAACGCCGCGCGATCTTTCGGACGTAGATGCGCGAGCGCTCGCCAGACCGCATCGGCTTCGTCGACGCCGGTCGGCTCCTCCCAGTATGCCGGTCCTTCGACTGGCAGCAGCGGCACGAAACCGAAGCGCCGCTGGCGCCGGAAATGGTCGTAGGCCAGATTCGTGGCAATGCGGTACAGCCAGCTCCGCAGCTGCAAACCCGGACGGGTCGCACCGATTGCGCGGTAGGCGCGCAGGAAGGTGTCCTGGGTCAGGTCCTGCGCCAGCTCGCGATCACCGCTGAGGCGCCACAGATACCCGCCGACGGGCTGCTGGTAGGCAAGGATCAGGGCGGCAAACGCCTCGCGGTCACCAGCCTGCGCACGTGCGACGAGCTCCACCTCCTGCGCCACGTCGCCGTACACCCCTTCTGTAAACGAATAACGATCCAACCCGTGGACACGTTCCCGCGCAGCGTGACGTAGCAGCGTGACGTAAGTGTCCGCTGCTGGTCCGCCGGTTCGTTGTAGTTGTTGGCCGAGCAACATGAGCCAGACGGGAGATTAGAAGCGATGGACGGCCTGGCGGTGATGCGTGTCACCGTGGTGGTGGTCGGGATCATGCAGCTGCTGAGGTGGGCGGGTGTGCCCGAGCGCTGGGCACCGCTCCTGGTGGCTGGCCTCTCCGCGCTCGGGGTGGCGCTCTGGGCCATCGGCCAGGGCCCGGTCAACCCGTCAGTCCTGTTCAGCTACATGACGGGCTGGGTGGCTGTGGCGACCAGTGCCGCGATGGTCTGGGGCTTCACCTGGGCGGCGGCGAGTAGGGCGCGTCGGTCGCGGCACCCCCATCACAAGCGTTCGCCCCGTTAGGCGGGCGGATCTCTGACAGCGTGTGCTGGCGAACGTAGAGGTCGCGGAAGCGCGTCCGCGCGCGCTTCAACTGCCGCTGAATCTGATCAGCGGTCTGGCCCAGGATCGCCGCAACCTCGGCCTCGTGCAGGCCCTGCTTGTCGGCCAGCAGCAGTGCCGCCCGCTCGTCCGGGTGCAATTGTGCCAGCACCGCGCGGACCACGTCACGCCCCTCGGCGACTTCGTGCGGAACCGGCCGACGACGGCGCAGATCGGCAAACGCCAACTGCGTGGCGACCCCATACAGCCAGACCTGCGCCGACAGCTCTGGCCCGCTGGCGAGTCCTGCGAAGTGGGCGCGGACGAAGGTTTGCTCGGCGAGGACCAGCGCGTGGTCGAGGTCGCCCACCAGGTGCAGGAGGTAGGTGCCGAGACGTTGCTGGAAGCGCTCTACCAGTGCCGCGACAGGCGGCAGCGCAGCGCCCACCGCCTCCTGTGAATGCTCCTCCTCGTCTGCCTGACCCATCGCGGACCGGACCTCCACGACGAGTATCTCGGGGAGTGCCGCGCGCTGATCAATTCGACTCAATCTGCCGCAGCACCCGTTCGAGAATGTCGATCTTCGGCTCGTCGCTTTCGAGCAGTGCCAGACGTGAGCGGATGGCCTCGGCATCCGCGAGGAACTCCTGGCAGCTCGGGCAACCGGCGACGTGCGCCTGGACCCCGCTGAGCTCCGGCTCCGCGAGCCAGCCGTACGCCAGGGCCTCGAGCTGCCCGAGCGGATGTAGAGTGGGCGCCGCCGGGTCAGACTGCGGTTCGTGCGGCATGAGCGGCCGTGATGATCGTTAGCGAACGACGGCCGCCGCGCGGGCGGGCTCGCGAGCGAGCGTGACTCCGATCATGCTGTCGCGGGTAACGAGCGTCGCGAGCTCCTCTTCACTCATGCCGTCGGTGGCAGCCGGCCGCCGCGGCAATACGAGATAGCGCATGTCGGCCGAGCTGTCGAAGACCCGCACCGCCACGTCCGCCGCCAGCTCGGTGCCGAACTCGCGCATTACGGCGCGTGGCTCGACCACCGCCCGCGA